>NZ_RKHK01000001.1:2911856-3235396 GCF_003752405.1 Bogoriella caseilytica | reverse complement strand
CACGCCGCGGAGGAGATCGCCACCACCCTCGGGGTGAAGTACCTGGTGACCTTCACCCAGTCCGGTGACTCGGCCCGCCGCATGGCGCGGTTGCGTTCCTCGATCCCGCACCTGGCCTTCACCCCGGATCCGACCACCCGGGCACGTCTGGCCGTCACCTGGGGTACGGAGACCTATACGGTGCCCACCGTTTCTCACACCGACGACATGGTGAATCAGGTGGACCAGCTCTTGCAGTCTTCCGGCCTGGCGAACGAGGGCGACCGCATCGTTGTCGTCGCCGGTATGCCCCCGGGCACGGTGGGTTCCACCAACTCCATCCGCGTGCACAAGATCGGCGAGACCTACAGCCGCTGACGCGTACCCGCGCCGCCGGCCGCCCAGGTGAACCTGGGCGGCCGTGTGCGTGCGTAAACTAGGTACCCGTTGCACGCAGGCTCCAGTGGCGGAATTGGCAGACGCACCGCACTCAAAATGCGGCGCCTTCGGGTGTGTGGGTTCGAGTCCCACCTGGAGTACCACAACGCAGTAGCGGCTAGGCTGACCGGCTGTGAGCGAGCCACCGAACAGGCGCGACGTCCCGGCGCCCGCCTTCTGGCGGGAGTACCCGATCGGCGACGTCGGCGAGTGGGCCAGGTCCTGGCGTCGCACGCTGCTTGCCGTCGTGGCCGGCCTGGCCGTGGTGGGAGTCTTCGCTCTCCTGGCCGGATGGATCGGCGAGGAACGCCGCGCAGGCTTCCCCGATCTGGACTTTCTCGACCAGTGGATCAGGCAGACGATGGCGCTGGTCCTGCTGGTGGGCTATCTCGTGGTGCTCCTGGTATGCCTGGCTGCGCTCATCGAGGAGGTGGCGAGTTCGCGAGCACTGGCTCGGGCCGCTGATGCCGGCGCGCCGGTGCACGCCGTGCCGCATCCGGGCCAGCTGCGCCTGGTGGTCTCGGACCCCGGCGCAGGCCTGACGGCCTTCGCCGTCCTGAACCTGGCGGTGGCGGCCATCGCAGTCCTCGGGATCGCGATCGTGGCCTGGACAGACACCTTCTACGACAGTATGGCGGTGGCCCTTGCCGGGATCCTCGGATACTGCCTGGCGCTCATCGGGGCGCTGGGGGCCGTAGGGAGTCGGATTCGCCCCGCGCACCGCCGGCGGCGCGAGCGAATGGCCGCGCACTGGCCTGCCGAGGCCGAAGTCGCCGCCTGGCGACGTGCCCGCGGGGGTGGACGAGCAGCGGCCGCTGCCGAGGGCGCGACCGGCGAACGGCAGCGCATCCGTTGGGGTGGGCGCCTGCAATACGCGGGCGGAGCGATGCTCGTCGCTGCTTATGCCGCGCTCTACGTGCTGCTCACCGTGGCGTACCGGCGTCCGCCCCCGAGATGGTGGAGGTTATCGGCAGAACGTCACCAGTACGGCGAGGACGTGGAGTATCTGTTGCGTACCGGCTTCCTTCTCGGTGCGGCTGCCGTGGTGGCGGGGATCGTCGTGATCATCGTGGGACTCGCGACGAACGCCGCGGCGCATGAACGCGAACGGACCCGGCTCCGGGCTGCGCTCCAGGATCCCTCAGCCCCGCATCCGCAATTCGAGGTGCTGCATCGCCACACCGAACGCACGCCCGTGCCTGCAGCCTCGGTGGTGGCGATGCTGGGCGCGATGGTGCTGATCAGCACCGGTGGCCTGTGGCGCGCCGAGCCCGAGGGGGCCGGCGCAGGCACGGCGCTGATGGTCTGCAGTGCTGTGGGGGCGATCATGGTGGCCGCGCTCTGGCAGTGGAGGGGTGGCCGCCGGGGCCGCGAGCTACGCAACGACCTCAGGGCGCGGTGGCCGGTGCCGCCCCCACCGGAGCGGTCTGGCGGAGCGCCAGTGCCCGCCACCGTGGGGCCTGTGCTGCACCCAGATGCGGGCCTGGACGGGGACGCAACAGGGTCTGGCGATGCTCCGAGCGCCCGTGGGTGACTGCTTTCACCTACGGATGCCCGGCGTCCTTAATGCTGACTTTGCCGCGCCGGTACTAGGATTGCGCTCGTGACAAGCGACGAGAACCTCGAGACCACTGCCGAGGGCACTGACGGCCCGGCTGCCGTAGGCCAGGGCGTGGACGCCATTGAACTTCCCGGTCCCGAGGCCGGTGCCGCACCGGAGGAGACCGGAGATGCCAAGCGCGTCGTGGTCGCCGAGGACGAGACCCTCATCCGCCTCGACATCGTCGAGTCCCTGAGCGAATCGGGTTTCGAGGTTGTCGGCGAGGCCGCCAACGGCGAGCAAGCCATCGCTCTCGCCGAGGAACTGAAGCCCGACGTCGTGGTCATGGACGTGAAGATGCCGGTCATGGACGGCATCACTGCTGCGGAGCGCATCATCGCCAACCGCACCTGCGCCGTGGTCATGCTGACTGCGTTCTCGCAGAAAGAGCTCGTCGAGCGGGCCCGTGACGCCGGTGCGATGGCGTACGTGGTCAAGCCCTTCACGCCGGCGGATCTGATGCCTGCGGTCGAGCTCGCCATCTCCCGGCACGAGGAGATCACCTCGCTGGAATCCGAGGTGGCGTCGCTGGCGGATCAGTTCGAGACCCGGAAGCGCGTGGATCGCGCCAAGGGCCTGCTGCAGACCCGGATGGGGCTGAGTGAGCCGGAGGCCTTCCGGTGGATCCAGAAGACCTCGATGGACCGCCGCCTCACCATGCGCGAGGTGGCCGATGCCGTCATCGAACAGGTCGGCGCCGCCAAGAAGTAGGGCGGTTCTGCCCGCTGGGGCGCCTACGGCGCCTCGATCATCATGCAGGTGAGGCGCGCGGTGCACACCCGCTTGCCATGGTCGTCGGTTACCGCGATCTCGTAGGTGGCTGTGCGACGGCCGAGGTGCAGGGGCGTGGCGCGGCCGGTCACGTAGCCCGCGGAAGCCGGCCGGTGGTGTGTCACCGACAGTTCCATCCCGACCGCCACGCGCCCGTCGCCCGCCGCCAGACTGGCTGCCACCGATCCCAGGGTCTCGGCCAGTGCCGCACTTGCCCCGCCGTGCAGCACCCCGTGGTACTGGCGATTGCCCTCCACTGGCATTCGAGCGACCACCTCCTCAGGGCCTGCGGCGACGAACTCCAGCCCGAGCTTGCCCACCAGCGTGCCGTCGGTGTGGCCTTCCAGCCATGCTTTGACGCGGGCGCCCTCGGTGTCCGGAGCGGGCTGACCCTGTGAGCCGGTCGTCTCCCCGGCGGCGCCTGGGGCGGCAGCTGCGGCATCGTGGTGGCCGTTGGCGGGCGATGTGTCGGTCATAGCACCTAGGGTGTCATCCGTGAGCGGGATCAGCGAAGCCTCCAGTACCCAGTCCTCGGCGCCCTCCGGTGAGGCAGGCCGCCTGCTCCTGGTGGACGGGCATTCGATGGCCTTCCGTGCCTTCTACGCCCTGCCTGCGGAGAACTTCACCACGGACACCGGCCAGCACACCAACGCCGTGTACGGCTTCCTCTCCATGCTGGTCAAGCTGCTCGATGAGGAGCAGCCCACCCACCTCGGCGTCGCTTTCGACCTCTCCGGCCCGACCTTCCGCACCGAGGAGTACGCGGAGTACAAGGGCACCCGCGATGCCGCCCCGCAGCCCTTCGAGGGGCAGGTCGAGCTCATCCAGGAAGTGCTCGCCGCGATGAACGTCCCCGTGCTCACCAAGGAGGGTTACGAGGCGGACGACATCCTGGCCACCCTCGCGGCAAGGGCTAGCGCGCAGCACATGGAGGTGCTCGTCATTTCCGGCGATCGCGACACCTTCCAACTGGTCAACGAGCGATGCACCGTGCTCTACCCGGTGCGCGGGGTCTCCACCCTGGCGCGGATGGACCCAGCCGCCGTGGAGGCCAAGTACGGGGTTCCGCCCGAGCGCTATCCGCACCTGGCTGCTCTCACCGGCGAGACCTCGGACAACCTGCCCGGCGTGCCCGGTGTCGGCCCGAAGACCGCGGCGAAGTGGGTCAACCTCTACGACGGGCTCGACGGCGTGCTCGCGCGCGCCGAGGAGATCACCGGCAAGGCGGGGGAGTCGCTGCGTGCTCACCTCGACCAGGTGGTGCGCAACCGCAAGCTCAACGAGCTGGTCACCGACCTCGAGCTGCCCCTGGCACCGGAGGAGCTGGTGCGCGGCTCGGGTGACCCCCAGGCCATCGGTGATCTCTTCGACACTCTGGAGTTCAACGCCCTGCGTGACCGGGTCTTTGCCGTGTTGCCCGGCATGGCCGACCACGCGCCCGCGGCAGCCGGCGCGGAGGTGACCGTCCAGGCCGTGGGCGACGTCGAGGGTGGCCTTGCCGCCTGGCTGGCCGAGCATGCAGCCGGGACCGGAACCGCTGAGGCGCCGCGGCTGGGTCTGGACGTGGTGGGCACAGTGGCCCAGGGGAAGGGCGAAGCCTGGACGGTGGCGCTGGCCACGGCCGAGGGCGCGGCGGTCAGTGCGGACCTCACGGATCTGGGGCCCGAGGACGAGACGGCGCTTGCCGCCTGGCTCGCCGATGCCGACGCCCCCAAGGCGGTCCACGGCGCGAAGACCTCAGGCCACGCGCTCCGGGGGCAGGGCTTCGCCCTGGCCGGGGTCACCTGTGACACGTCTCTGGCCGCCTACCTGGTGCGGCCCGATCAGCGTCGCTACGAGCTCAGCGACCTGGCCGAGCGTTACCTCGGCCGGGAACTCGCCGAGGAGTCCGCCCCCGGCGGCCAGGGCATGCTCGCCATCGAGGGCTTGGATGAGACCGGCGCCGGGGCAGCGGCCGACGTTCCGGCGGGCATGCGCGCTCACGCCGTGGCGGAGCTGGCCACCGTGCTGGAGACCCAGCTCGACGAACGCCGTTCCCGCCACCTGCTTCGCGACCTGGAGCTCCCCGTCCAGCGGGTGCTGGCCGAGTTGGAGGTCGCCGGGATCGCCGCCGATGTCGCGAGCTTGGAGGCGCTGCGCAAGGAGTTCGATTCCGCGGTGGAACAGCACGCTGCGGACGCCTATGCCGCGATCGGGCACGAGGTGAATCTCTCCAGCCCCAAACAGCTGCAAGAGGTGCTCTTCGAGGAGCTGAAGCTTCCCAAGACCCGCCGCACCAAGACCGGCTACACCACCGACGCCGAGGCACTGGCCGATCTCTACGCGAAGACCGATCACGCTTTCCTCGGTCACCTCCTCGCCCACCGCGACCGGATCCGGTTGCGCCAGACGGTGGACGGCCTGCTGAAGTCCGTGGCCGATGACGGGCGCATCCACACCACCTTCCAGCAGACCATCGCCGCCACCGGGCGGTTGTCCTCCACCGATCCGAACCTGCAGAACATTCCGGTGCGCACTGCCCACGGCCAGCGCATCCGGGAAGGCTTCGTGGTCGGCAAGGGCTTTGAGACGCTCATGACGGCCGACTATTCGCAGATCGAGATGCGCATCATGGCGCACCTGTCCGGCGACGCCGGGCTGATCGAGGCCTTCCGCGCCGGGGAGGATCTGCACGACTTCGTCGGGCGGCGGGTCTTCGGCACCGAAGAGGTCAGCCCCGAGCAGCGCTCCCGCATCAAAGCCATGAGCTACGGCCTGGCCTACGGCCTCTCCGCCTTCGGGCTCTCCCGCCAACTCGGGATTGATGTCAATGACGCCCGCGGGCTGATGGAGGATTACTTCGACCGCTTCGGCGGCGTGCGCGACTACCTCACCGGGGTGGTGGAGGAGGCGCGCCGCAGCGGTTACACCGAGACTTACCTCGGCCGGCGGCGCTACCTCCCCGATCTCACCAGCGACAACCGCCAGCGCCGCGACATGGCCGAGCGTGCCGCGCTCAATGCCCCTATCCAGGGCTCCGCAGCCGACCTGATCAAGGTGGCCATGATCCGCGTGCGGGAGGCTCTCGAGCGCGAGAAGCTCAGGTCCCGCATGCTGCTCCAGGTGCACGATGAACTCGTGCTGGAGGTTGCCGCTGGAGAGACGGAGGCGGTCGAGGCGCTCGTGCGGCGCGAGATGGGCGGTGCCGCCGAACTCAGCGTGCCCCTCGATGTCTCCGTGGGCACGGGTCGTTCGTGGCATGAGGCGGCGCACTGATGGCCGGTACGCCGGGCGAACCGGTGCCTCAGGGGCCGCCTGTCCCGCCGGGCGCGTCCGGCCGGGGCGACCCGCGGGAACCGGGCGGGCCCGAGGTCGACGCCGGCAGGCCGGTCTGGTTGATCGTGCTGCTCAGCGCTGTGGGCGTGCTGCTGATCGCCGCCGTTGTCGTCGGGCTGTACTTGAGCGAGCGCGGTGAGGAGGACGAGCCGTCCCCTGAGCCTGCGCCCACGGCCACTGCCGAGGAACCGGAACCTGAACCAGAGCCCGAGCCAGAACCGACCGAGGAACCCGCAGAGGAACCCGCAGAGGAACCCGCAGAAGAACCCTCCCCGGTCGAGGCCCCGGACATCGAGGTCGCCTGGTTCGCCGAGGTGGCCGAGCTACGGGGAAGCGCGGAGTACGTGATCGAGACGTTTCTCGGCGGACCACGGGTCAACCCGGGGGTAGGTGAGGTGGAGGACACCTGGTTCTTCGTCAGCGAGGAGCCTTTCACCCGCGCCGAGCCGGTGCTGCATGCTGTGGACCCCGGCACCGGAGAGGAACAGTGGAGGCGGGACCTGCTCCTCCCGATCTGCGCGCCCACCGGCAGCCCGGAAGGGCAGATCGTGTGCGCCCAGGGCCTGAACGGCTCGGCCGACGACGTCCCGGACTCCTGGGAGCTGCTCAGCATCGACGCCGCCACGGGGGAGACCACGGCGTCGACCTCGCTCTCGCTCCGGCTGCTCGGCGTCCACGTCAGCGCGCATGGCATCACCCTGCTGTCGGCCGACATGCCCGGCCCACAGATTCACTTGCACCACTTCTCCTTCGATCACCAGCAGCAGTGGCAGATCGACCTCTCGGCCTACGACATCCACGAGCGGATGATCTCGGAGCCGCAGGGAGGAGGGGAGGTCGATCTGCATGAGCCGCTGCTCATGAACCACGGACAAGATGACGAGTTGCTGAGCTTCGGCATCGAGCGGCCCATCGGAGCCACCTTTCTGATCGACACGGTCAGTGGCGAGATTCTTGCGGAGACATACTGCGAGTTCGTCGTCGCGGACGACGAGCGGCTCTGGTGCCAGGAGGCGGGCAACGGCGAAGAGCGGACCGCCGTCGCCTACTCGTTCACCGGCGAGCGGCTTCATGAGGTCGAGGGCGCCCGGATCCTCCGGCCCACCGTGGTTCGGTGGACGCAGGTCGCGTACCCGGGGCCTTTCTTCTATGACGGCGGAGCGACCCTGCTGAGCGTTGATCGCACCACCGGCGAGGTACTGGGTGAGAACGGCACTATCGCCGGCCCGGTCAACTACCTGACCCTGCGCGAGAGCGCCGGCCAGATCCTCGTCGTCGATGATCAGGTCGGTCGGTCGAACGTGAGCCTGCTCGATCCCGAAACCGGCGAGCTGCAGTGGTCCGACGAGCAGCAGTTCGACATGGTCGAGTCCGAGCTGGTCGTCGTCGGCGACGTCGTTCTCGTGCCGAACGCTGGCGAACTCGCGTTGCTCTCACTGGCGGACGGCAGCGTGCTGGACGAGGTCTCCTTCGAAGCGCCGCTCGACGAGTTCGTCCGCCCGATGGGCTACGACCACGGGCTCGTCATTCTTGCTGATGGCATCGGTCGCTTGGCGGTCGACTGAGATGTCCAACGACCGGGAGCAGGGCTCGGACCCCTATGGCGACTACGACGCGGCATCCGGAGCGCACACCGGTGGAACCTCGCCCTACCAGCTGAACAACCTCCCGCCAGGCTCCTGGCAGGAGCCTCCCTCGGGCAGCCCCGGGGAAACGCCGCCCGCCGGAGGCTGGGCTCCTCCCGCCTCCGGGGGCATGTTGCCGTCTCGCCCGGGAAGTGCACCCCCGGCGGGGCCTGGGGTGTGGGCACCGTCCACGACCCCGCCGGAACCTGAGGGCTCGAACTCCACGCGCACCGCCGTCATTGTGCTCAGCGTGTTCGCGCTTCTGGTCATCGCTGCCGGTGCGCTGCTCACCTCCCTGCTCCTCGGCTCCGGGGGTGGACAGAATCCGACGCCCCAGGCCACGGATCCGCCCACCGATCCCGAGGAGACGCCCACCGGTCCCGAGGAGACACCCACTGACCCCGAGGTCGACCCCACCCCGGATCCGAACTGGCCGGCGCCCGAGCAGCCGGCAACGGCCTGGGACGTCGACATCCGGGATCTGCGCGACCTGCCCTCCGTGGGCTTCGTTCCGAACCTCGGCGGTGCCGACTCCCCGCCGCTCGGTGCCGCGGAGGGTGTCTGGTTCGCCGTCAGCGCCGACAGGACTGGTGAGGACGCCATGCTGCACGGCGTCGATGCGGACAGCGGCGAGGAACTGTGGCGGCGTGAGCTGGACCTCGCCCTGTGTGCGAACGAGGCGGCACCGGGTGGGGAGATCATCTGCGCCTCCGCGATCGACCGCGATCCGGGAGATTTCGCCACGAAATGGCGACTGCATCTGCTGGATCCGGCCACGGGGGAGGACGAGCACACCGAGGACATCGATCTCCATGTGCGGGCCATCCAGCTCCATGCCTCGGGCATCGTGGTGATCGAGGACCGCGAGCCCGGCCCGAGTGCTTCGGTGAACCTGTACGACTTCGATCTCGAGGAGGTCTGGAGCCTGGACCTGGCAGAGGTTCCCGAACACGAGCAGCTGTTCACCTCGTGGGCCTACTCCACTCGTCCTGGGCCGTGGACCGAGGAGGACCTGCGCTCGGAGCCCTTGGATCTCGTGGCCCTCGGACAGGTCGGGCCGGATGGCGCTGTCCTGGTGATGCAGGTGTACGCGCATGCGGTGTTGGTCGAGGCCGCCACCGGTGAGCTGCTGGGCAAGCTCTCGAGTTGCTTCGATCTGATCGACGACGGCGAGTACCTCTGGTGCGGTGGGGCTTTGGATCGTCTGATGATCTACGACTACGCCGGTGAGCTCGTCATCGATGTGCAGGCTGAGGCAGGGCTGCGCTCGGGTCTCCTGGGCTTGCACCCCCGGGAGGGCGAACGGATCCTGAGCGGGCGTCCGATCGCCCACAACTGGGATGGTGAGCTGGTCACCATCAGCCCCGAGGACGGCTCCGAGGGCCCGCCCTACGGCGAGATCGACTACGACAGCCTGACCGAGGACAGCGACTTCCGGCTATTCGGTACCAGCGCCTACAGCAGCGGCCATCGCTTCGCGTTCAACGAGGATCTGAGCCGGATGCTCATGCTCGAACCGGATCACGACGAGGCGCGCTGGGAGTTCACGGCGCCGCGCATCTCCGCGATGGTGGTGTACGAGGAGACTGCCTACGTGGAGCACTCGCACAGCGGCGAAATAGTGCGGCTCAACCTCGAGGATGGCACCGTGGTGGGCACCTGGCAGCTCATGCCGAGCCGGATGCTGCGGGTGCACGACGGCGAACTGGTCGACTACGGCCACTCGGGTTTCACCCGATACGAGCTCGATTAAGCGCCGCGACGATCCACAGCGACATCGCCGACCCGAAAGGTCCGCATCATGTCCACCCTCGCCCTGCTCCTCACGGTCGTCGGGGCCGTGGCGGTTCTCTTCCTCCTGATCATGCAGCTGAAGCTGCACGCCTTCGTGGCGCTGCTGTTGACCAGCATCGTCACCGCGCTGGTGGTGGGCATACCACTGACCGACATCGTCGACGTCGTCGAGGAGGGTATGGGCGGCGTCCTGGGCTTCGTGGCGATCATCGTGGGTCTCGGCGCGATGTTCGGTCAGATCCTGCGCGTGACCGGAGCGGCCGAGAAGATCGCCGACACCCTGGTGGAGGCCTTCGGGGAGAAACGCCTGCCGTGGTCCCTGGGCGGCACCGGCCTGATCGTGGCCATCCCCGTCTTCTTCGATGTGCTGCTCGTGCTGTTGATGCCGCTGCTCTACAGCCTCGTGCGCAAGGCCAGCGTCCCGCTGCTGGCCCTGGCGCTGCCCCTGCTGGCCGGCATCAGCGCCGGGCACAGCCTGGTGCCGCCCACCCCAGGTCCCGTGGCGGCCGCCGGTGTGCTGGGCGCTGACCTCGGCTGGGTCATCGCGCTCGGTATCGCGGCCAGCATCCCCGCGGTCATCCTTGCCGGGGTGGTGTACGGCAAGCTGATCTCGAAGAAGATTGACGTCGGCGTGCCCGAGGACACCGAGGACGACGACGAGGACGGCGGCCCGACCTCGGACACCGTCCCGAGCTTCGGCATGATCCTGCTGATCCTCGCCGTACCGCTGGTGCTGATCCTGGGCAGCACCGTCGCCGAGGCTTTCCTTCCCGAGGACGAACTGCCGGTCCAGATCATCGGGCTCATCGGTGACCCGATCGTGGCGCTGATCATCGCCGTGCTGCTGGCCTTCTACGTGCTGGGCATGCGCCACGGGCTGGGCCGTGCGGAGATCCAGTCCGTGGCCTCCAAGGCGCTGGCCCCGGTGGGGCTGATCGTCCTGGTCACCGGCGCCGGCGGGGTCTTCGGTGAGGTCCTGGAACAGTCCGGAGTCGGCGATGCGCTCGAGGAGACGCTCGGTGAGGTGGGGATACCCCTCATCGTGCTCGCTTTCATTGCTGCCGCGTTGATGCGCGTGGCGCTGGGTTCCGGCACCGTGGCCACAGTGACTGCCGCGGCGATCATCGCGCCGATGGCCGAGGGAGCGGACCTCTCCGCCCCCATGTTGGCCGCCCTGGTGGTCGCGATCGGCGGTGGCGCCACCGTGCTCTCGCACGTCAACGACTCCGGGTTCTGGCTGGTCAATCGCTACCTCGGGATCACCGAGAAGCAGACACTGATCGCGTGGACCGGGATGCAGACGATCCTCGGCACCACGGCCTTCGCCACCGTCTGGGCGCTGAGCATCTTCTTCTAGGGCCGCAACCGTCCAGCGCAGGGATGGCGCTGTGGTGAGGGTCTCCTCTGGGGCGCCGAGGCGCCCGGATCTGGTATCGCGCCGCGACTGGCGTGGCTGATAACATCAAGAACCGGCGGTGTGCGGCGTCTCGTCGTGCCCTCCATCGGTCTGGCAGGCTGCCTGGCCGAGCTAACACCATCCTGACCAACCGCGTCGCAGCCTGCGGCGTCCTATCCCTGTCCGTATCGGAGTCCACAGCTCAATGACCATTACTACGCCCGCACAGTCGACGTCCCCCCAGGTCGCTATCAACGACATCGGGAGCGAAGAAGACTTCCTCGCCGCCATCGACGGCACCATCAAGTACTTCGACGATGGGGACATCGTGGAGGGCACCGTCGTCAAGGTCGACCGCGACGAGGTGCTGCTCGACATCGGCTACAAGACCGAGGGCGTGATTCTTTCTCGCGAGCTCTCGATCAAGCACGATGTCGACCCCGACGAGGTTGTCGCCGTCGGCGATGAGATCGAGGCACTTGTCCTGCAGAAGGAGGACAAGGAAGGCCGCCTGCTGCTGTCGAAGAAGCGCGCGCAGTACGAGCGGGCCTGGTCCACCATCGAGCAGATCAAGGAAGCGGACGGCGTCGTCACCGGCACCGTCATCGAGGTCGTCAAGGGCGGCCTCATCCTGGACATCGGCCTGCGTGGCTTCCTCCCCGCCTCCCTGGTGGAGATGCGCCGCGTTCGCGACCTGCAGCCCTACGTGGGTCAGGAGCTCGAGGCCAAGATCATCGAGCTGGACAAGAACCGCAACAACGTGGTGCTGTCCCGCCGCGCCTGGCTCGAGCAGACCCAGTCCGAGGTGCGCTCGAACTTCCTGCAGACCCTGCAGAAGGGTCAGGTGCGCCCCGGTGTGGTCTCCTCCATCGTCAACTTCGGTGCCTTCGTGGACCTCGGTGGCGTGGACGGCCTCGTGCACGTCTCGGAGCTGTCCTGGAAGCACATCGACCACCCGAACGAGGTGGTCGAGGTCGGCCAGGAGGTCACCGTCGAGGTGCTCGACGTCGACATGGACCGCGAGCGTGTCTCGCTGTCGCTGAAGGCCACCCAGGAAGACCCGTGGCAGGCCTTCGCACGCACCCACGCCATCGGCCAGGTCGTGCCCGGTAAGGTCACCAAGCTCGTTCCCTTCGGTGCGTTCGTGCGCGTTGAGGATGGCATCGAGGGCCTCGTGCACATCTCCGAGCTGGCCCAGCGCCACGTGGAGGTGCCCGAGCAGGTGGCCAAGGTCGGCGACGGCGTCTTCGTCAAGGTCATCGACATCGACCTCGAGCGTCGCCGCATCTCGCTGTCGCTCAAGCAGGCCAACGACGGCGTGGACCCGAACTCCGAGGACTTCGACCCCTCGCTGTACGGCATGGCTGCCGAGTACGACGAGGAGGGGAACTACAAGTACCCCGAGGGCTTCGACCCGGAGACCAACGAATGGCTCGAGGGCTACGAGACCCAGCGCGAGGCCTGGGAGGCGGAGTACGCCAAGGCGCACGAGCGCTGGGAAGCGCACAAGCAGCAGATCCAGGCTGCGATCGACGCCGACGCCGAGGCTGCTGCCGAGGGCGCTGTGGGCTCGTCGTCCTCCAGCTCGTCTTCGACCAGCGAGAGCAGCGAGGGTGGCGAGTCCCGCTCGGAGGCCGCTCCGGCGAACTACTCCTCGCCCGCTCAGAACGCCGGCACCCTGGCCTCGGACGAGGCCCTGGCGGCACTGCGTGAGAAGCTCACCGGCAACTGAGGTTGCTGAACGGCTAGCTCCGGCTCGCTGAACGTCTGAGGCCCCCACCATGCGGTGGGGGCCTCAGTCGTTGGTGCTGCGGTGACGCGGTGCGCTGTGTGACCTGCGCGAGGTGGCTCAGGCGAGCGTGGCGTCCAGCGAGATCTCCACACTCTTGAGAGCCTGGCTCACCGGGCAGCCCACCTTGGCGCCCTGGGCGATCTTTTCGAAGTCCTCAGCCGAGATGCCCGGCACGGTGGCCGTCACCGTGAGCTTGATGCCGGTGATGCCCTCACCTGCGACGAAGGTGACCTCGGCAGCGGTGTCCAGCTTCTCCGGGGGAGTGCCGTTGCCGTCGAGTTCGTTCGACAGCGCCATGGAGAAGCAGGTGGCGTGAGCGGCGGCGAGCAGTTCCTCGGGGTTGGTGGTGCCTTCGTGTGCCTCGGCGCGGTTCTTCCACGCGACGTCGAAGGAAGCCACGCCGGAGGAAGCGAGCTTGGTGGTGCCGGAGCCTGCGAAGAGGTTACCGGACCAAGCGGTGGTGGCTCGGGAGACGAGGGGCTTGGGCATGATGCTCCTTCACGTGGGGGAGTTGCTGTCCCTCCCATCGTGCCGTGCTCGGAGGTGCTGCGCACACGCATGGTGGTGGCAGGGTCAGCCCGCGTGGCTGCGAGAATGGGCGGCGGACGACACGAGTGCAGGGGGCGAGCGTGCTGGAGATGCTGGGCGCGGTGTGGCCCGCCCTGGGTTACATCGCAGCCACCGTGTGGATGGCGGTGCTGATTCACGAAGCGGGCCACTACCTGGCCGGCCTGGCGGTCGGCCTTCCGGCGCGAGCGATGCGGATCCGGCTGCGCCCGGCACCTCCGCACGTGGCGCTGCGGGACGGCGAACAGTGGCTCTCACCAGAGGATCGAGCTTATGTTCCGGCCTTCGTTCAGTATCGCGAGAGCGCTCCGGCGGCGTGGATCTTCATCGCCGGTGGGTTCGTGGCCGAGACGGTCGCGATGGTGGGCCTGGCCCTGGCCACGCAGGCGGTCGCAGGCCTGCCGGCCATCGTGCTGCTCACCAGCACCGCGATCCTGCTGCTCTACCTCGCCGGAGACGTCATCGGCTCCGCCCGCAGCGGCGAGCCCACGGGCGACGCCTCTGCCCTGTGGCGGCTCAGCAAGGCGGGGACCCTCACGCTGATCGCCGTCCTGCTGGGCGCACGCGCGCTGGCCCTGATGATGGTGTGGTGAGCGGGAGCGTGCCGAATACGCTGGTGCCATGAGCCACGACGACGCCGGCACGGAGACAGCCGAACGCGGGACGGGCACGCATCCGTTGCGCATCGGCCTCACCGGGGGGATCGCGGCCGGGAAGTCCACGGCCGCCTCCCGTTTCGCCCAGCTGGGCGCGGTGGTCATCGACGCGGACCTACTGGCCCGCGAGGCCGTCGCAGCCGGATCGCCCGGGCTCGCGCGGGTGGTGGAGGAATTCGGCCCCGAGGTGCTGAATGAGGAGGGCTCCCTGGACCGCCAGGCCCTCGGGGCGATCGTCTTCGGGGACGACGAGGCGCGGGCGCGCCTGAACGGTATCGTGCATCCGGAGGTGCGGCGGCTATCCGCCGAGCGTGAGCGACAGGCCTTCGAGGCGGGAGAGCGTGTGATCGTGCACGACATCCCACTGCTCATCGAGGTCGGCCGGGCTCAGGACTTCGACCTGCTCGTCGTGGTGCACACTCCAGCCGAGGTACGCCGGCGGCGGTTGATCGGGGGGCGGGGTTCGAGCGCTGAGGAGGCGGACCGGCGCATCGCTGCGCAGGCCAGCGACGACGAGCGCGTGACGGCGGCCGATGTCCTGCTGGACGGCGCCGGTGGGGTGGAGGATCTGCGCGCCCAGGTCGACGAACTGTGGCGCGAGCGGGTGGTGGCTGAGCCTGCCTAGTCCAGGCCGATGTTGAAGGCCTGGGCCAGGTCGTGGCGGGAGTAGGCCTTGAAGGCGATATGCGTGATGGTGTTGCGCACCCCCTCGACCTTGCTGAGCCGGTCGGCGACGACGCCGGCGAGGTCCTCGTGTTCCTTCACGCGGGCGATCGCGATGAGGTCGGGCTCGCCGGTGACGGAGTAGACTTCGCTGATGCCCTCGATTTCGGCGACCTCCTGGGCCACCTCGGGGATCCGGGACGTGTCGGCGGTGATGATGACGATGGCGGTGAACATGGCTCCATCATCCTCCTGGAGTCGGCTCAGGGGCTATCGGTGGAGGAGTCGGAAGGCGGCGCTCCGTCCAGTTCGATGGGCTCGATGAGGTGAGCGCCGTTGTTGCCCACGTTCCCGACGGCGGGGGAGACCGGCCTCGGAGAGAGGTGCGGCTCCGGGATGGCCGCCATAAGAGAGTCGACCTCGGTGAGGTCGGGGTCGAGCCAGTCGCCGTGCAGCTCGCGTGGGACGAGCACGGGGGAGCGGTCGTGGATGTGGCCGAGGGCGTCGGTGGCGGGGCGGGTGAGGACGGTGAAGGTCCGCAGCCAGGGATCCGGGTGGTCCTCGGGCAAGGACGGATCCCGCCAGGCTTCGTAGAGGCCGGCGAAGGCGAGCAGCGGCTCGCTGCCCGGCGGGGTGTCGAGATCGCCGCCGTGCAGGAAGTAGGGCTGCTTGCGCGGGCGCGAGCCGGTTCCGAGCTTCTGCCATTCGTAGTAGCCGGCGGCGGGCACCAGGCAGCGGCGTTTGCCTGCGGCGGTGCGGAAGGAGGGCTTCTCCGTCACGGTCTCGGATCGGGCGTTGATCATGCGAGAGCCGATGGCGGGGTCCTTGGCCCAGGAGGGCACGAGGCCCCAGCGCAGAGTGCGGAGCTGGCGGGTGAGGGCGGGGGAGGCCGCGGTGGCATCGGTGACCGGCCCGGCGGCGTCCTCGTAGCGCTCGAGGATCACGTACGCCGGGTGCGTGGGCGCCACGTTCCAGGACGGTCCGAGCTCGGATGCCATCACCTGATGGATGGAGAAGGCGTCGATCAGCCCGCGATCACCAGTGGCCTGAGCGAAGCGTCCGCACATGGGGGAAGTTTACGGCGATCGGGTGACGGGATGGCCGGGGATCGCCTACTCGCCCTGGCTCGGACCTCCACTCGCCGCACAGTCCCCAACCAGCTCGATACTCCTGCGAAGAAGATGCCATTGTCGCTTTAACCCACCACCATGCGCAGGGTTTCTCGGCGTAAGCCGTGGGCCGCGCCACGGCGCTGCACCAGGGTGAGAAGAGGCTCGTCTTCCTCGAGTCGAGACGCAAATCGGAGGAGCTCTCCTACGAGTTGCGTGAGCTAGGAGTGGAGACCTTCCTGTCGCACTCGTCGCTGGCCGTCGAGGAAAGGCGGCGCAGCGAACGGGCATTCGCAGAGTCGCGGAACTGCGTGATCGTGGCCACCTCGACGCTCGAGCTGGGAGTCGACATCGGAGACTTGGATCGAGTTATCCAAGTCGATTCACCTCGGACAGTTGCCTCCTTCTTGCAGCGACTCGGGCGCACCGGGCGGCGCTCGGGCTCCGAGAGGAACATGCTCTTCCTAGTGACTGAGCGGAACCAGTTGCCGCTTGCCGCCGCCATCCTGCTGCTGTGGGAGCGTGGCTTCGTGGAGCCCGTCGCACCACCGCCGCAACCGAGACACCTGACTGCCCAGCAGCTGCTGGCGGTGGCGTTGCAGGAGGGGTCGTTCGGTGCACACTGCTGGAGATCCTGGTGGGGTGATCTCGCGCTCATGGACGATGGTGAAGAAGTACTGCAGTATCTCCAAAACGAAGAGTTCCTCGCCGCGGACGGTGACTTGCTGATGATCGGTCCATCAGCCGAGAAAAACTTCGGACGCCGTCACTTCATGGATCTCCTCTCCTCGTTCACGGTCGAGAAGCAGTTGCGGGTCCTCGCCGGAACCAAGGAGATTGGCTTCGTTTCACCATTGGCTTTGCCCCCAGAGTCTGAGCGCGGAACCAAACCCCTGGTATTGAACGGATATGGGTGGCGCGTACTGGACGTGGACTGGAGACGTTTCGTCGTCGATGTACATCCAGAACCCAGGCGTGGCGATGTCAGGTGGACCAGCGGCCCGATCGCGCTCTCCTTCGAGCTCATGCGAGCTCAACGGGATGTCCTGCTTGGGGCAACCCCCGGCGTGACGTTGTCTGCGCGGGCGAAGAAGGCGCTGGCAGGCCTGAGAGAGGACGATCAGGCCGACGTTTCCGCGAACGCTCTGGTCATCCGAGACAAGCCCGCCGGACGCGAACTATGGACGTGGGCCGGCTTACGAGCCAACGCCACGTTTGCTGCAGCTCTCGGCGCGCCGGTGGCTTCGATGGATAACGAGTATCTCGCCCTCGAGGGCATCGTGAGTCTGGACGATATCCGCCGCGCAAACGTGGCTGAAGCGGTGCCAGCGATCGATAGAGCAGCAGTCGATGCGCTCAAGTTCTCTGCTGCGTTGCCGCCCGGCCTCGCAGCGCGCACGCTGGCAGAGCGATTCACTGATCGGCCGGGGGCGCAACAGATCGCAGCTGCGAGCTGGGAGGTCTTGCAGGCAGAGGGGACGGTGTGATCGATCTAGAGGACCATGCCCACGATGGCCAGCACCACGGATGCGAGGAATGCCACCATCGACGCTAGTGCAACCGTGTTAGGGATATTGTGCCTTTCGTGCCTGAAGTTTGCGGACACTCCGAAAGCCCAGAGCGCGATAATCGCAAAGACTGAGGAAACCCAGACGACGGGAGTGCCCCAAGTAAGAACGACAGCCAAGAGGGCAACTAGAAGAGAAATTCCAAACATGGGCATCCTTTGTGCTGGTAGCCTGCATCGATTATGTCAAGTCTGGCGGCGAGCCCTGGAGAGTGTGCGCACGATGCGAATGGGACCGTCGTCGGCTTTGCTGCGGGCGCAGTTCAGTAGGAGGTTAGCGCACTAGGTGTATGAGGTGATGACGTTGGTGACGCGTTCGTGGACGCGGGTGGCCGGGGGCTGATCGGCGCAGGCGGTGTGGGGCCGATGGTAGTTGTAGTGGTGGACCCAGACGCTGATCGCTTCGCGGCGCTGGTCCTCGAAGGTGTAGGCGCGGGCGTAGAGACATTCCTCGGCAAGGATGCGCTGGTAGCGCTCGGCTTTCCCGTTGTGCCGGCGCGGGTGCGCTGGTGGCGCGAGGCGTGCGCGGTGATGGTTCGGGCGAAGGTGCGGGCACGGTAGTTGGAGCCGTTGTCGGTGACCACGCGGACCATGCGGTTGATGCCGTGGGCGGCCTAGAAGGCCCTGGCCCGGGCGAAGAACCCGATCGTGGTGGCAGCTGTTTCATCGTCGAGGGCTTCGGTGTAGGCCAGGCGGGAGTAGCCATCGATGGCTGAGTGCAGGTAGGCGTAGCCGGTGCGCTGCTTGTGGGCCCGCTTGCCGGCCAGGGTCTGGGCGCTGCCGCGGCCGTGGAGGCGCCAGCCGCCGCCGTGGGGGATCTTCCCGACCTTCTTGACGTCCAGGTGGACCATGTGGCCGGGGAACCGCGCGATGATTCTGCCTGGTTCGCGGTTGTTGTCCCCGCTGGGATCGAGGTCCCTACGGCGCGAGATCCCTAGCCGCTTCAGCCAGCGCCCGATGGTGCGCACGCTGTAGTGATGGCCACGCTCGGCCCGTTCGAGTGCGATGCGGCGGGCAGACCACTTGTGCTCGCGCCGCCAGGAGTCAATGAGCTCAATGACCACGCTCGGCAGCCGGGAGGGCCGGCGGGCAGGAGCACTGGAGCGGTCCTTCAGGGCCTCGATGCCCTCGGCGCGGTAGCGGTGGACCCACTTCGTCAGGGTCGCCCGGGCAATACCGGCTTCGGCGGCCACGTGAGCAATCGGCCGGCCATCATCTTTGGCACGATCGACCAGGCGCTGTCTTCCGGCAGGGGTCAGCGGGGAATTACGGTGGGTCATGGAACGGGTCTCTTCCAGCAGATGGACGGCTTCGACACCACCCATCGTGCCGGTCAGAGGCCCGTTCCCTCATCCCTGCCACGTGACCACAACGTCATGACCCACAACACCTAGGCCATCGGGTCATATGCGAACTCACGCAACTCCTGCGAGCAGCGGCACGCGGTGGCGATCCTTGCTGCCCACTACACTGCCGCCTCGCGAAAGGGCAACTCCAGCACCGTGTAGCCGCCCTCGATCTGCGAGGTCTGCGGGTAGGTACCTTCGCTCACGCTTCCGTCTGAGTCGATCAGGACCGGCGGAACAGACTCGTCGATTCCGCCGCCGAAGACGTAGACGCCGGCAACCTTCGCTTCCTGGATGACGGCGTGTGCTGCGTCGGCTACCGTCGGCAGCTACTCGGCGGTCACCGTCATCGCGGGGCTCGGAAACGAAATCAGATACTTCGCCATAGCGTGGCCCTACTGAACTGCTACCGTCAAGCATGGCTCTCCCAGACAGCCCCCTGGTGGCCGGCGTCCGCGACCTGGGTACGCAATTCCTCGACAACGACGTCGATATCTCCGGGCAGGACGCCGTCACCTCCGTGGAACTGCCCGATGACCGGACGTTCTGGATCTTCGGCGACACGCTCGAGGGACCTTTCGACACCGTTCGCCACATGCCGCTGACCGAGGTGCTGTCGAACACCGGTGCCATCGTGCCCAAACACGACATCTCAGAGGGCATCAAGCAGTTCACCTACCTCACCGGGCCGGACGGCACGCGCGCGCGGCAGCTCATCCGGTTCGAACCGCCCGAGCACAGATCCACCCAGCGCCTGTGGGCGATCCACGGCACCCACCAGCGAGGCAACCTCTACCTCTACTACCACCGCATCACCATGGACCAGAAGCTCGACGTCTTCGAAACCTTCCAGCTCGACGGCATGGGCATCGCCAGGGCCGGCGCTGACTTCCACTTCGAGCGCCTCGTCGCGCCCGACGGAACTCGTGAGTTCTGGAAGGGTGACGAGCCAGGTTTCGGCGTCTTCATCCAGGAGGCCGACGGCTGGCTCTACCTCTGGGGATCCGTCCAGCCGGAGGAGAAGTCCAGTGGCGTGATGTACCTGGCGCGCGTCCGCCCCGACGAGCTCGAGCACCTCGACGCCTACGAGTACCTCGTGGCAGCGCCGACAGTGGAGCAGCCCGACTCCGAGCCCGAGTGGTCCAAGGCTTGGGCGCCCAGCGCGCCCCTCTTCGACAACGTTCCCAACGAGATGTCCGCCGCCTGGAACGACCACCTCGGCTGTTACGTCTCGCTCACCACCTACCGCCGCGAGAACATCCTCGTCATCCGCACCGCGCCGCAGATGTGGGGACCGTGGAGCGAGCCCGAGGTCGTCTACCGGCCGGAGAAGACCAACGAGAAGTCGCTCTTCAACGCCGGCAAGGAACACCCGGAGTTCGCGCGCGAGAGCGGCAAGGTGACCTACATGACCTTCATCGACTCGGAGGTCTACGTGCCGCACCTCATCGAGATCACCTACGCCTGAGCCGGCTCCTCTGCGCCCGGCCAGCGCACCAGCTCCGCGAATCGCGTCGCGATGAGCTCAGCGACGGCATCGTCGGGGTGGAGGTTGTCGGGCATGGGGAGGCGCACGGCGTCCTCGGGACCATAGAGCCGCGACCCGTCCAGGTAGCCCAGGAACGGGTCCTCAACCTGGCGTGCCTCGACGATGGCGGCCAGCTCCTCCCGGATGACGCCGAGGCTCAGCTTGCCGGCTGCGATCTCCTCCGGCCGACCGGCGGTGGTGACCCACTGCGGCTCCCGGCCCTCCTCAAAGACCGTTGGCCCCGGACACGACTCCACCGGCGGGCAGCACACGGGCGAGATCACCACCACGGGGGTGGTGGGGTGGCCGTCGCGGATGGTGTCGAGGAATCCCTGGACCGCCGCGCGGAAGACCCGCAGCCGCATGGCATCACCGTTGACGACGTTGATCCCCAGCTTCAGCGTGATGAGGTCGGCGGGAGTGTCACGGATGGTGCGGGCGGTCATCTGGTCGAGCATCGCGTTTCCCGAGAAGCCGAAGCTCGTGAGGTCGAGCCCGAGGAGCCGCGCCGCCACGACCGGCCACGTCGTGGTTGTCCGCGACGAGTTGTAGCCATGGCTGATCGAGCTGCCATGGTGTAGCCAACGCAACCGCCCGCTCGGCTCAGGCGTTAGTACCGAGCGGTCCGCCCACAGCCCCAGCACCTCCACTTCGTCGGTGTACGGCAGCCAGATCTCCAGCTCCCGTTCGCCGCCTCCGGGGAGCTCGAACTCCAGCTCGGAGTCGGGCCCGGGAACGATCCCCTCAATCGAGCTCTCGAAGGAGAAGAGGTAGCGCGAGCCCACGTCAGAGCTCGCCGAGGCGATCACCTGCCCCTCGACGGTGACGTCGTACCAGGCTTCCGGTAGCGGCAGCTCGGGGTTCTCCACCATCTTCATCGCCGCCACCCGGAGCCGCATCCGGGTGGCATCAGTGCGCATCGCCAACCGGATCCCCGCGGACTGCCCCACGGCAGCCCGCATGAACCGGTCCGGCAACCGCTGGAACGCCTCCTCGCTCAGGCGCCGCGGCAACCACCCGCGCGCAGTGCGTTCCACGCGCACCACCCCGCGGAACTCGACGGTGCGCCCCAGATCCACCTCAATCATCGAGGATCTCCGCGCCACGGGGGTCGAGCCGGCGACAATTCATGGTCAGCTCCTCGGGGTCGGCACGTGCATCGGGACGGGCATCAGGCGGGGACGCGGTCGAGGCGGACCACGGAGGTGAGGGTTGCGCCACCGTCGAGAGTGGCGCCGGGGCCGCCGCGCTGCCGGCCGTCGGGTGTGGCGCCCTCGCCGGGGAGCACATTGCACGGCTCGACGGCGGCGGCGAAGAGCCGCTTGAACCACGGCCAGCCCGAGTGTGCGTGAGCCTCGATCCAGAACCAGGCGTACGGGTAGACCGATGGGTCCCACGTCAACCGCATGCCGAAGCCGCGGGTCGGGCTGTGGAACGTGGCGCTCGTGGAGCCGTCGTCGGAGGGCGCGAAGCCCGTCAGCGCCCCGAACAGTGCCTCGCCGGATCCCGGGCCGGGCAGCGCGACGCTGCCATTGACCGGCCCCGCCGGCAGGAGCTCGGCCGGAGCCCCGACGGCGTCGGCACCGGTGAGCGTGCCCGGGGCGTCGGCGTCGGTGATGAGGGTCCGGGCGCGGGACGTCACGTAGCTGTGCTCGTCGAGGAATTCGTCCCCGAATGCGGGGTGCTGGGCTAGGCGGAAACTGCAGGGCTCTGGCGACAGGTTCGTCACGGCATCGGTCACGATGACGCGAGCACCCGTGACGACAACGTCTCGCACGAGCCGCAGCGGCGCCGTCACCAGGCTGGTGCTCAGCCGCGCCGCGTTGTCGCGCTGGCTCTCGACCCGCCAGCGCGCCAGCGATGCCTCGCCGTGGTAGCCCTGCACCACGCCGTCGTGCAGGCGCTCCGGCCCGGCATTGGGCACGAGCAGCTGCCAGCCGCCTGGGTAGCCGCTGGTCCAGGCGACGATCGATCCGCCGGCGCTGAGCGGGCCGGAGGTGACGTCGCCGGTGGGGGAGACGGCCAGTACTTGGACGCCGGTCGCGAGGTCGCAGAGAGAGACAATGTCGGCGCCACGCTCGGGTGTCAGCGTGAGTTCGAGGTCGGCGGAGCGCAGTGTGATGGCCATGGAGTCAGCCGCCGAAGGCCGGGACGGCCAGGCCGGTGGTGCCTGGGCTCGTGACGAGGAAGATCGACCCGGCGTCCGGGTGGTTCTCCTCGTCGAGGTCTGCGGCAGCCGAGGTGACCCACAGGTGGTCGAGTCTCGGTCCGATGAAGGCGCAGCTCGTGGGTTGCGGGGTGGGAAGGGCAATGGTCTGCACACGTGCACCATCGGGGGCGAACTCGTGCACCGCTGAGCCGGAGTACTCGGCCACCCACAGGTGACCTCGGGCGTCGACGGCCAGACCGTCGGGGAGACCGGTGAAAGCGTCAGCCTCGACGAGCACCTTCGGCGACGAGGTCAGACGGGATCTGTCGGGGTCGAAGCCGAAAGCCAGAACCCGCCGGGCCTGGGTCTCGACGAGGTAGAAGCTCCGTCCATCAGGGCTCCAGCCCAGCCCGTTCGGTTGCGTCAGGCCGGGCAGCACGAGCGTCGCGTCCCAATGTTCGTCGAGCAGCCACAGCCCGCCGGCGCCGGAGGAGAAGTCGTAGGCGCAGCTGCCGGACCAGTACCGGCCGGCCGGGTCGACCTTGGCGTCGTTCATGCGCACCCCAGCGGGTAGGCAGTCCACGCGGCGAGTCTGAGTGCCGTTCTCGTCCAGCCCGACGAAACCTGATGCCACGGCCGCCACGATCCCGCCCCCTGCCCGCGGGCTGACTGCGCCCACCATGAACGGGAACTCGAGCGCGTGCGTGGCGAGGGGGTGGAGCTCGTCGTCGAGCTCAGTGCGCAGGATTTCGCCGCCCACGATGTCCACCCAGAGGACAGTGCGAGTGGACGGGTCCCAGACCGGCCCTTCGCCGCACTGCGCGCGCCGGGAAACGGCGATGGTGACGCTCTCGGACATGGCTTCCCTCCGATGGAAGAAGTTCGGGACAGGCATGAGGTAACGTTACCAACTGAACGTTCAGGGACGAGCGAACAGGAGATCGCAATGGATGGTCGACACGCGGGCCGCGTCGCGGTCGTGACCGGCGGGTCCGCCGGCATCGGACGTGGCGCCGTCGAGGCGTTCGCCGAGCAGGGCGCCTCGGTCGTCGTCCACGGACTCGACGAGCCGGGCGTCTCTGCTGCGGTGGCTGCCATCACTGCGGCCGGGGGTGCCGCTGTCGGGGTCGCGGGTGATGTCCGCGAGGAGGAGACCCACCGCCGCATCGTCGAGGTGGCGATGCGCGAGTTCGGCAGGATCGACCACCTTGTCACCTCCGCCGGCATCCAGACCTACGGCGATGCGCTCACCACCACGCCGGAGGACTTCGACCGCGTCTACGCCGTCAACGTCCGGGGCGTCTTCCTCACGATCCACGCGGCCATCACCGAGATTCGGAAGAACGCCGGCACCATCACGCTGATCTCGTCGGTGCAGGGCATCGCCACGCAGAACAACGTCGTCGGGTACGCCATGACCAAGGGCGGGCTCAACGCCATGTGCCGTGCGCTGGCCAATGATGAGGCCGCCCACCGCGTCCGCGTCAACGCCGTCCTGCCCGGCTCCGTCGACTCCCCGATGCTGCGCACCGCCGCCGCCGAGTGGTCGGACGGCACCCCGGAAGGCGTGGAGCAGCTCATCACCGAATGGGGCCGCAACCACCCGCTCGGGCGCGTCGCGCAACCGCGCGAGATCGGCAACGTGTGCGCATTCCTCGCCAGCGACGAGGCCTCCTTCGTCACCGGCGCCGAGATCCGCGTCGACGGCGGACTGCTGGCCCGCAGCTCCTCGAAGCTGCCCGAGAAGGACTGACCCGGCACGGTCTGGCCGGGGTGAGAGGAAGAGATGCTGCAGCTCAGCGAGTTCATGCCGCCGAGGCCCGAGCCGTCATGGCGGCTGGTGCGCCAGGCCGGCGTCTCCAACGTCGTCGGCGTCCTCAACGGCGCCGAGCAGGACCAGCGCATGTTTGCCTCGGTCGGCAGCCGCGGCTGGATCGCCGACCGCCGTGACGACGTGCCGTGGAGCCTGCCGGCCATCCGGCGCAACATGGAGATCTACGAGGAGTGGGGCTTCCGGCTCATCGCCACCGAGGACACCGCGCCGATGGACAGGATTCGCCTCGGGCTGCCCGGGCGCGACGAGGAGATCGAGCACGTTACCGAACAGATCCGCGCCCTCGGCGCCCTCGGCATCCCGACCATGGCCTACAACTGGATGGCGTTGAGCAGCTGGGGCCGCACCGACTTGGCCGTGGAGACCCGCGGCGGTGCGCTGGTCACCGGCTATACCCGGTCTGTCGCGCAGGCCGGACCGCCGCTGGCCGACGAGGGCGAGTACACCGCCGAGGGCATGTGGGATGCGCTGGCCTACTTCCTCGACGCCGTTGTTCCGGAGGCCGAGCAGGCGGGCGTCCGGCTGGCACTCCACCCCGACGACCCACCCCAGGCCGTCGACCGCGGCGTCCCTCGCATCATGAGTTCCGTCGCCGACTACCGGCGTCTCCTCGCTCTTCACCCCTCTGAGTGCCACGGCATGACGTTCTGCCAGGGCAACTTCGCGCTCATGCCCGAGGTCCTCGCGGGCGAGGTCTCGCTTCCCGACCTCATCCGGGAGTTCGGTCGCGCGAGAATCCCCTTCGTGCACTTCCGTGACGTCCGCGGCACGGTCGAGGAGTTCACCGAGGCCTTCCACGACGACGGCCAGACGGACATGGCCGAGTGCATGCGTGCTTACCGCGAGATCGGCTTCGACGGGCCGATGCGCCCCGACCATGTCCCCACGCTCGAGGGGGAGGCCAACGACCGCCCCGGCTACGCCATGCTCGGCCGGCTCTTCGCCATCGGCTACACCCGGGGCCTGGAGCACGCAACCTTCGGGCATCCCGCCGCGAGGTGAGGCCGGGTCAGTGAAGGGTGGGTGGGCCAGCGTCGAGTTCCCGGCAGTGATGTGCCGCGCCGATGAGGGCGGCGTCGGGGGTCCCGGCGGCGCTCTCGATGGGGACGAGCCGGTCGTCGGGAAGTTGTGACGCCAGCCGGGGGGTGAACCACCGCTCGATGAGATCCCACGATCCGACGATCGATCCGCCGATGACAACCAGGTCCGTCCGGAAGCGTGCGACCCACGGTGCGAGAGTGTCGGCCAGTGCGCCGAACCCGCGCTCCATCACCCGGGAGGCTGCGACGTCGCGACGCCGGGCGAGGCCGGCGATCTCGTGGACGTCCAGACGTAGTCCGCTGACGCTCTCGTAAGCCTCGACGATCGCGCGTCGGGAGAAGCTCTCCTCCAGCGGGTGGTCATCGTATTCCAGCAGGTAGACCCAGCCCTGCGGCGGCACCGACTCGCCGGTCGTGACGGGGCGGCCGTCCGCGAGGAACACCGAGCCGACTCCCGTCCCGAGGGTGAGCGCCACCAGTCGGCGCGGCCGGCGCAGCAGGAGGAACTGCCCGAGCCCGAAGGCGGTGACGTCGTTGACGAAGCGCACGTCCATGCCGAGGCGTTCGGTGAGGAACAGCCTCAGGTCCACCCCGCGCAGGGCTTGGAACTTGGCGACGCCGGTGAAGTCGCCGATACCGCGGGCGTAGTCGAAAGGACCCGGGATGGCGACGATGAGCGGCAGTGCGCGAGCCGCAGGACCGAGCCCTTCCACGGCGCGGGCGAGCGTCTCGAGGATGAAGCCGGCCTGGCCCTGGCTGTCCAGCACCAGCCGGTGCGCGACGAGCACCTGGCGACGTGCGGCGTCCACGAGCGCCGCGACCACGTGGGTGCCGCCCACCTCGAGGACCGCGTACATCACTCCTGCGCTCTCGTGGTGCACCGCAGTCCGGCACCGGCGACACCGTGGGGGTCCTCGGTGCCGCGGACGAACGCGGTCATCGTCGCGCACCGGCTCACGCCGTCGGCGGGGCGGACCACGTAGGGCCCGACGGTCGCGGGCACGATGAAGGTCTCGGCGTAATGCACCTCGAACGGTGAGAACGCCCCGTCAGGGCTCTCCACGACGGCGGCCGCGCCCTCGACGAGGTTGAGGACGTGCACTGTCGATGCGGTGTGCCGGCTGGTGGGGACGGAGAACCAGTGCCGCAGCGTCGTGATGAACTCGAGTTCGTGCAGTCCGGTCTGCTCGACACGGTAGCCATCCCCCTCCTCGAGCACCTCGACGCGGTTGATGAGGTTGCGGGTGACCCATTCGGTGTCGCGCTCCCACTGAACGTTGCGGCGGGCGTGCTCGAGATGTGTCGGTCGCGGTTTCCCGTCGAGCCCGACCCGGTCCCAGTCCCACATTTTGAACGTGAAGAGGAATGCGGTCGAGGAGATCTCCAGGACCATGGTGTTGCGCGTGGAGCAGTGGACGGTGCCGGCCGGGATCAGGACGTGGTCGTGCTTTGTCGCGGGGAAACGGTTGACGTACTTCTCTGCCGGGAAGGAGCGCTCGCCGCGGTTGGAGCGCTCGAGGTCCTCGAACATCGCGTCGGGGTCAACGCCCGGCTTGATGCCCAGGTAGACGCCACCGCCCTCGCCGACGTCGAGCATGTAGTAGCTCTCGTCCTGCGTGTACTTCATGCCAAAACGGTCCTGGATGTACCCGGTGAGGGGGTGGACCTGCAACGACAGGTTCCCTCCGCCCATGGTGTCGAGGAAGTCGAAGCGGATAGGGAAGTCTGCGCCGAACTGGGCGAAGGTCCCGGGCCCGAGGAGCTCGACGGGCCGGTGGAGGACGAGGTTGGCGGCCGGCATCTCCACGCGGATGCCGCCGACGTCGAGTGCGAGGGAGTTCTCCTCGGGCACGCAGTCGAATGCCCACGCGTAGTTGGGCACGTCGCCATTGATCCCGAGCCTCTCCTGCATCCAGTGCCCGCCCCAGACCCCCGGATCAAAGTAGGGGACCACGCGGAAGG
Source organism: Bogoriella caseilytica (assembly GCF_003752405.1). NCBI lineage: Bacteria > Bacillati > Actinomycetota > Actinomycetes > Allobogoriellales > Allobogoriellaceae > Allobogoriella > Allobogoriella caseilytica. The sequence continues at coordinate 3,208,265 of NZ_RKHK01000001.1, read as the reverse complement.
GCCGGCGTACCGCACCGTCGAGCGCGGCCCGGAACGCATCGCCGGTGATGAGCCTGGCGTCCTCGACCGACGTCGTCGTGTCCAGGAAGTAGTCGAGTCTGTCGTAGAGGGTCGTCTTGTGGCGGTCGGCAATCCGCCAGTCGACGAAGAACCCGCGCTTGTACTTGCGCAGGATGTCCTCGTCGCGATTCTCTCGGCGCCAATTCGGCATGCCGGAGCGCATCCGCTGCTGGATCTCCCAGCGCGGCAGGTCGGCCAAGACGATCAGATCGGCGTCCTCGGCTGCCAGGGCAGCGCCCCAGCCAACCAGGACGACGGCGCCGGTGCGGGCGGTGAGGCGGTCACGAAGGCCGGCGAGGAGGGCGACGTCGTAAAGGTCGGCGAGCTGGTGCTTCGTGACGTAGCCGAAGACGCGATCGGTACCGATGTTGCGCGCGATCAGGGCATCGATCTCATCGATGGGTCGGGCCGCAGCCTCCGGCACGCTGATGACATCGTCGAAATGCGCGCTGAGTGCCTCGAGAACCGCTGCCTCGTCGACGCCGGGGTAGCAGTCGACAACCACGACGGGCCGCTCCAGCGTCCCGGCTGTGGCGGCGAGTTCCGCGAAGGCGTCGGCGCCGACCCACACCGCGGTTCCTGGAGGCTGCGGGAGGCGGGGATCGACGTCGTAGTTCGGCCCTGAACGGTGCATGACGGCTCCTCATCGACGCGCGTTGCGCGGTAACGCTACCAGCCAAACTGTCAGGAGGTGACGGCCCGGTGGGAGGTGGCGCCGTTGAGGGCGACGGTCGACGGGAGGGTGGTGGTGACGGGTGGCGTCTGCTCGCCGCCGTCGATCCGGCGAATGGCCAGTTCGGCGGCGAGGCGCCCCAGTGCGTGGGCGTCGTGGTCGATCAGGCGCAGGGGGTAGGGCAGCAGGTCGGCGAGCTCGAAGGTGTCGAAGCCGACGAGCGGTGGCTGGTCGTCGGTGTCCAGGTGTGCCTGGAGCAGGACGCGCAGCACGGCGACGGTGTAGCGATTGTTGGTGGTGAAGAAGGCTTTCGGTGGCTCCGGCAGGGCGAGCAGAGCGCGCGTGGCGGCGCCAACGGCGTCACGGTCGGGAGGCAGCCGCAGCACCATCTCGGGGTCGGGCACCAAGCCCGCGCGGGTGTGTGCCAGCACGTACCCCTCGTAGCGGCGGGCCGCCGTGGCGATGGCGTCGGGGCCTCCGACGAACGCGATCGGGTGGCGCCCCTCGGTGAGCATGTCCGCCACCGCGGTGCTGGCGCCCCCGATGTCGTCGACGAGGATGGTGTCGGCACCCCCTTGCTGGATCGAGCGTGAGGCGAGGACGAGCGGCACTCCGCGCGCCGCCACGGCGGCAAGGTGGGGGGCGTCTGCGCTGGCTGGGACGACGATCAGCCCGTCGATGTTGCGGGCCACGAGGTCGCGGACCAACTGGGCCTCGAGCGCCGGGTCATTGTGCGAGATACCTGTGATGATGAGGCGTCCCGAGCTCTGGGCTGCGGACTCGATGCCGAGCAGCACCTGTGCGTAGTAGGGGTTGTCGATGTTGGTGACAATGACGCCGAGGAGGCCGGAGCGCTGGCCCGGGCGCATCAGGCGCGCCGCCTCGTTGCGGGCGTAGCCGAGCTTCTTCACTGCGGAGCGGACCCGCTTGACCAGGTCCGGCGAGACCCCCGGCGATCCCGCGACCACGCGCGAGGCGGTCATGGGCGAGACGCCCGCGAGCTCGGCGACGTCCCTGAGTGTGGGCTTCTTCGGCGTACTCGGGCCCCGGTTCATGCGTGTGATGGTAACCCGCGGGACGTGCCTGGACGCTTCTGGTCGGCGGGGTATGGGCGTGGTAGCGTTACCAGCACATGGGCTCCGGCCCGCCTGATCACAGTGAGGTGATGATGGTCATGAAGATGAATGGACTCGCATTCACGGGGCTCGCGGCAGCGGCTCTCGCCGCGGCAGGGACGGTGACGGCCGGTACGTCCGAGGCGGCCGCCGTTCCACAGCGATCGAACGCGCAGCAGTGTGCGCTGGTCTCCGAACAACTGCAGGTGACGTCAGCGCAACCGGATGCGCGTACCCAGCTCTTCGCTGACTACGGCGACACGTCAGGGGAGTGGGTCGGCGCGGACTCGACGTACTCGGTCCCCCTCAAGGATGGAAGTGTCGCCTGGCTCTTCTCCGACACCATCCTCGGCACCGTCGTCGACGGTGCCGTCGACATGGACACGATGGGCTTCATCAACAACTCCTTCGTGCTTGAGCGCGGCGGCGTTCTCACCGAGACGATCACCGGCGGCACGCCGGCCGCTCCCGAGGGCATCGTCGGCCCGCCCGCCGAGGACTCCTGGTATTGGCTCGGCGACGGCTATGCCGCCCCCAACGGCGAGCTCCACGTCGGGCTCAACCGGTACGCCCGCTTCGGCCCCGGTCAGTGGGACTGGGGCTGGGAGCAGACCTCGATCGCCACCATCGACACGCGCAGCTGGCGCGTCAAGAAGGTGGCGTCCGTGCCCCCGGTCACGGATGTGCAGTGGACCTCCTGGTACGACCGCTTCGGCGGCAAGACCTACCTCTACGGCGTCGATGACCAGGGCGCCCTCAAGCAGGCGCATGTCGCCCGAGTGCCCGGTCACGACATCTCCCGCGTCGACAAGTGGGAGTACTGGAACGGCACCAGCTGGACGCGGAACGCGGCCGATTCAGCGCCTATCCAGGACAACGTCGCCAATGAGTACTCGGTGACCCAGTTCCGCGACGGCTACCTCATGGTCACCCAGGACACCTCCGAGGCGTTCTCGAATCGCATCGTCGCGTACACCTCGTGCTCACCGACGGGGCCGTTCGCCAACCAGACCGAGCTGTTCCGCACTCCCGAGACCGGCCTCTGGGGCTCGTACGGAGACCCGAACATGTTCACCTACAACGCCCACGTCCATCCGCATCTCAGCGACGACGACGATCTGCTCATCAGCTACAACGTCAACACTTTCGACAACGAGCACGTGTTCGACGACGTCACCATCTACCGACCCCGGTTCTGGACCGTCACGGTGGCCTGAGCCCTCTCTGATCACCCCCTTGGAAGGACAATGATGTCGATCAAGAAAACCCTGGCCGCGGCGGGCATAGCCGCAGCCCTCCTGTTGAGCGCCTGCGGAAGTGGCGGCGACGGCCCATCCAACGACCCGACCAACGACCCGAGTGAGCCCGGAGAGAACGGCGGGGATGACGAGAACGGTGGGGACGACCCGCCTGCGGCGTCGGGGCCCATTTCCTTCGTCACCGACAAGGCGGCGTGGGAGCCTTCGTTCGAGGAGATGAACGAGGTCTCCGGAGACATCACCCTGGAGTTCACGGGCTACTCCGACCCGGTGGCATACGACACGTTCGTGCGGCAGGCTTTCCGAACCGACGCCAGGCCCGACCTCTTCACCTGGCACACCGGCGGGAAACTGCAGGAGCTCGTCGATCAGGGCCTCGTCGCGGAGACCACCGACATCTGGACCGAGGCCGAGAGCGCGGGCCTCGTGCCCGAAGGGCTCAAGGACCAGTACACCTTCGACGGTCAGCAGTATTGCGTCCCGCTCAACGTCGTCTACTGGGCGGTCTACTACAACAAGGAGATCTTCTCCGACCTCGGCCTCGAGCCGCCCACGACGTGGGAGGAGCTCGAGACCGTCATGCAGACGCTGCGGGACAACGGCACCACGCCCTTCCACCAGATGAACATCATCTTCGAGTTCGTCTACTTCATGGCACTCGCGGCCGGCCAGGATCCGGAGACCTATCTCGGGCTTCTCGACGGCAGCGCGTCCTACCTCGACGAGGACGTGGACGTCGTCATGGACCAGTGGCAGGAGATGATCGAGCGCGGTGACTTCATCGATCCGGGCGTCACCGGGGACCCGCAGGCGATGCTGATGAACGGCGAGGTCGCCATGGCGTACTTCGGCACCTTCTTCACCGGGCAGCTCACCGGCATCGACGCCGTCGCCGGCGAGGACTACGGCATCTTCCTCATGCCGAACCTCAACCCCGATACCGAGGAGCAGCCGGTGGTGCTGGAGACGGGCCCGCTGTGCGTCGGCGCCGGTGCCGAGAACGAGGCCGCCGCACTCGAGTACTCGAGGTGGTGGCTGTCCACCGACGCCCAGACCGCCTGGTCGGAGAGCCGCGGCGACGTGAGCTTCAACCCGCAGGTGGAGATCGAGGACCCGGAGCTCAGCGGCCTGGTCGAGGCGGTCGCTGGTGAGAGCGCGGAGAACATCCGGATCGTGCCCCGCTACCTGGAGGGCAGCCCGCAGCCGGTCTACCAGCTGTCCACCGAGTTGTTCGGTGCCTTCGTGACCAATGCGGAGAACCCGCGCAATGTGCAGGAGCAACTTCAGGCCGAGGCCGACGCCTTCTGGGCCAACCAGTAACTCGAGGGGGAGGAGCGGGGCGGCCGGGCAACCGGCCGTCCCGCTCGTCACGAGCCTCGATCGAGAAGAGAGAGACCATGACCATCACCACCGGACGACCGGCACCGGCTACGTCCCACCGGCGCGGTCGGGTCCGCCAGGAGCGCCTCACGGCCGCCGCGTTCCTGCTTCCCGCGCTCGCGCTGTGCGTCGTCCTCTTGTACATCCCCTTCGTCTACACCTCGTACCTGTCGCTCACCGAGTTCAACGGGCTCGGCGACCCCGAGTTCGTCGGGCTCGACAAGTACGAGGAGATGTTCAGCGACGCGCGCATCCTGACCTCGATGGTCAACACCCTCATCTGGGTGGTCGGGACGCTCGTGCTGCCGGTGGGACTCGGGCTGTTCATCGCCGTCATGGTCCACGGATTGCGCGGCTCGTTCTGGTATCGGCTGCCCTTCTTGCTGCCGTACGCGATTTCCGGCATCGCCGTCGGCGTCATCTTCTCGTTCATCCTGCAGACAGGTGGCGCACTGACCCAGGCCCTCGAGCTGTTCGGGCTCCCGTTCGCCGACGCCCGCTGGCTGCTCGACTGGCCACTGAACACAATCGTCATGATTGTCGCGGCGACATGGCAGGGCGCCGGCGTCAACGCGCTGCTGTTCAGCGTTGGCCTCCAGTCCATCCCCAAGGAGCCCGTCGAGGCTGCGATGGTCGACGGGGCGAAGGGCTGGACCATGTTCCGACACATCACCTGGCCGATGCTCGCTCCCATGACCACCGTCGTCGTCGGGCTCAGCATCGTCGGCTCGCTCAAGACCTTCGACATCGTCTGGGGTATGACCCAGGGCGGCCCGGGGCGCGTCTCGGAGACCCTTGCCATCACGATGTACAAGGCGAGCTTCATGCTCAACGACTATGGGCTCGGCGCCGCCGTCGCACTGCTTCTCACCGTGGTCACGGTCACCGCCTCGCTGCTCTATCTGAGGCGCCAGCTCGCGCCGGCGAAGGAGTTCTGACATGCAGGGTCTGCGCAAGGCCGTTCTTGTCGGGCTGGGCCTCCTCTGGCTCGTCCCGATCTACCTCATGGTCATCAACGCCGCGAAGGTGTCGGCGAACTACGGCAACGCCACCGTCTGGATCCCCTCCGATATCAGCGGGCTGTGGGAGAACATCCTGGTGGCGCTGGACCGCGGTCGCATCGCTGAGGGGTTGCTCTCCACGCTGATCTATTCGGTCATGTCGCCGCTCATCGCGGTGGTGATCGGCGCGATGGCGGGCTTCGCGATTGTCGCCCTCAAACTCCGGCGGCCCTTCTTCTGGTTCGTCCTCATCTTCTCCTCGACGGTGTTCCCCATTCAGATGGTCCTGATGCCGCTGTTCATCGGCTACGTCGAGGTGGGCATCTTCGACTCCCGCCTGGGCATGGTCCTCATCTACACCGTGATCGCCGTGCCGTTCTCCGCCTTCGTGCTGCGCAACTTCTTCTCCGGTATTGCCCGCCAGGTCTACGAGGCTGCCGAGATCGACGGCGCCACCCCCTGGCGGATCTTCTTCCGCATCTACTTGCCCATGTCGAAATCGGCGCTGTTCGCGGTGTTCATCCTGCAAGCGACGTTCATCTGGAACGACCTCCTGCTCGGCCTCTCACTGTCACAAAGCACCGATGTGCGACCGGTCATGACGACGCTTGCCGCGATGCAGTCCACCTACGGCGGCTCGACGATGCCGGTGGTGCTCGCCGGCGGCCTCATTGTTTCCATACCCACTATCGTCCTGTTCCTCGCGACCCAGCGTTACTTCTCGCAGGGCCTCGCGCTCGGCCAATACAACTAGTCAGGAAGTCTGCATGTCGATCCCCACCGTTGAGGACTTCACCAGCAGCGTCGTCGCCGACCGTTTCGACGACATGATCAACCCGCCCGGCCTCACCAACCATGTCCTCGTCGCGCAGGTCGACCACGACGTCCTCGCAGTCCGGTCGGTCACCATGCCGCCGTTGTCGCAGGGCGACTGCGTCACGGGCAGGCTGCTCATCGATGGTGTGCTCGCGCAGAGCCGGGGCGAGGTCGTCGAACACGTGTGGCGGCCGGACCAGGTGCGGCGCTCCACGCGGATCGATGGCTGGCGGATCGAGACCGTCACCGTCGTCCCGCCGGGTGCTCCGGGTGTGTTGGCGCGGATCACGGTGGCGAACGAGCTCCGCGAAGAGCGCGAGCTGGACCTCGGGGTGTGGGTGGACTCGCAGCTGGTGCGGACGATGCCGTGGCGCCGGGCCGAACCGCCGCGCGGCCACAACCGGCAGGTTCCGGTCGGCGCCAGACGGCGGGGTGAGCCGGCATCGCCGCCGAAGGGGATGGCGTACTTCGGTGCGCTGGAACCCGACGCGCCTGTCGGCACACTGCAGGGCCTTGTCCACCTCGACGGCACGGATGTCGAGGATGTCTCCGCTGAGGCCAACGTCATCCGCACGCGGATGCACCTCGCGGCGGGGGAGAGCTGGGAGGGGGCGTTCGTCCTGGTGCTCGGCGACGACGGTGCGGAGCTGGACGCGGCGTTCGAGAGCATCGCCAGTGAGGTCGACGGCGCCGTCACGGCCTCGGAAGCGGCGTGGAACGAGGAGCTTGCGGACCTCTTCGACCCCGCTGGTGAGCACACCGCCGGCGCCCTGCCCCTCCTGGAGACCGGCAACGACGCGCTGCGGCGGCTGTACTGGTGGGGCGCGATGGGCGTGCTGTGGTTCCGCCGCGAGAACCCCGCCGGCGTCCGCGCGCGCCACTACGACACCCTCATGCCCCGGTACTGGCAGACGACGACCTTCATCTGGGACTACTCGCTGTCCTCGATAGTGCATGCGCTGAGTGACCCGGAGGAGATGCGCGGGCAGATCCTCCACTGGATCGGCCTCGACATCAACGAGCACTTCGGCACCGAGTGGCTGACCGGCGGCCCGGCCGGGAACTGGTACTCGGTCAATCAGTACGCGATGGTGCGGCTCGTCTACGACTATGTCCGGCTGACGGGGGACACCGGCTTTCTCGATGAGGAGGTGGAGGTCGACGGCGCTTCCGGGTCCGTGGGCGACCATGTCCGGGAGTGGGCCGTCGAGTGGCGCAACAAGAGGGTCGGGTCGGCTCTCGCGGACTACGGTGAGATCGACAACCTGCTCGAATGCGTCTCGACCTATGTCCATGAGGTCGCCTCCCTCAACGCTGCCAACGTCTGGTGCATGCGCACCGCCGCCGAGTTGTCCAGGCTGCAGGGACTCGATGAGGAGGCCGCCGAGCTGGAGCGTTCCGCGAGCGAGCTGATTCCCGAGATCATGCGCCTGTACTTAGAGGGGGAGGGCTTCTTCAACGCCCGGCACCCCGACGGCTCCCTGGTACCGGTCCGGCACTGTTACGACTTCTCCACCGTCGGGACGACCATCGCCGGGGATCTGTCCCAGGCCGTCCGGGCGGAGATGGTGCAGTTCTTCGTCGACCACCTCCGCACCCCGACCTGGATCCGCGCGCTGTCGGCTTCGGACCCGGATGCTGGGTTCTCCGTGCGCCCTGATCACCAGTGGAACGGCGCCTATCCCGCCTGGCCCGCCGATTCCGCGCGGGCCGCCATCCAGCTTGGCGGCGCCGAGCGGGTGGCCGAGTGGCTGCCCGGTCTGGCGCGCTCGGCGAATCAGGGTCCGCCGGGGCAGGCTCACATGGTGGCGGAGGCGGTGGCCCACATCGACGGCGGTGCCCGCAAAGCCCCACCGCAGTTCCCGTACCTCATCGACTGGTCCTGCTCGTCGGCCGGGGCCTGGTGCGAGCTCGTCATCGAGTCGATCTTCGGTGTGCACGTCGCCGCCGACGGCTCCGTGCGCGCCAGTGGCGTCCTGGAGCACTTCGACCCCGGAGCGAAGCTCGTCGGGTTGCGGATAGCTGATGCGACCTACGACGTGGACGCCAGCGGTGCCCGCCGGCGCTGAGATCGCGAGCAAACTCCCACGGGGGCATGGGATCACCGGAGCCTGATCGCTCCCCGATCAGAGCGCTTCGGGGCCTCCCTCAGCCCACCCGCCGCGCCTGCACCTGCGCCCGCACGCTGAGCTCAGCGGCCTTCAGCGCATGCGCCTGTGTCATGGCTGTCTCCGTGCGCTGCAGGCAATCCATGATCAGTTCGCCGAAGAAGGGGAAGCCGACCTTTCCGGAGGCCTGGATGTGTTGTTCCCCCTCATCGTTGACGAGGAAGACATGTTCCCCGCGCTTCTCGGTAGCCACGTTGATGAACTTCCGCAGCTCGATATAGCCCTCGGTACCGATGATGAAGGCGCGGCCGTCGCCCCAGGTGCCCAGACCGTCGGGCGTGAACCAGTCCACGCGGGTGTAGCCGGTGGCGCCGTTGTTCATCACGATGTGCGCCTCACCGAAGTCCTCGAAGGTCGGATACTCCGGGTGGTGGTGGTTGGCGATCGCTGAACTGAGAATCTCCGCATCCGTGGCGCCGCAGTAGTACAGCATCTGCTCGAAGTTGTGGCTGCCGATGTCGCAGATGATCCCGCCGAAGGTCTCCCGTTCGAAGAACCAGCTCGGTCGCTTCGCCGGGTCGCCGATGCGGTGCGGGCCCATCCCCGTGAAGTGCAGGACCCGCCCGATAGCGCCCTCGTCGATCAGCTTGCCTGCGAGCACGGCCGCCTCCACGTGGATCCGCTCGCTGTAGTACACGGCGTACTTCTGGCCAGTCCGCGCCGTCGCCTCACGCACCGCCGCGAGCTGCTCCAGCGTGGTCAATGGGGCCTTGTCCACGAAGTAGTCCTTGCCGGCCTCCATCACTCGGAGGCCGGTGGCGGCGCGCTCAGAGGTCACGCCGGCTGAGGCCACCAGGGCGACTCGGGGATCCGCGAGGATCTCCTCTTCGCTGCGCGCCACCCGCGCTTGCGGGAATCGCTCCACGAACGCCGCCACCTTGGCGGGATCGCGGTCGTACACCCACTCCAGCGTCGCGCCGGCGGAGACCAGGCCCTCGGCCATGCCGTAGATGTGCGGGTGATCGAGATGCGCGGCGGCGAAGACGAACTCGCCTGGCTGCACGACAGGTACGGAGCGAGCGACGTCGGTCATGGACTGCCTTCCGATAGTTTGATACGTAGTACTACTACGTATGACAGACTAGTGTGACGCGCATTGCTTACGTCAAGCAGTGCCCGCGAAATCGCCGGTTCGATCACGAACGCGACCGAGAGGCAGGTATGGCGCAGCGCACCACCAGCCGTGACGTGGCCACCCGGGCGGGGGTCTCCCAATCCACCGTCTCCCATGTCCTCACCGGCCGCCCCGGCATCTCGGAAGCCACCCGGGAGCGGGTGCTGGCTGCCATGGCCGAGCTGCGCTACCGTCCCAACCTCGCCGCGCGGTCCATGCGCACCCGGAAGTCCGGGCGCCTCGCCGTCGTCCTACCGCTGGCCACCCCGGGCGTCGCGACCATCCTCTCTGGAGCGGCGGAGGCCGCGGGGGAGGCCGGATACGTGCTGGAACTCCAGGGCCTGGCCGGCTCCGCCAAGGAACGAACACACCGCCTCCTCGACATGATCGATACCGGCGAGTTCGAAGGCATCCTCTCCTTCACCGACCTTCCCGGGAACCTGGACGAGGAGGATGAGCACACGACTGTCCTCGTGCTGCCCGAGTATGACGAGGATCTGCACGTCTCCGGCGCGATGGTCGATGCCGGTGCGGTGACGGAGATCGTCGAGCAGCTCGCCACCCAGGGCCACCGGCGGTTCCTGCACCTCGCGGGCCCCGAGGAGTACGCCTCCGCTCGTGCTCGCCGTGCCGTCTACGAGAAGGCCATCGCCGACCATGGACTGGAGTCCCTCGGCGTCGTCACCGGGCCGTGGAGCGGTCGATCGGGTGAGCGCGCCATCCGAGAGCTGCCGTCCGGGGCGCCACCCCTGGCGGTGATCGCCGCGAACGATGTCATCGCGGCCGGAGCGATCCGCGGTGCCCTGGCACGCGGTTGGACCGTTCCCGGTGACCTCAGCGTCACCGGCTGGGACGACCTCCCCCTGGCCGGTGTGATGGTCCCGGCCCTCACCACGGTGTCGATCGACCGCCGTGCCTTGGGCGCCTATGCCGTACGCCGCCTGCTGGCTGCCATGCGCGGGGACGAAGAGCCGCCGGGTCCCGGCAGCCTGACCCGGGTGATCTGGCGCGAATCCGCCGGTGCACCCCCACCCAAAGAAGGGAATCCCTGATGACTTCCGCCCCTGCCAAACCTCTGCGAGCCGGCATTATCGGTACGGGCGGCATCGCCCAGTCGCATGCGCGTGCGATGACCACACTTGAGGGCGAGATCGACCTCGTGGCCGTCACCGATCTCGATCGCGATCGCGCTGCCGCCTTCGCCGCCGAGCACGGTGATCCGACGGTCTTCCTCAACGCCCAGGAGCTGCTGGAGAGCGCAGAGCTCGACCTCGTCAGCATCTGCACCCCGCCGCAGACCCACGCGCCGCTCGCGATCACCGCGATGCGTGCCGGCATCACAGCGCTGGTGGAGAAGCCCACAGCGCTCAGTCTGGCCGAGGTCGATGAGATCGCCGAGGTCGAGACCGAGACCGGCGTGCAGACGCTCACCGTCTTCCAGCATCGCTTTGGGGTCGCCGCGCGACGGCTGGGCGAACTCGTCGACTCCGGGGCACTGGGCCGTCCACTGGTAGCCACCTGTGACACGCTCTGGTTCCGCCCCGATTCCTACTTCGACGTGCCCTGGCGCGGCCGGTGGGACATCGAAGGCGGCGGCCCGACCATGGGCCACGGCATCCACCAGTTCGACCTTCTGCTGTCCGTGCTGGGGGACTGGCAGGAGATCACCGCCGTGGCTGCGCGCCAGCTGCGCCCCACGGACACCGAGGACGTCTCCGCTGCGCTGGTGCGCATGCAGAGTGGTGCCGTCGTGACGGTGATGAACTCCCTGCTCTCGCCCCGGGAGACCTCACGCGTGCGGTTCGACTTCGAGCGGGCCACCGTCGAGGTCGAGCACCTCTACGGCTACCAGAGCAGCGACTGGATCTTCACGCCCGCGCCGGGGCACGAGGAGCTCGCCGAACAGTGGAATCCGGCGGAGGATGGCACCAGCGGCCACCGCCACCAGCTCGCCGCGATCGCGCAGGCTCTGACCGCCGGGGAACGGGCGGGGGTTGACCTCGCCGAGGCGCGCCGCACCCTGGAGTTCGCCGCGGCCACCTACGCCTCGGCTTTCCGCCGCACGCCCATCACCGCCGGTCAGATCGCGGGGGACGACCCCTTCATGACCTCGATGAGCGGCGGCATGGTGCCGTGGGAGCAGACGAAGAACCAGGCAGTGACATCATGACCGGCTCCGGATCGACCCTGCCCGACTCGACCTTCCCCGGTGGCACCCTGGTCTCCCGGCTCGACGTCTACGGCGACGCCGCCCCCGACGGCATCTGCGGCGGCTCACCCCATCTGCACACCGTGTCCACCGAGGCTTACATCGTGATCTCCGGGCATGGCGCCCTGCAGAGCCTCTCCGCGGACGGATTCCGCGAGACGCCGCTCGAGGCAGGGGCCATCGTGTGGTTCACGCCCGGCGTCATCCACCGCGCCGTCAACCACGGCGAGCTGCAGGCGGTCGTGCTCATGAGCAACTCCGGGCTGCCCGAGGCAGGCGATGCGGTCATGACCTTCCCGCCGGAGCACCTCGCCGACGCGCAGACCTACGCCGAGACTGCCGCCCTGAGAGAGGACCCCGGCCACCGGGCCGAGCGAGCCGCACGACGACGCGACCTCGCGGTCGAAGGCTTCCTCGCCCTGAAAACCGCGGTCGAGGCCGGCGACTCGTCAGCACTGACCGCCTTCTACGAGGCCGCCGGTGCGATCGTCCGCGAGCGGGCCCAGACCTGGCCCGATCTGGTGCGCCGCCGCCCACTCGCCACGGCCGAGGCCAGTCTGGCCATGGCGCAGGCCGTCGCCTCGGGAGACCTCGAGCATCTGCTCGATGCTCGAGTGCAGCAGGCGGTGCCGGCGGAGGCGCTCGGCTTCGGGATGTGCGGGCGGTTGCGCACCTACGACGTCACCGATCAGGCCTGAGCCTTCGGGACTGAGTCGCACGGGCGCGGTGCCCTCCGGTGAAGCAGGCCTCGCCCTTGAGGGGGTATCCCCGCTCACGCGCGCCATGTCAGACCCTCGCCGTACCGTAGTCGCATGCGCCCCGTCACCGACCTGCAGCGGACCGTCGCCCCCTTCGAGGTGGTCTCCGAGTACAGCCCCTCCGGCGACCAGCCCACCGCAATCGCCGAGCTGACCGAGCGCGTGCAGGCGGGGGAGAAGGACGTCGTCCTGCTCGGTGCCACCGGTACCGGGAAGTCCGCGACCACGGCCTGGCTGATCGAGAAACTGCAACGCCCCACCCTGGTGATGGCGCCGAACAAGACGCTCGCGGCGCAGCTCGCCACCGAGTTCCGCGAACTGCTGCCGCACAACGCCGTCGAGTACTTCGTCTCGTACTACGACTACTACCAGCCCGAGGCCTACGTCCCGCAGTCGGACACCTACATCGAGAAGGACTCCTCGATCAACGACGAAGTGGAGCGCCTGCGGCACAGCGCCACCAACTCCCTGCTCACCCGGCGCGACACCGTGGTGGTCGCCTCCGTCTCCTGCATCTACGGCCTGGGAACCCCCCAGGAGTACGTGGACCGCATGGTGCAGCTCAAGGTCGGTGACCAGATCTCCCGCGACGATCTGCTGCGCCGCTTCGTGCAGATGCAGTACGTGCGTAACGACCACGCCTTCACCCGCGGCACCTTCCGCGTGCGGGGCGACACCATCGAGATCATCCCGGTCTACGAAGAGCTCGCCATCCGCATCGAGATGTTCGGTGACGAGATCGACGCCCTCTCCGCCCTGCACCCGCTCACCGGTGACATCGTGAACTCCGAGCAGTCCGTGCACGTCTTCCCCGCCACGCATTACGTGGCCGGTCCCGAGCGGATGGAACGCGCCATCGGCAGCATCGAATCCGAACTCGAGGAGCGCCTGGCCGAACTCGAAGCGCAGAACAAGCTGCTCGAAGCCCAGCGGCTGCGCATGCGCACCACCTACGACATCGAGATGATGCGCCAGATCGGCTCCTGCTCCGGCATCGAGAACTACTCACGCCACATCGATGGCCGCGGCCCGGGCACCGCGCCGCACACGCTGCTGGACTACTTCCCCGAGGACTTCCTCCTCGTCATCGATGAGTCCCACGTGACCGTGCCACAGATCGGCGCCATGTACGAGGGCGACATGTCGCGAAAGCGCACTCTGGTCGACCACGGCTTTCGCCTGCCCTCGGCCATGGACAACCGGCCGCTGAAGTGGGAGGAGTTCCTCGAGCGCATCGGCCAGACCGTCTACCTCTCCGCCACCCCTGGTGACTTCGAGATGGCGCAGTCCGACGGCGTGGTCGAGCAGATCATCCGGCCCACCGGGCTGGTCGATCCCGAGGTGGTGGTCAAGCCGACCGAGGGGCAGATCGACGATCTGCTGGGAGAGATCCGCGACCGGGTCGATCGTGACGAGCGCGTGCTGGTCACCACCCTGACAAAGAAGATGGCCGAGGACCTCACTGACTACATGCTCGAGCGCGGCGTGCAGGTCCGCTACCTGCACTCCGATGTGGACACCCTGCAGCGGGTGGAGCTCCTACGCGAGCTGCGCATGGGCACCTACGACGTGCTGGTGGGCATCAACCTGTTGCGCGAGGGTTTGGACCTGCCGGAGGTCTCCTTGGTCTCCATCCTGGATGCGGACAAGGAAGGCTTCCTCCGCTCCCCGCGCTCGCTCATCCAGACCATCGGCCGCGCCGCGCGAAACGTCTCCGGGCAGGTGCACATGTACGCCGACACCGTCACCCGATCCATGTCGCAGGCCATCGAAGAGACCAATAGGCGCCGGGAGAAACAGGTCGCCTACAACACCGAGAACGGCATCACCCCGACGGCGCTGCGCAAGAAGATCGCCGACGTCACCGACATGCTCGCCCGCGAGGAAATCGACACCCAGGAACTGCTCGCGGGCGGCTACCGCAAGAGTCCCAAGCGCCCCGCCGCCGGAGGAGAGGCCACCAGCCGTGAGAAGCTCGCCGGTGCTGCGGCCTCGGACCTCGCCGGGCTGATCCAGGATCTCAATGACCAGATGCACGCGGCCGCCGAGGAACTCCAGTTCGAGCTCGCCGCCCGGCTACGGGACGAGATCTCCGGGCTGAAGAAGGAACTCCGCCAGATGCAGGCCGCGAACTGACCCGGGTAAGCTGGCCGGCGTGACGGATGACACGCAGGGAATGAACAGCAGTGACCGGGCCGAGCTGAGCGCGCTGCGCACGCGCCGGATCATCTCGCTGGTGTTCTTTGAGATGGCATTCATCGTCCCGCTCATGCTGCTTTTCCTTTTCGAGGTGATCCCGCTCATGATCTTCATGATCGGAATCGTCGTCCTCACGATCAGCTTCGCGGCCTTGCTCTATCTCATGGTGATCCGCCCCGTCTCTGCGGCTGGGCAGCAGGTGGTGACCGACGCAAAAGCAGAGGTTCCCGGAGCCACGGGAACCACCGGTTCCACCAGGGACGGTTACGACCCCATGAAGAAGTACCGCTGAGCGGCGAAGAAGTGCCGCTGAGCGGCGCATCGCTGCGCGGCGCGGTCACCACGACGCCGACGACGGACCGGAAGTGACCGAGGGCACAACAATCGAGGGCTCTGCGGGAGCGACGCGGGCGTAGTCTTCCGCTCCAGGAGGGGAGTATTCCCCGAACGATGGTGTCGTCATCACAGCGGGTTGGCCCGCTCGGCATCGTCGGTCTGCACCAGGCCCCGGCATCAGCAGACGGAAGAGACCTCCGGTACCACTGACCCGTACCGGAAGGAACCCCCATGGACGTGCCCATGCTCGCCTGGATCGGCCTCGTGACCGTCATCCTCACCATGATCTCGGTCGACGTGCTCGGCCACCTGCGCACCCCGCACACTCCTTCGCTGCGAGAAGCCGCCTGGTGGTCCGCCGCCTACGTGGGGATCGGCCTCCTGTTCGGCCTCGCCGTCTGGGCTGGGTGGGGGGCGGAACGGAGCGCCGACTACTACTCGGGCTTCATCCTGGAGAAGAGCCTGTCGGTGGACAACCTCTTCGTCTTCGTCATCATCATCGCGGCCTTCCGGGTGCCGCGGCACTACCAGCAAGCCGTACTGCTCTCCGGGATCCTCGTCGCCATCGTGCTCCGCGGAGTCTTCATCGCCTTCGGCGTCGCCATCATCGAACGATGGAGCGCCGTGTTCTACCTGTTCGGTGCCTTCCTCATCTACACCGCGATCGCCCAGGCACGTGAGGGCAAGCTCCAGCCCGAAACCGGCGAGGAGTACCAGGAGAGCGGCGTGATCCGCCTCGTCCGGCGCGTGATTCCGGTGAGCGCGGACTACGAGGGGGGCAAGCTCACCACCCGACAGCACGGGCGGTGGATGATCACCCCGCTGCTACTCGTCGTCGTGGCCCTCGGCTCGATCGACGTGATCTTCGCGCTCGATTCCATCCCGGCGATCTTCGCGATCACGCAGGAACCGTTCCTCGTGTTCGCCGCGAACGCCTTCTCCCTGCTGGGCCTGCGGCAGCTGTACTTCCTCATCGATGGCTTGCTCGACCGTCTCACCTACCTGCACTACGGTCTGGCGGCGATTCTCGCGTACATCGGCGCCAAACAGATCATCCACGCACTGCACGAGAACAGCCTCGGCTTCCTCAACGACGGGGAGCCATGGACGGTGATCCCGGAGCCGGGGCGCTTCCTCTCCCTCGGCGTCATCGTCGTGGTCTTGACCGTCACCGTGCTCGCCAGCCTGCGATCAGGGCGCGGCACGGATGGCACTGAAGTCAGCGAGGTTCAGGGCGCGAAGCTGGAGCTGGCTGAGCGCCCCGGCGGGCGGGTGGGGCGCTCAGACCGCTGCGTGGAGCGCTAGGCCCGGTGGGTGCCGGAGGCCGAGCCGTTGAGCTCGGCGCGCAACCGCTCCATCTGCACGTCCATGTCGGCAGCCCGCTCGGCCGCCGTCTGGAGTTCCGCCCGCAGGTGCGTGGGCACCTCGCCGTCGTACTTGTACGACAGCTTGTGTTCCACGCTGGCCCAGAAATCCATGGCCGAGGTGCGGATCTGCATCTCCACCGGCACCTGCTCGGTGCGGTCGGAGAGGAAGATCGGCACCTCGAGGATCAGGTGCAGCGAGCGGTAGCCGTTTGGTTTGGGCTTGGCGACGTAGTCCTTGACCTGCAGGATGGTCAGGTCGGGCTGGCGCTCGAGCATCGAGGCGATCCAATAGACGTCGGAGACGAAGCTGCAGGTGATGCGGATGCCGGCGATGTCCCTGATCGTCTTGCGCACTGCGGGCACATGTGGCTCCAGACCGAGACGCACGATCTTGCGCACCAGGGACTCCGGCGACTTCAGGCGCGAGGTGACGTGCTCGATGGGGCTGTGCTCGTGGGTGGCCTCGAACTCGCGCTGGAGGATCGTCACCTTGGTGAGCACCTCGTCGATGCCCGACTGGTAGACCATGTGCAGCTCGGCGAACTGATCACGCACCGTACGCAGCTGGAGGGCGAGCTCCTCTGCTTCGCCCTGGGTGATGGAGAGCGTGGTCAGGAGCTCCTGCCGCATCTCCAGGATGCTCTCTTGCGACAGCACTCCACGCTCACCGAACTCATCTGCCGCCGTGGCGATCATGCCCAGCCTCTCTTCGGCTCACTCGGTCACCCTGACAAACGTCTAGGCACGCGCCGGTGTTCCAGTTCCGTCTTCCCATCGTGCGTCCGCGCAGCCCTGTGGCCGGTGCTGCGAGTCAGGCTTGGGCGGGCGCCATGGCGGGTTCTCCGCCCGCCAGTCGGCGCGCGAGCACTGCGCAGACAATCAATTGCATCTGGTGGAAGATGATCACTGGCACCGCCACCACGGCCGCCGTCGCCGGCTCGAAGAGGATCGCCGCCATGGGCAGGCCGGTGGCCAGTGACTTCTTGGAGCCGCACATCAGCAGCGCGATCCGGTCACCGCGATTCATGCGCAGGAGTTTCCCGCCCCACCAGGTGCTGCAGAGCATGACGGTCAGGAGCGCCGCACTCAGCCCCAGCAGTACAGCGAGCATGCTGGGGGAGACGGCCGACCACACGCCATCGGCGGTCGCCGCGGTCACGGCGCCCGCGACGACGATCAGGATGGTGCCGCGGTCGATGACGGTGGTGACCGACTTGTGCGCGCGAATCCACCTCCCTGTCCACCGCTGGAGGATCTGGCCCACCACGAAGGGCAACAAGAGACGTAGCAGCACGTCAACCAGGCTCCCGCCGCCGGCCGCTCCGGCCTCGTGCATCACCCACAGCACCAGCAGCGGGGTGAGCACCATGCCCAGGATGTTCGAGATCGTCGCCGCGCACAGGGCACCGGCCACGTTGCCCTTCGCGATCGAGGTGAAAGCCACCGAGGACTGCACCGTGGACGGCAGCAGCGTCAGGTAGAGCAAGCCGGTGGCCAGCGCTGCGCCGAGCAGCGACCCGGTCACCGCGTGTAGCGCGATGCCCAGCAGCGGGAAGACCAAGTAGGTGGTGAGCAGCACCGAGCTCTGCAAGCGGATGTTGCGCAGTCCGATGAAGACCTCGCGGGTGGACAGTCGCATGCCGTAGACGAGGAAGAGCAGCGTCACCGCCACGGTGCCGGCGATGCTGATGATGTCGCGGACCGGCTCGGGCACCGGCACCAGGATGCCCAGGGCCAGCACGGTCAGGAGCGCGACAACAAACGGGTCCACCCATCGGCGGACCGCAGAACCTACGCTCATTCGGCGAGCTTGCCGATGGCCGGACTCCAAGCGCGGGCGGTGCGCTGCGTGATCAGGTGGGCGCGGTGGAAGGGGTCTGCGTCCAGCAGCTCTAGCGCAGCGGCGTCGTCGTAGGCCTCGACGATGAGGAGCGCACCCGGCGCGCCGGCGTCCTGCCAGCGGCCGGCCACCACGAGGGAGCCCTCGTCGTGGAGGTGTTGCAGGAAGTCCCGGTGCTGGGGGCGCAAAGACTCCAGGTCCTCAGTGCGGGTCTGGTCGTAGACGTACTCGACGGCGAAGAGCATGCCTGCAGGGTAGTCCTGCTCGTGGTGGGGCAGTAGCCCCGGATTGCGGAGTGGTCGGCAGTTACCAGCCGCGTTCGCGCCAGGCGGCCAGCTGCGGCCGCTCGATGCCGAGCAGGGTGTCATCGCCGTGACCGGGATAGATGCGCGTGGTGTCGTCGAAGGCGTCGAAGATCCGTGCGTCGACGTCGTCGATGAGGGCGGTGAAGTTCTCGGAAGAGTCGGTCTTGCCTACGCCGCCAGGGAAGAGGCTGTCACCGGTGAACAGGTGCGCGCGGCCAGGGCGGGGACCGTCGGCCGGCTCGCTGAGGACGACGGCGACTGAGCCCGGCGTGTGGCCCCGCAGGTGGATCACTCCCAGCTCCAGATCGCCGAGCTTGATCGACTCACCGTGACGCAGCTCGCGGTCCACCTCCACCGGGAGAGCCGCGGCATCGTCGGCGCCGGCGAGCACTGCTGCACCAGTGTTGTCGGTGACCTCTTCCAGAGCACGGTGGTGGTCCCAGTGCTGGTGTGTGGTCACCACCGCGAGCAGCGGGCCTCCGGCTTCGTCGATCAGTTTCAGTAACCGGCCCGCCGAGTCAGCGGCATCGATGAGGAGCTGACCGGATGCCGTGGTGAGCAGGTAGGCGTTGTTGTCCTGCTCGGAGACGGAGATCTTGCGCAGTGTCACCGAGCCGAGCTGGTGCAGCACGGGGGCCGCGCCGGGCTCAGTGTGCGGGGACGCGAGGAGGTCGGGGTCGGTCTGGCTCATAGTGGTGATCCTCTGGTGGGGAACGGGGCGTGGTGGAGAGCTGCCTAGCTGGGCGAGCTCTCGGGCGAGAACCGGGCGAGCTGGTCGTCCAGGCCGCGGCTGTCGATGATGAGGTGCGCGCGATCGCGAGTGGTGGCGACGAGCCGGGCGTTCGGTTCGTCGACCGTGCGCACCCATGCGTGCGCCTCGGCCGAGGAACGCCCGCGTACATGTCGTGCGATGAGACGTGCCTCGCGGAGAGTGGCCGGTGCCTCGAGGTACCAGGAGCTGTCGAGGAGGGGCCGCACCGCGCTCCACGCACCGTCGAGCAGCAGGTAGTTGCCCTCGGTGACGATCACCTGGGTGCTGGCTTCGATGCGGAGGCGCCCGGCGATCGGCTCGTGCAGCCCGCGGTCGTAGTCGGGGCAGTAGACCGCTTCACTGGGCCCGGCGGCGAGCCGCTCCAGCAGCGCGACGAAGCCGGCGACGTCGAAGGTCTCCGGGGCGCCCTTGCGCGCACGCAGTCCGAGCCGGTCGAGCTGGTGGTTCGAGAGGTGGAAGCCATCCATCGGCAGCACAGCTGCTGACAACCCGGCTTGCTGCAGGGTCTCCACCACCCGGGCGGCGGCGTAGGACTTGCCCACGCCCGGCGGTCCCACCAGCCCCAGGAACGCCGTCCGGCCGGACGTTGTGGCGCGCTGGGTCAGCTCCGCAAGTGCCTCGTGGACCGCCATGGGACCAGTGTCCCGCATGACCGCCATGGGACCAGTGTCCCGCATCGCGCCCGGCGGCCCCTCTCCGCGTTGCCGGCGGCCCCTCTCCGCGTTGCCGGCGGCCCCTCTCCGCGATTGTGCTCACTTCATGTCGCTCTGGATGCCGGGTCGGCCCGTCAGAACGACGCGAGGTGAGCACAAACGAGAAGCGGGTGTGTTCCAGAGCTCAGTCGCTGGCCCACGAGAGGAGAGTGATCACCGTCGCGTCGGAGCAGGCGTGCGCAATCGGTCGTGAGGAAGTAGCTTCTCCCGCATGAATACGGGGGCAGCAACGGCCAGTGCGCCGGAAGTCGGCCGCGAGCGGTGGTCCGGTCAGCTCGGCTTCGTCCTGGCAGCGCTCGGCTCGGCGGTAGGCCTGGGTAATATCTGGCGCTTCCCGAACGTGGCCTACGAGAGTGGTGGCGGGGCCTTCCTCATCCCGTACCTGGTTGCTCTCCTGACCGCCGGAGTGCCGATCCTCCTGCTGGACTACTCGCTGGGGCATCGATTCCGTGGCGCCGCCCCTACGGTCTTCCGGCGGCTCGGCCGGCGCTTCGAAGGGCTCGGCTGGTTCCAGGTGGCCATCTGCTTCGTGATCGCCACCTACTACATGGCCATCATCGTGTGGGCGCTGCGGTACACCCTGTTCTCGCTCGATCTGGCCTGGGGCGCGGACCCAGCAGCCTTCTTCCAGAACGACTTCCTTCAGGCCGAGGAGCCGGCCTACACCGGTCGCTTCATCGGCGGGATCTTTTGGCCGATGCTTGGGCTTTGGATCGCCACATTGGCGGTCCTGGCCCTCGGGGTGAAGAAGGGGATCGAAGTGGCCACCAAGGTCTTCGTGCCCCTCCTCGCCGTGCTGTTCTTCATCCTGGTGATCCGGGCGCTCTTCCTCGAGGGCGCGGCAGCGGGGCTGGACGCCTTCTTCACCCCCGACTGGAACGCGCTGGTGGACCCCGGAGTGTGGATCGCGGCCTACAGTCAGGTGTTCTTCTCCCTGTCGATCGCCTTCGGCATCATGATCACCTACTCCAGCTACCTGCGACGGCGCTCGAACCTGGCGCCGGTGGGGTACGTCGTCGCCTTCGGTAACGCGTCCTTCGAGATCCTCGCTGGTATCGGCGTCTTCGCCACCTTGGGGTTCATGGCCTACCAGCAGGGCGTGGCGGTGGACCAGCTCGAGAACATCGCCGGCATCGGGCTGAGCTTCATCACCTTCCCGCAGATCATCTCGATGATGCCCGGTGGGCCCTTCTTCGGGGTGTTGTTCTTCCTCTCGCTGACACTGGCCGGCTTCACGTCGCTGATCTCGGTGCTGCAGGTGGTCATCGCGGCGTTCCAGGACAAGTTCGCGCTCTCCCGGGTGAGCGCCACGGCCTTCATCGGCGGCGCCATCGCAGCGATCTCGCTGGTGCTGTACTCCACCACCGGCGCGATGTTCATTCTCGACAGCGTGGATGCGCACACCAACGAGATCGGCGTGGTGCTCTCCGCGATCCTAATGTGCCTGGTGGTCGGGATCGGCACCCGGCAACTCCCGGCATTGCGCCGGCACCTCAACGCCGCCTCGACCCTTGGACTGGGGCGCTGGTGGATCGCGTTGGTCGGCATCGCCATCCCACTCCTTCTGACCTTCATGCTTGTCAGTACGCTGGTCACGCTCATCGCCGAGCCCTACGAGGAGTATCCGCAGTCATTCCTCTTCACCTTCGGGTGGGGGGTGCTGGCGCTCATGGTGGTGTTCGCGGCGGTGGCGACGGCGCTGCGCTGGCGCCGTCCGGTCGATGACTTCACACCCGAGCCAGTGCAGGAGGTGGGGCGATGAGCACCGCAGCCATTCTGATGATGATCGTGGCCGTGCTGATCGTCGGCGGCGGGCTCGTGGCCTCGATCATCTACTTGCTGCGGCACCCGGTGGACGACGTGCCCGACGGTGACGCGGAGGGCAAGGTGCCTCCCGGGAGTTCGCCGAGCGAGCAGTGATCTCGGAACCGTGACGGCGGGGTCGCGGGTCACGGTCGGAGGGGGAGGGCCGGGGGCCGGCGGAGATCATCCGCGAGATATCGAGATGTCGGTGCGGCGATTGTGCACGACTTCAGTCGTTCTGATTGGCCGCGGCGCCCCGCAGAGCGACGAGACGTGAGCACAATCGCGAAGGAGGCTCACGCCCTCCTGCCCGCACCGGCGAGACACACCCCACTCGAACAGCCGTGCGAATGTCGGTGATCCGTCCTAGACTCGCGCGAGTGAGCGATCAGCTAACAGTCCGCGGCGCCCGCGAGCACAATCTCAGGGACGTCTCCATCGATCTGCCCAGGGATTCCCTCGTCGTCTTCACCGGGCTCTCCGGTTCCGGGAAGTCCTCTCTCGCCTTCGACACCATCTTCGCCGAAGGCCAGCGCCGCTACGTCGAGTCGCTCTCAGCGTACGCGCGCCAGTTCCTCGGCCAGATGGACAAACCTGACGTTGACTTCATCGAGGGCCTCTCTCCGGCGGTCTCGATCGACCAGAAGTCCACCAACCGGAACCCGCGCTCCACGGTGGGCACGATCACCGAGGTCTATGACTACCTCCGGCTGCTCTTCGCCCGCGCCGGCACCCCGCACTGCCCCATCTGCGGTGAGCAGGTGGTCGCCCAGACGCCGCAGCAGATCGTCGACCGGTTGCAGGAGATGCCCGAGGGCACCCGTTTCCAGGTCCTCGCGCCCGTGGTCCGTGGCCGTAAGGGCGAGTACGCCGACGTCTTCCGGGATCTCCAGGCTCAGGGCTTCGCCCGCGCCCGGGTGGACGGTGAGACCGTGCAGCTCTCCAGCCCGCCCACACTGGAGAAGAAGCTCAAGCACGACATCGACGTCGTCGTCGACCGGCTCGTGATCCGCGAGGGGATGCGCCAGCGCCTGACCGACTCCGTCGAGACCGCGCTGCGCCTGGCCGAAGGGCTGCTCGTCGTCGACATGGTCGACCTCGAGGCCGACGATCCGGAGCGTGAGCGCCGCTTCTCCGAGAAGCGCGCCTGCCCCAACGACCACCCCCTCGCGCTCGAGGAGATCGAGCCGCGTACCTTCTCCTTCAACGCCCCCTACGGTGCCTGCCCCGAGTGCACCGGCCTCGGCACGCGGCTGGAGGTCGACCCCGAGCTCGTGGTCCCGGATGAGGACCTCAGCCTGGCCGACGGCGCCGTGGCGCCCTGGGCCACCGGTGGCGCCGGCGATCACTTCCTCCGTCAGCTCACCGCCCTGGGCGAGCAGCTTGGCTTCAGTGTCGATACGCCGTGGCGTGGCCTGCCGCAGCGCGCCAAGGACGCGGTCCTCCACGGCGAGAACTACGAAGTGCACGTGAAGTACAAGAACCGGTGGGGGCGGGAGCGGGCCTACACCTCCGGATTCGAAGGCGTCGTCTCCTTCGTCAAGCGCAAGCACGCCGAGACCGATTCCGATTGGTCCCGGGAGCGCTACGAGGGATACATGCGCGAGATTCCCTGCCCCGTGTGCGACGGTACGCGCCTCAAGCCCGAAGTGCTCGCGGTCAAGGTCGGCGGGCTCTCGATCGCCGAGGTTTGTGCCCGGTCGATCGCGGAATCGAAGGTCTTCCTTGATGCGCTGGAGCTCGGGGCCCGCGAAGCGGCCATCGCCGGTCAGGTGCTCAAGGAGATCCACGCCCGGCTCGGCTTCCTGCTCGACGTCGGCCTGGACTACCTCACCCTCGCTCGCGCCGCAGGCACGCTCTCGGGCGGCGAGGCACAGCGGATCCGGTTGGCCACGCAGATCGGCTCTGGCCTGGTGGGCGTGCTGTATGTGCTGGACGAACCCTCGATCGGCCTGCACCAGCGCGACAACCGACGGCTCATCGACACCCTCACCCGTCTGCGGAACCTGGGTAACACCCTGATCGTGGTCGAGCACGACGAAGACACGATCCGCACCGCGGACTACATCGTCGACATCGGCCCCGGCGCCGGGGAACACGGTGGTGAGATCGTGCACGCCGGCGACGTCGAGGGCATGCTCGCCAACGAACGCTCACTGACCGGCGCCTACCTCTCCGGCCGCCGGGTGATCCCGCTTCCGTCCAAGCGACGCAAACAGGACAAGTCCCGTCAGCTCTCGGTGGTCGGTGCCCGGGAGAACAACCTCAAGGACGTCACCGTCCGCTTCCCGCTGGGCAACCTCATCGCCGTCACCGGGGTCTCCGGTTCGGGCAAGTCCACGCTGGTCAACGGCATCCTCTACAAGGCTCTCGCCAACGACCTCAACCGGGCTCGCAATGTGCCCGGACGGCACAAGCGCGTGACCGGCATCGAGCATCTCGACAAGGTCGTGCACGTGGATCAGTCGCCGATCGGCCGCACCCCGCGATCGAACCCGGCCACCTACACCGGCGTGTGGGATCACATGCGCAAGCTCTTCGCCACCACCGAGGAGGCGAAGGTGCGTGGCTACGGGCCTGGCCGCTTCTCCTTCAACGTCAAGGGCGGGCGCTGCGAATCCTGCAAGGGCGACGGCACCCTGCGCATCGAGATGAACTTCCTGCCCGATGTCTACGTGCCCTGCGAGGTCTGCCAGGGCGCCCGGTACAACCGGGAGACTCTCGAGGTGCACTTCAAGGGCAAGAACGTCTCCGAGGTGCTCAACATGCCGATCGAGGAGGCCGCCGACTTCTTCGCCGCGCATCCGGCGATCGCCCGGCACCTGCGCACCCTCGTCGACGTGGGCTTGGGCTATGTGCGTCTCGGACAGCCCGCTCCCACGCTCTCCGGTGGTGAGGCGCAGCGCGTGAAGCTGGCCGCCGAACTGCAGAAGCGCTCCAATGGCCGCTCGGTCTACGTGCTGGACGAGCCCACCACCGGCCTGCACTTCGAGGACATCAACAAGCTCCTCATGGTGCTGCAGGGCTTGGCGGACAAGGGCAACACGGTGATCGTCATCGAGCACAACCTCGACGTCATCAAGTCCGCCGACTGGGTCATCGACATGGGGCCCGAGGGAGGCTCGGGCGGTGGCACCGTGGTGGCCACCGGCACCCCGGAGCAGGTCGCGAAGGTCAGCGAATCCCACACCGGCGCCTTCCTGGCCGAGGTGCTCGCCAGCGACCAGGCGCGAGCCTCGGGCGTAGTGGGCGGGTCCGCTTCGGGTGGATCCGCCCCTGCCGCCGCCAAGGGTGGCGCGCGCACCAACGGCGTCCGGGCGAAGGCGTCTAGCGCTGCGGAGCCGGTGGCCGCCGGCACGCAGTCGTAGCCTGACAGCATGGCCGACCCCTCCACCTACCGCCCCAAGCCGGGGGAGATCCCGGTCGAGCCAGGCGTCTACCGCTTCCTCGACGGCCACGGCCGCGTGATCTACGTGGGCAAGGCGAAGTCACTGCGGTCACGCCTGTCCTCGTACTTCCAGGATCTCGCCGGCCTGCATCCACGCACCCAGCAGATGGTCACCACCGCGGCCAAGGTGGAGTGGACGGTGGTCGGCACCGAGGTCGAAGCCCTCACCCTGGAGTACGCCTGGATCAAGGAGTTCGATCCGCGGTTCAACATCAAGTACCGCGACGACAAGTCCTACCCCTTCCTGGCCGTCACCATGGGGGAGGAGGTTCCGCGAGTGCAGGTGATGCGCGGCTCCAAGAAGACCGGCACCAAGTACTACGGCCCCTACACCCACGCCTGGGCCATCCGGGAGACGGTCGATCAGCTCCTGCGGGTGTTCCCGGTACGCACGTGCTCGCCCGGTGTCTACAAGCGCGCGGCCGCCTCGGGCCGGCCCTGTCTGCTCGGCTACATCGACAAGTGCTCCGCGCCCTGCGTGGGCCGGGTCAGCCCGGAGGAGCACCGCGAGCTGGCCGAGCAGTTCTGCCATTTCATGGACGGTGAGACCGGGCCGCACATGAAACGCCTCGAGCAGCAGATGAGGCAGGCGGCCCTCGATCAGGACTTCGAACGTGCGGCACGGCTCCGCGACGACATCGGGGCCTTGCGCCACGTGGTGGAGAAGAACGCGATCGTGTTGCCCGACGCCACCGACGCCGATGTCTTCGGTCTCGCTGCCGATGAGCTGGAGGCGTCGGTACAGGTCTTTCACGTGCGCGGCGGACGGATCCGCGGTCAGCGCGGCTGGGTGGTCGAACGCGTTGAGGCAGTCGACGAGGCCGGTCTCGTCGAGCACCTCCTCGAGGTCTATGACGACAACCCGACCATGGGCATCCCCCGGGAGGTGCTGGTGCCCGTGCTTCCGGAGAACGCGGAAGCCATCGCCGACTACCTCTCCGGCTTGCGAGGCTCGCGGGTTTCGCTGCGCGTGCCGCAGCGCGGGGACAAGAAGGCGATCGCCGAGACGGTGCGCACCAACGCGGTGCAGGCCTTGGCCCTGCACAAGACCCGGCGTGCCGGCGACCTCACCTCCCGCTCCCAGGCCCTGGCCGAACTCACTGAGGCCATCGGGCTGACCGAATCGCCCCTGCGGATCGAGTGCTACGACATCTCCCACACCCAGGGCACACACCAGACCGGCTCCATGGTGGTCTTCGAGGACGGCATGCCCAAGAAGTCGGACTACCGCCGCTTCGTGATCCGCGGCGAACAGGGCGAGGGCGCCAAGACCACTGCCGGCGCCACTGCCGGCGCCGCCGCCAGTAGCGCTGCCAGCGCCGATGACACCGCCGCCATGGACGAAGTGCTCCGCCGGCGCTTCAAGCGGTACCTCGCCGAACAGGCCGGCATCGAGACCGCCGGAGTACCCCAGCCGGACCCGGCAGCAGCTGACGTGGAGGAGTCCGATCGGGACGCCGGCCCGCAACTCGACGACGACGGCGTTCCCCTGGCCACCGGGCCGGTGGATCCCGAGACCGGACGCGCCCGGAAGTTCTCCTACCCGCCCAACCTCGTTGTCGTCGACGGCGGCCTGCCGCAGGTCAACGCCGCCCGAGCGGCCCTCGACGACCTCGGGGTGGACGAGGTCGCGGTGATCGGATTGGCCAAGCGCCTCGAAGAGGTGTGGATCCCGGGCGAGGACTTCCCGGTGATCCTGCCGCGTACCTCGCCGGCCCTGTACCTGCTCCAGCAGCTGCGCGACGAGTCCCATCGCTTCGCCATCTCCCATCACCGTTCCCGGCGCGGCAAGGCGATGACCCGCTCGGTTCTTGATGACATCCCTGGCCTGGGCGCCACCCGACAGACCGCTCTGCTCAAGCACTTCGGCTCAGTCAAACGCCTGGCGCAGGCGGACGTGGCGGAGATCGCCGCGGTCAAAGGCATGGGGCCGGCCACCGCCCAGGCCGTGCACGATGCGCTGAGCTCGCGCGAGAAGTAGGCCCGGGTCCTGAGCGGGCGAGCCAGCAACCTGGCATCCTGGCCGCATGACATCGCCGGAGCCTGAGAACGACTGGCCGGAGGACTCCGGCCCGCCCACCGTCCCCGACGGCATCCCCGTGCTCGATGAGAGCACCTCGCTCCCGCAGAATGACCCACCCGAGATCCTGATCATCACGGGCATGTCCGGCGCTGGGCGATCGCGCGCCGCGGCTGCCCTGGAGGATCTCGACTGGTACGTCGTCGACAATCTGCCGCCCCGGCTGCTGGGCACTCTGGCGCGGATGATGACGCCCGGCGACGGCGGTGTTCACCGTTTGGCCGCCGTCGTCGATGTGCGTTCCGGGGAGTTCTTCGCCGAACTCGTCGGCGTGCTGGACCAGTTCCGCGCGCAGGGCACGGACTACCGCGTCATCTACCTCGACGCCTCGGACGAAGAACTGGTGCGCCGCTACGAATCCGTGCGCCGCCCCCACCCGCTCCAGGGGGACGGACGCCTGCTGGACGGCATCACCGAGGAACGTAGCCTGCTCGCCACCCTCCGCCGCCGGGCCGACGTCCTCATCGACACCACCGAGCTCTCCGTGCACGACCTCGCCCGCCAGATCCGCGAGAACGTCGCCGACGGCGGCGCGCTGGCCGGGCCGCGGCTGACGGTGGTCTCCTTCGGCTTCAAGTACGGCCTGCCGCTGGACGCCGATCACGTGGTCGACATGCGCTTCTTGGCCAACCCCTACTGGGTCTCCGAACTGCGCCACCTCACCGGGCAGGATCGCCGGGTGAGCGAGTACGTGCTGGGCCAGGACGGCGCCACCGAGTTCGCCGAGCGCTACGTGGCCGCCCTGGAGCCGGTGCTGGCTTCCTACGTCAACGAACTCAAGCCCTTCGTCACCATCGCGGTGGGATGCACCGGCGGCAAACACCGATCAGTGGCCGTCTCGGAGTTCATTTCGCAGCGCCTGCGGGAACATGGCCATCCGGTGCGCACCCTGCACCGTGATATGGGCCGTGAGTGAGCGGGTGCCATGACCGAACCGACCGCGCGGCCAGGACCCGCTGAGGATCCCGAGCCCACCTTCACGCACGAGCCCACCACTACAGCCAAGCCCGACCCCCGTCCGCTGCTCGGCCTCCAGCCGCTCGATCGCGGGCTCCCTGCCACCGTGCACCGGCCACCCATGGGGCCGCCGGTGGTCGCCCTCGGGGGAGGGCACGGCCTGGCCGCCACCCTCAAGGCGCTGCGCCACCTCACCAAACAGCTCACCGCCGTCGTCACGGTCGCCGACGACGGCGGATCCTCCGGCAAGCTCCGTGGCGAGCTCGGAGTCCTGCCCCCCGGCGATCTGCGCATGGCGCTGTCCGCGCTCTGCGACGACGGGGACTGGGGCCTGCTCTGGCGTGACGTACTGCAGCACCGCTTCCACTCCGCGGGCGAACTCGACAACCACGCTGTCGGCAATCTGCTCATCGTCGCGCTGTGGGAACTGCTCGGTGACACCGTCGCCGGTCTGGACATGGTCGGCCGCCTGCTCGGTATCCAGGGTCGGGTGCTCCCGATGTCGGCCGTGCCGCTGGAGATCGAAGGAGACGTCAAGCTGCCCGACTGCCACCCGGACGGCCCCGGCTTCCGCACCCTGCGCGGCCAGAGCACCGTGGCCCTCGAGCCCGGCCGCATCGAGCAGATCCGCCTCTTCCCTCAGGCGCCGCCGGCTGTTCCCGAGGCCGTGGAGGCCGTGCGCGAGGCCGAGTGGGTCGTGCTGGGCCCGGGCTCCTGGTACTCCTCCGTGGTCCCGCACCTGCTGGTACCCGAGCTCGCGGCCGCCCTGCACGAGACCAAGGCCCGTCGTGCGCTCACCGTGAATCTCTCCGCCCAGGAGGGGGAGACCGACGGCATGACCGCGGCCGATCATGTGCGCTCCCTGCGCGAAGACGCACCCGAGTTGCGTCTGGACGTGGTGATCGCCGACCCCTCGGTCGTGGAGGACCTGGACGACCTCACCGACGCGGCCGAGGCCTTCGGCGCACGGGTGCTCTTCCGTCAGGTACGGGTGGGCGATGGCACACCGCGTCACGATCCGCTGCGCCTGGCCGCTGCGTATCGCGATGCCTTCGAAGGCACCATGGGGGACGTGGGAAGATGACCCGCATGTCATTGACCGCCGCCGTGAAGGATGAGCTCGCCCGAGTCGTTGTGGAGAAGCAGTCCGCGCGGAAGGCAGAGGTCGCCGCCACTCTGCGTTTCGCCGGAGGGCTGCACATCATCTCCGGCCGGATCGTGGTCGAGGCCGAGCTCGACCAGGGCGTCGCGGCCCGCCGGCTCCGGGAGACCGTGCGCGAGTGCTACGGCCACCAGGCCGACATCATCGTCGTCTCCGGTAACGGGCTGCGGAAGGGCAACCGCTACGTGGTCCGCGTGATCCGCGAGGGGGAGTCCCTCGCCCGGCAGACCGGATTGCTGGACGCTCGCGGGCGCCCCGTGCGCGGCTTGCCACCGCAGATCGTCTCCGCCGGTGTCGCGGAGGCCACCGCGGCGTGGCGCGGCGCCTTCCTGGCCCACGGTTCACTCACCGAACCGGGGCGTTCCACCGCCCTGGAGGTCACCTGCCCCGGCCCCGAAGCGGCCCTGGCGCTGGTGGGCGCAGCCCGCCGGATGAGCATCCTCGCCAAGGCCCGCGAGGTGCGCGGCATCGATCGGGTCGTCATCCGTGACGGCGAGGCCATCTCTCAGATGCTCACCCGACTCGGCGCGCACGACGCCGTCATGGTGTGGGAGGAACGCCGCATGCGCCGCGAGGTGCGCGGTACGGCCAACCGCCTCGCCAACTTCGATGACGCCAACCTGCGCCGCTC
Source organism: Bogoriella caseilytica (assembly GCF_003752405.1). Lineage (NCBI taxonomy): Bacteria > Bacillati > Actinomycetota > Actinomycetes > Allobogoriellales > Allobogoriellaceae > Allobogoriella > Allobogoriella caseilytica. The sequence goes on along the minus strand of NZ_RKHK01000001.1, from coordinate 3,178,099 downwards.
CGCCCGCGCGGCGGTGGCCGCAGGAGCCCGCGTCGAGCGCGCCTTCGAGATCCTCGGCGACGACGTGGCCGAGCACCTCCGCCAGGCCGGGCGTTTGCGCCTGGAGCACAAGCAGGCCTCCCTCGAGGAACTCGGACAGCTCTCCGATCCGCCGCTGACCAAGGACGCCGTCGCCGGCCGGATCCGCCGGCTGCTCGCCATGGCCGACCGCCGCGCCGCCGAGCTCGGCATCCCCGACACCGAGGCCGGGCTCTCCCCGGATCTGCTCGACCTCTAGCCCGGGACCAATGGCCCATCTCACCGGGACCCCCCGATGAGACAGACCCCCGGCACCGGTGAGTAGACTCGGAGCAGCACCCCCAGGGGTGATTCCCACAATCGATCGAGTGCGCCGCCTGGCGCACACCAGGAGGACATTGTGACCATCCGCGTCGGCATCAACGGCTTCGGACGTATTGGCCGTAACTTCACCCGCGCGCTGCTCGCCTCGGGGCAGGACATCGAGATCGTCGGGGTCAACGACCTCACCGACAACAAGAGTCTCGCCCACCTGCTGAAGTACGACTCCGTCTTCGGCAAGCTGCCCTACGAGGTCAGCGCCACCGAGGACTCCCTCATCGTCGATGGCAAGACCATCAAGACCACCGCCGAGCGCGACCCGGCCAACCTGCCCTGGGGTGACCTGAACGTCGACATCGTCATCGAGTCCACCGGTATCTTCACCGACGGCACCAAGGCCAAGGCGCACCTCGACGCCGGCGCCAAGAAGGTCATCATCTCCGCCCCGGCCAAGAACGAGGACGCCACCTTCGTCGTCGGCGTGAACCACACCGACTACGACGCCGCGAACCACAACATCGTCTCCAACGCCTCGTGCACCACCAACTGCCTGGCCCCCATGGCCAAGGTCCTGAACGACGAGTTCGGCATCGAGCGTGGCCTCATGACCACGATCCACGCCTACACCGCCGACCAGAACCTGCAGGACGGCCCGCACAAGGACCTGCGTCGCGCCCGCGCCGCCGCGGTCAACATCGTGCCGACCTCCACCGGCGCCGCCAAGGCCGTGTCCCTGGTGCTCCCCGAGCTCAAGGGCAAGCTCGACGGATACGCCCTGCGCGTGCCGGTCCCGACCGGTTCGGCCACCGACCTCACCTTCACGGCGGCCCGCGAGGTCACCGTGGAGGAGATCAACGCCGCCATCAAGAAGGCCGCTGACGGCCCGCTGCAGGGCGTGCTGGAGTACGTGGACGACCCGATCGTCTCCTCGGACATCGTGGGCAACCCGCACACCTCGATCTTCGACTCCGGCCTGACCAAGGTCAGCGGAAACCAGGTCAAGGTCGTCTCCTGGTACGACAACGAGTACGGCTACTCCGCCTCGCTGGTCACCCTCGCCGCCTACATCGGCGAGCGTCTCTGAGCCACCCCCTGTTGAGCCGATGAGGACGCCCGCGCACCCCTCGGGTGCGCGGGCGTTTCCCTGGAAGGAGCAGTTCCTGTGAAGACCATCGAGGATCTGGGCGACCTGCGCGGCAAGCGCGTTCTGGTCCGCTCCGACTTCAACGTGCCGCTCGACGGCACGACCATCACCGACGACGGGCGCATCCGCGCCGCCCTGCCGACGATCACCGCGCTGACTGAAGCCGGCGCGAAGGTGATCCTGACGGCGCACCTGGGCCGGCCCAAGGGTGAGGTCAAGGCCGAGTACTCCCTGGCTCCGGTGGCCGCGCGACTCGGCGAACTGCTCGGGCACGAGGTGCGCTATGCCTCCGACCTGGTGGGGGACTCCGCCACGTCCACGGTGGCCTCGCTCGCCGTGGGGGACGTGGCTCTCCTGGAGAATGTGCGTTTCGACGCGCGCGAGACCTCCAAGGACGACGCCGAACGCGGCGCGCTGGCCGCAGAGCTGGCCCAGCTTGCCGACGCCTTCGTCTCGGATGGCTTCGGCGTGGTGCACCGCAAGCAGGCCTCGGTCTACGACGTGGCGCAGCTGCTGCCGCACGCGGCCGGCAAGCTGGTCTTCAAGGAGATCGCCTCGCTGTCCAAGGCCACCGACGACCCGGAGCGCCCCTATGCAGTGGTGCTGGGTGGCTCGAAGGTCTCCGACAAGCTCGGGGTGATCTCGAACCTGCTCGGGAAGGCCGACCGCCTGCTCATCGGTGGCGGGATGGTCTTCACCTTCCTGGCCGCCAAGGGCTTCGGCGTGGGATCCTCCCTGCTGGAGCAGGACCAGGTCGAGACGGTCAAGGGCTATCTCCAGGACGCCGAGGACAAGGGTGTGGAGATCGTGCTGCCCACCGACGTCATCGTCGCCCCGGAGTTCAAGGCTGACGCACCGGCCACGGTCGTGTCCGCCGAGGAGATCCCGGCAGACCAGATGGGCCTGGACATCGGCCCGGACTCGCAGCGCCTCTTCACCGAGAAGCTGGCCGATGCGCGCACCATCGTGTGGAACGGCCCCATGGGCGTCTTCGAGTTCCCTGCCTTCGCCGGCGGCACCCGCGCCGTGGCGCAGGCGATGTCCGACTCGGAGCGGGCCTTCACCATCGTCGGTGGCGGAGACTCAGCGGCCGCCGTGCGGACCCTCGGATTCGACGAGTCCACCTTCTCCCACATCTCGACCGGTGGTGGCGCCTCCCTCGAACTTCTCGAGGGCAAGGTTCTCCCCGGCATCAACGTACTGGAGGGCTGATACATGGCAGCTAGCACCCGCACCCCGCTGATGGCGGGCAACTGGAAGATGAACCTTGACCACCTCGAGGCGATCTCCGTGGTCCAGAAGCTCGCGTGGACCCTGCAGGACGCCAAGCACGACTTCTCCGCGGTCGAGGCCGTGGTGGTCCCGCCCTTCACCGACCTGCGCTCGGTGCAGACCCTCGTCGACGGCGATGACCTGAAGATCGCCTACGGCGCCCAGGACGTCTCGGCGCACGAGTCGGGCGCCTACACCGGCGAGATCTCTGCCGGAATGCTGGCCAAGCTCGGCGTGAGCTACGCCGTGGTCGGCCACAGTGAGCGGCGCGAACAGCACCACGAGGACGACGCCCTGGTGGCTGCCAAGGCCAAGGCTGCTCTGGCCGCCGGGATCACCCCCATCATCTGCGTGGGTGAGGGCCTGGATGTGCGCAAGGCTGGCGACCAGGTGCCCTACACCCTCGCCCAGGTCGAAGGTTCGCTCGCTGGCTTCGACGCGGAGCAGGCCGCGAAGGTCGTCATCGCCTATGAGCCCGTGTGGGCCATCGGCACCGGTGAGGTCGCCACCCCGGAGGACGCCCAGGAGGTGTGCGCGGCGATCCGTGCGCGCCTCGCCGAGCTGTACGACTCGAGCGTGGCCGAAGCCGTGCGCGTGCTCTACGGCGGCTCGGTGAAGTCCTCGAACGTGGCCTCGATCATGGCTCAGCCTGACGTTGACGGCGCCCTGGTGGGCGGCGCCAGCCTCAAGGCCGAGGAGTTCGCGGCGATCGTTCGCTACCAGGACCACGCTGGTAGTTGATAGCCTGTCGGGGCCTTGCGAGTATCTTGCTCGCAAGGCCCCGGCCAGCTGTGGCCGGCCGCGGCCCTCGACCGAGGCCGGCATTCCTTCCCGATCGAACAGAGGTAGACCGCAACGTGGAGATTCTCCGGATCGTCCTGCAGGTGCTCCTGGTCCTGCTCGGCGTCCTCATGGTCGTCTTCATCCTGCTGCACAAGGGCAAGGGTGGCGGTATCTCCGACATGTTCGGTGGTGGCATCTCGAGCTCGGCCGGCTCCTCCGGGGTCGCCGAGCGTAACCTCACGCGATACACGTTGATCCTGGCGATCGCCTGGGTCAGCGTGGTGGTGCTCCTCGGACTGATCCAGCGGTTCGAGTTCTAAACCGGTAGTACCTCGTGGCCGGCTCCTGAGCGCCGGCCGGCCTCAGGAGGCGGCATGGCGAGCGGTAATGCAATCCGTGGGTCCCGGATCGGCTCGAGTCGTGGGGGTGAGCCCGAGCGCGGGACGCCTGCGCCGCGGACCTGGGTGACCTTCTGGTGCGAGAACCGGCACGAGACCACGCGCGGCTTCGCTCAGGATGACGACGTCGACATCCCCGAGCTGTGGGACTGTCCCCGCTGTGGGCTGCCGGCCGGCACCGACCGGGACAACCCGCCCCAGGCGCAGAAGGTGGCGCCCTTCAAGACCCACCTCGCTTACGTGAAGGAGCGTCGCACGGACGCCGACGGCGAGGCACTGCTGGACGAAGCTCTCGAGGCCCTGCGCGCCCGCCGCGACGGTTGAGCCAGGAGCACGCCGTCGTGACGAGCGGGCGCCGTCGTCCTTGACGTGACTCTCGCGCGCGCTGACGTGGCCCTGGCGCGAACTGACCTGACCCGTGCGCGCGCCGCCGGTTCTCCTTGAGCCCATGACCAGGTCAAGCCTTGGCCATCGCGTGTCCAAGTTCGCCCACTGAGACGCGCATCTCGGCGATTACATGTGCGGTGCACGGGTTTGGTAGGGAAGAATAGATGCACGATGCCATCAAAAACTGCTGCTCCACGCAGGCCTGAGGCACCCGGGCCCGCCGGATCGCATCTGTCGACGCCCGCCTCACTTCGCCGCCTTTACCCCTACGTCCGCTCCGCGCTGCCACAGCTGCTCGCCGGTCTGCTCTCGGCGCTCGGCGCTTCGCTCGTGGCCCTGGCCATCCCGCAGGTGCTGCGTTATGTGGTGGACACCTACCTCACCGACGTCGACGCCGGCGCCTCGCTGAGCGACCTCGTCTGGCCGATCGTCCTCGTGCTCGGCCTCGGGCTCGCCGAGGCCGGCTTCATCCTGCTCCGCCGCACTCTGGTGATGTTCCCGGGCACCCGGGTGGAGTCCGATATGCGCATGGGGCTCTTCCGGCACCTGCAGGACCTCCCGCAGGCCTTCCACGACCGTTGGCCTGGCGGGCAGCTGCTCTCCCGCATCGTGGGTGACCTCGGGATGCTGCGCCGCTGGCTGGTCTTCTCCGCCATCCAGCTCGTGGTCTCGGTCCTGACGATCATTGTGGGCACCGTCCTGCTCATCACCACCGCAGGTTGGCTGGGACTGATCTACCTCGCCGGCGCGATCCCGATGACGATCATCGCCTTCACCTTCTCCCGCAAGTTCCGCGTGGTGGCCCGCCGTTCCCAGGAGCAGCTCGGCGAACTGGCGAACACCGTGGAGGAATCGGTGCACGGCATCCGGGTGCTCAAGGCCTTCGGGCGCGGCCGCGATGCCCTCCGCGGTTTCTCCGGAGAGGCCGCGCAGCTCCGCGAGACCGAGCTGTCCAAGGCCAACACCCAGTCCAAGCTGGTCCAGGCCCTGCAGATCATTCCCGAGTCCACGCTGGCGATCGCCATGGTCGTCGGCGCCTTCCTGGTGGCCAACGAGACCATCACCATCGGCGCCTTCTCTGCTTTCTTCCTCACCGCCGCGATCATGAACGGCCCCGTGGTCGATCTCGGCATGACCCTGGCGATGACGCTGAACGCCCGCACCGCCGTGGACCGGTACTTCGAGATCCTCGAGACCCCGAACTCGATGGCCGACCCCGACCACCCCGATGAGGCGGGCACACCTGCCTCGGACAAGGGCTCCCATGTGCGGCTGCGCGATGTCGAGTTCCAGTATTCGGATGCCGCCGAGCCGCTGCTGAGCCACATCGACCTCGACCTCCCGGCCGGGACGACGACCGCGCTGGTGGGCCTGACCGGCTCCGGCAAGTCCACGCTCGCGATGCTCATCCCGCGCATCTTCGACGTCACCGACGGCAGCGTGGAGATCGACGGTGTCTCGGTGCGCGGCATGCGCCGCTCCGATGTGCGTGACGGCGTGGCCGTGGCCTTCGAAGACCCCACCCTGTTCTCCGCTTCGGTGCGCGAAAACGTGCTCTTCGGCGTCGACGACGCCCTGGATCACGCCGAGAAGGAGCGCCTCATGCACGAGGCGCTCGAGGTGGCCCAGGCTGCCTTCGTCTACGAGCTGCCCGAGGGCGTGGACACCAAGATCGGCGAAGAGGGCCTCTCGCTCTCCGGTGGCCAGCGTCAGCGGCTGGCGCTGGCGCGTGCCATCGCCTCGCGGCCCCGCGTGCTGGTGCTCGACGACCCGCTCTCTGCCCTCGACGTCACCACCGAGGAGGCCGTCTCCCGGCGGCTGCGTCAGGTGCTCGACGGCACCACGTCGCTGGTCATCGCGCACCGGCCTTCCACCGTGGCGCTGGCCGACCGGGTCGCGGTGCTGGAGAACGGCAGCATCCGCGCCGTCGGGACCCACAGCGAGCTGCTGGCCACTGACGCGCACTACCGCTACATCATCTCCACCCTCGAAGAGGACGCCCAGGAGCACGGCATCGGGCACTTCGAGGACCTTCCACCCGCCGAAGGGGAGGCCGACGAGACCGACCGCAGCGCCGGCGTCGACGACGAGGCAAAGGGGGCCCGGCTGTGAGTCACTCCGCGACCGACAATGAGGACCAGATCGAGCTCGGACGGGACGAGAACAAGGCGATCCGGCAGCGTTCCCTTCGCCTGCTCGGCTCCCTGCTCTCCCCGCACAAGAAGGCTCTCGCCATCGCTGCCGGCCTGGTGATGCTCTCCTCGCTCGGCCAGGTCGCTGGGCCGTGGCTCGTGGGCTGGACGATCGACAACGCCTTGATGCCGCTCATGGAAGACGGCGACACCGGTCCGCTGACCTTCTCCGGCCTGACCTACCTCGCCGCCGCCGTGATCGGTGGCCTGGCGGCCGGGGCCTACATCCGTCAAGCAGCTCGTATCGCGCAGGGCGTGATGTACGACCTGCGCCGCCGCGTGTTCCGCCAGACCCAGCGCCTGTCGCTGGAGTTCCACGAGAAGTACACCTCCGGGCGCGTGATCTCGCGGCAGACCTCCGATATGGAGGCGCTGCGCGAACTGCTCGACGGCGGCCTGACCGGTGTCATCTCCTCAATGTTCCTCATGGTGTTCATCGCCGGCACGATCGTGTTCACCGACTTGGGTTCCGCGGGCATCCTGGCGCTGGCCTTCATCCCGTCCTTCTTCCTCACCCGCTGGTTCCAGAAGAAGTCGCAGTTGTTCTACCGGGAGCAACGCACCGCCTCGGCGCGGCTGATCGTGAAGTTCGTGGAGACCATGACCGGCATGCGCGCCGTGCAGGCCTTCCGCCGGGAGTCGACCACCGAGCGGGACTTCGGGAACCTCTCGAACAGTTACCGCGAGGCTTTCCTCAAGGTTTTCTCGATCAACGGCCGCTTCCAGCCGGGGCTGGTCGTCATCGGCAACCTGACCGTGGTGGTCGCCCTCGCCGTGGGCGCCTGGCGCGTGATCGAGGGTGACCTCGGCGCCGGCACCCTGGTGGCCGTGCTGTTGCTGGTCAAGCGCTTCTTCCAGCCCATCCAGCAGATCGGCATGTTCTACAACTCCTTCCAGTCGGCCACCGCCGCGCTGGAGAAGGTCTCCGGGCTGCTCGCCGAGGAACCCACCGTCGTGGAGCCGAAGAACCCCGCGCCGCTGGAGAACCCCCGCGGCGATCTGCGGCTGAGCTCGGTGAAGTTCCGCTACGGCAGCGGCCCTGTGGTGTTGCCGCACATGGACCTGCACATTCCAGCCGGGCAGACCGTGGCCCTGGTGGGCACAACCGGGGCGGGCAAGTCCACTCTGGCCAAGCTCGTCACGCGCTTCTACGACGCCTCGGAGGGCACCATTAGCCTCGACGGCGTGGACCTGCGCGAGATCTCCACCGACGATCTGCGCAATGCCGTGGTGATGGTGACCCAGGAGGCGTACCTGTTCTCCGGATCGGTCCGTGAGAACATCGCGCTCGGGAAGCCCGGGGCCACCGACGAGGAGATCGTGGCGGCGGCCCAGGCCGTCGGCGCACACGAGTTCATCCTCAAGATGCCCGAAGGCTATGACACCGAGGTGAACAAACGCGGTGGTCGCGTCTCCGCCGGCCAGAAGCAGCTGCTGTCCTTCGCCCGTGCCTTCCTCGCCGACCCGGCCGTTCTGGTGCTTGACGAGGCCACCGCCTCGCTGGACCTCCCGGGGGAGCGGATCGTGCAGCACGGCCTGCAGACGCTGTTGGCCGACCGCACCGCAATCATCATCGCGCACCGGCTCTCCACCGTCGCGATTGCTGACCGGGTGCTGGTCATGGCCCATGGCGAGGTCACCGAAGACGGCACCCCCGAGGAGCTCCTGGCAGCTGGCGGTACCTTCGCCGACCTCAACCAGGCCTGGGAGGACTCACTCGTCTGAGCCGGTGGCTGGCCGGGGTCAGGGGTCCGGGGTGGTCCGCCGGGGCCTCCGCTCGCCCCTTCCGCAAGCCCCTGGCGATTGTGCTCGCTCGATGTCGCTCTGGCAGGCCCGCGGGCCTGCCAGAGCGACGTGTAGTGAGCACAATCGTCTCGGCGGACGCCGAGGTTCATGAGCGGTGGATCCGTCAGGATGCGAGCAAGTGGCCCACTTGGGCGACCGCCCTGGTGAAGCCGTCGCGCGCGTCCTCCCGGTTGAAGCGCAGCAGGGACCAGCGGGCCGAGGTGAAGGCGTTGTCTCGGCGTTGATCGTGGCGCGCCCGTTCGGGGTCGAAGTGCGTGGCGCCGTCGAACTGGATGGCAATGCGTTGCCGGCGATAGCCGAGGTCTGCCGGTGGTGACCACGGATCGTCGTCGGGGCGCACCTGAAGCTCGGGTTCCGGGAGTCCTGCGTTCACCAGGGCCAGCCGCAGTGCGGTCTCCTGCGCCGAGTCCGCTCCGATGCGCACCTGATCGACCGCTGCCCGTGCCCGCTTGACGCCGTGCATCCCTGCGGCACTGTCCACCACGTCGCGCAAGGAGGCGAGGGTCGTCCACGGCTCGGAGCGTCCCTCGTACCTCCGGTAAGGCCGCCGCACAATGTGGTCGCCGAGCATGACCAGCTCCTCAATGCTCATCGCCCCGGCGAGTTCGAGCCACGTCAAAGCCGGTGAGCTGATCAGTGTGTTCTCGTAGCGCTCGAGGTTCCGTGGAGCCCGGGTCGTGCGGTGGCACATCACCTGATCGCGCCGGGAGTATGTGCCGGCAGCCTTGAGCACGGTGAGGTGGACGGTCCTGGCATCCAGTAGCCGTCCTGGTATCGACCAGCCACGCAGCATCGCGGCGGTGTGGTGAGAGATCCAGCTGTTGGCACGCTCGCGCGCGAGGAGGACCGCTCGCTGGCGAAGCCGTTCGATCTCGTGCACGGGCATGTGGGAGCGCTGCATCCTGATGCCGCGGGCGATGGGAGCGATGTCCCGTCGCCGCAGCCGGTTGAGGTCAACGCCCGCAACACGTAGCGCGCCCGGAGTCAGTGCCTGTCCTTCCAGGCTGTGGGGCAGGGGGCGCGGTGTTCTCATGCCACGCGATTCTGCTTCCCGTGACCCTGCCATGGGGGTTATCCACAACACCGATCGCTCGAGATGAGGCGGGCGCCCGGGCCCCGGCGAGGACGCCTCCACCACCCACTCGGCGATTGTGCTCGCTTACTGTCGTTTTGAACCCGGGAACGGCGGCTCATAACGACGTGGAGTGAGCACAACCGCGGAGGAGTGGGGGCGACCGGCGGAGCGAGCAGGGCAGCGGCGGTCGAGGAGAACTCCGCCGATAGGGTGAAGGCATGCAACCCGCGCCCGGGATCGACCTCAACGCCGACCTTGGCGAGGGCTTCGGCCCTTGGCCGATGGGTGATGACGCCGCGATGCTCGACCTCGTCACCAGCGCGAACGTAGCGGGCGGCTTCCACGCCGGCGATCCGGCGGGCATCGCGCGTACTCTCGCGGCGGCCGCGGCCCGCGGGGTGAGCGTTGGCGCCCACCCCGGCTACCGGGATCTCGTGGGCTTCGGTCGACGCTTTGTGGCCGCCACCGCCGAGGAACTCCGCGCCGACGTCGTGTACCAGGTGGGCGCGGTGCAAGCACTGGCCCGCGCTGCTGGGCTCGACGTCGGTTATATCAAGGCACACGGCGAGCTCTACCATCAGCTCTCGAGCAATCCGACGCACAGCGCTGCTTTCCTGGCCGCTGCGACGGACGTCGGTCTGCCGGTGCTGGCCCTGGCCGGTTCCGCCTTCGCCCAGTGGGCCGCCGAGGCCGGAGTGCCGGTCTACGCCGAGGCCTTCGGTGACCGCGCCTACGCACCGGACGGTTCCCTGGTGCCGCGTGGCGAGCCCGGTGCGCTGCGCCACGATGCGCAGCAGGTGATCGACGGTGTCCTCCAGCTCGCCGAGACCGGCACCGTGACCGCCATCGACGGCTCGGTCATCCCCGTCCGCGCGGACTCGATCTGCCTGCATGGTGACACCCCCGGAGCAGTCGAGTTCGCCCGCTCGGTCCGCGCCGCACTGCAGGATGCGGGCATTCCGTTGCGACCTTTCGTGTGAGGCGGACGCCGTGAGTGGGGAAGACTACCGGCCACTTCGAGCGGGCGGCGCCGTGCTGGTGGAACTGCCTGGTCTCGACGACGTGCTCACCTTGCTGGAGTCGCTCCGGGCGGAGCCTGTGGCGGGGATGGCCGAGGCGGTGCCTGCCGCTCGCACCATCCTGATCCGGCCCGAGGGTGGAACGAGCTGGGAGGCCCTCGCGGAGCGCATCGCACAACGCTGGCGGCGCTGTACGGGCAGCGACCGCGAGCGACCCCTGGGACCGGTACAGCCAGTGGCCATTCCCGTCCTGTACGACGGCGAGGACCTCGACGAGGTCGCGCACCTGTGCGGCATGCGCCGCGAGGATGTGATCGCCCGGCATACTGCCGCCACCTACACCGTGGCCTTCACCGGTTTTGCTCCCGGCTTCGGCTATCTGGCCGGCGGCGACCCCGCGCTGTACGTCCCTCGCCGCGAACGCCCCCGCACCGTCGTCCCCGCCGGCGCGGTGGGCCTGGCCGGCGAGTTCAGTGGGATCTACCCGCGCAGCTCGCCGGGCGGATGGCAGCTCATCGGCCGCAGTGACGTCGTCCTCTTCGACGCCGCGGCGGAGCCGCCCGCGCTGCTGCGTCCCGGTACCCTGGTCCGCTTCACGGCTGTGGATGAGCTGACCGGTACTCCGCCTTCTGGCCCGGCGCACACCGGCTCCCCGGCCCCCGAGGATATCGACTCCACCATCCGGGGCCTGCCCGCGGTGGAGGTTCTCACTCCAGGGCCCCACGCCCTCATCCAAGACCTCGGCCGACCGGGCCGGGCCGCGCTGGGCGTAGGAGTCTCTGGCGCGATGGATCGCGCTGCGCTCCGTCGAGGAAACCGGCTGGTCGGGAACTCCACCGGCGCACCGGCCCTGGAACACGTCGGCGGCGGCCTCCGGCTCCTCGCCCTGCGGGACATCGTCGTGGCGGTCACCGGGGCGCAGACGCCGATACTCCTCGACGGCGAACCCGCCGAGCATTCCTACCCGCTGAAGCTTCCCGTTGGGCAGGAACTCGAGATCGGGTCGCCGGAGGCGGGCACGTACGCCTACGTCGCGATCCGGGGGCTCACGGCGCCCCGAGTCCTGGGGAGCAGTGCAAGGGACGTACTCGCCGGTCTTGGCCCGGAGCCGCTAGGCCCCGGCGACCAGCTCACCGTGGGGCCTGTGGGCGCTGCTGTGGTGCTCGGTGAGACGGGCCCAGCCCTGCCGCGCGCTGACGACGAACTCACCCTCGACGTCGTCCCCGGGCCTCGCGCCGACTGGTTCACGGGTGACTCTCTCCACCTGCTCTTAAGTCAGGCCTGGCAGGTCACCGAGCGCTCCAACCGGGTGGGCCTGCGCCTCAGGGGGGACCGCCCGCTGGAGCGCTTGCGGCACGAGGAACTCCCCAGCGAGCCGACCGTACGGGGCGCGCTGCAGGTACCCGCTGAGGGACAGCCCGTGCTCTTCGCCGCCGATCACCCGCTCACCGGCGGGTACCCGGTGATCGCCTGCGTGGCGGAGCATCACCTCGACCTCGCGGCCCAAGCGCCACCGGGCGCTCGTTTGCGCTTCCGGCTGGCCATTCGCTGATCGGGCACACTGGTCCCGTGATGTTCTGCGGCTACCACGCGGCCGGGTTGTGCGGCTCCTGCACCGCCATCGACCGCCCGTACGCCGAGCAACTCAGCGCGAAGCACATTCATGCCCAGCAGCTTCTCGACGACGCCGACTTGGAGTGGCTCGAACCGGTCGCCTCCCCGGAATCCGGCTACCGCAACAAGGCCAAGATGGTCGTCACCGGCACGGCCGCTGCGCCGCGCCTGGGGATCCTCGGGGCCCCGGATCCCGCACTGGCCAGTGGGGGTGTGGATCTGCGCGGTTGTGGGGTCAATGCCCCAGAGCTGCGCGCTGCTATGCCAGTCCTCGCCGACTTCATCACCCGCGCGGCACTCACTCCCTACGACGTGCACGCCCGGCGCGGCGAGCTGAAGCACCTGCTGGTGACCGTCGGCAGCGGGGGCGCGCTGATGATCCGCTTCGTGCTGCGGTCCACCGAGTCGCTGGTGCGGATCGAGAAGCACCTGGGATGGCTGCGCGGGGAGCTGCCGCAGGCGGCCGTGGTGTCGGTCAACCTGCAGCCGGAGCACAAGGCCGTGCTTGAGGGCGAGCGCGAGATCGTGCTCACCCAGCAGCAGTCCCTGCCGGTGGTGATGGGGGAGGTGGAGCTGCAGGTGCTGCCCAAGAGCTTCCTGCAGACCAACACCGACGTCGCCTCGGCGCTGTACCGCCAGGGTGCGGCGTGGATCGAGGAGGCGGCACCGGCGAAGGTGTGGGATCTGTACTGCGGCGTGGGGGGCTTCGCGCTGCACGCCGCAGCGCACGTGAGCGATCCGGGGAGAGAAGTGACCGGCATCGAGATTTCCGCGGAGGCGGTCGCCGCTGCGGAACGGGCCCGCGATGCGGCCGGGTTGCGCGCGACCTTCCACGTGGGCGATGCGACCGCCTTCGCGGCCCAGGCCGAGGCGCTGCCCGACCTCATGATCGTGAACCCCCCGCGGCGTGGTCTCGGCCGGGAACTCGCCGGCTGGCTGGAGGATTCCGGTGTGCGGCAGGTGCTGTACTCCTCCTGCAACGCCACCAGCCTGGCGCGCGACCTCGCGGCGATGCCCTCGCTGAGGCCGACGCGCGCCCAGGTGCTCGACATGTTCCCGCAGACCAGTCACTACGAGGTGCTCACGCTGCTCCGGCGCCACTGAGCGGGACAGTCTTTTCGGGACCGTGTTATGGCCATGCGGTCCGGCCCTGCATGGGGTAGGAAGGACGAGGCGGGCATGGTGGCCCACTCCACGACCCGCCCGTGTCACTGACCGCTGGCACAGCCGGGCGGTCGCCGTCGAGAGGCCGGAGGAATCCCATGGAATACCGCACTCTAGGGCGCAGCGGAACGCTGGTGTCCGTGCACGCACTGGGCACGATGACCTTCGGCGCGGAGGCCGATGAAGCCACCTCGGGCGAGATCATGAACGCCTACGTCGAGGCGGGCGGCAATTTCTTCGACACGGCAGACGTGTACTCCCGCGGCGTCTCTGAGGAGATCATCGGGCGATGGTTGAAGGAGCACCCCACCGAGGCCTCGCAGGTGGTGCTTGCCACCAAGGGTCGATTCCCGATGGGGGAAGGGCCCAATGACGTCGGCCTCTCCCGCCGGCATCTCCGAGACGCCCTCGATGCTTCCTTGCGCCGCCTCGGCGTCGAGCACATCGACCTCTACCAGATGCACGCGTGGGACGCCGTCACGCCTGTGGAGGAGACGCTGCGTTTCCTCGACGACGCCGTCCGTGCCGGCAAGATCTCCTACTACGGCTTCTCCAACTACCTCGGCTGGCAGCTGACCAAGGCGGTGCACGTGGCCGACGCGCGCGGTTACACCCCGCCGGTAACGCTGCAGCCGCAGTACAACCTGCTGGTGCGGGACATCGAGCATGAGGTGATCCCCGCCTCGCTCGACGCCGGGATCGGACTGCTGCCCTGGTCCCCGCTCGCCGGTGGTTGGCTGACCGGGAAGTACGAGCGCGACGTCGAGCCCACCGGCGCCTCCCGCCTCGGGGAGGATCCGAAGCGTGGCATGGAGGCCTGGGAGGCCCGGAACTCCGACCGGCGCACCTGGCGGGTTCTCGATGCGCTCAAGCAGGTCGCGGAGGCCCGGGGCGTCTCGCAGTCGCAGGTGGCACTCGCGTGGCTGGCGGGCCGGCCGGCGGTGACCTCGGTGATCCTCGGCGCGCGGAAGATCAGCCAGCTCGAGGACAACCTCGCCGCGGCCGACCTGACGCTCTCCGAGGACGAGAGGCAGGTGCTCACCGAGGCCAGCGCGCCAGAGCCGGACGACTACCCCTACGGCACCGCCGGTGTCGCCCAGCGCCACCGCGCCGTGACCGGCTGGTAGGGGGCGCCGAGCTGGCGGCGGCGGGGCAAGGCGCCGCTGGCTCGCGCCACTTCTCGCGATTGTGCTCACTCGACGTCGGAATAGCCACGCTCCACGGTCCTGGGAACGACGATGAGTGAGCACAAACGCCCAGATGATCCAGAGGTAAGTGCTCACCGCCTTCTCCTACACGGCCGCCCGAGGTCGACCGCTCCGGCGCCCCACGATCCGATCAGCCGCCTCGGCGATCCCCGTCCGCCCGCTCCGCGGCCAGAGCGCCACCCGGATGCGCTGACGCCAATTGAGCCGGGCATGGGCTGTGGTGATCACGGTTCGCACAGCCGGGCCGCACTCTCGTGCCGCCGTCGCCTCAACGCCCGCGCCGTAGCGTGCCGACTCCACATGCGCCACCAGCACGCCGATCACGTGGGTGACCTCTGCGGCGCCGCCGAGCTTGGTGGCGTATCGGCGTCCAGCCTGCCGAGGGGTGAGCTGCGGGGCCGGGGCGATCCCGACGTCGTGCAGTGAACGGACCAGTTGCTCCCAGCGCGCTTCGACCCGCTCCGCGGAATCGGAGGCGGCGTGCAGCGGTGCCAGCCGGAAGCGCCGTCCGGCTGCCGGCACCACGGCAAGCATGACCGCCGAGGCGAGCAACGCCAAGACCCACAGCCACACCGGCGTGCCCGAGGCATCATCGGCCGTTCCGGGCAGGGCACCGGTGTCCTCGTCCTCCTCCGGGGCTTCCGGCTCCTCCGGGAGCTCGGGAGCCTCAGGCTCCGCCACGTCCTCGTCCTCCTCTGTGGCAGGCTCGGGGTCGTCCTGCGTCCCTGCCACAGGGAAGCTGGGCGCGTCACCGGCGCGGATCCCGGGTGTCGGCTCGAAGGCCGTCCAGCCCAGGCCGGAGATGTAAAGCTCGGGCCACGCGTGCGCGTCGGAAGCCACCACCGTGCGGACGCCGTCCTCACCCTCCTCGCCAGGGATGAACCCCATGGCGAGACGCGCGGGGATATCCGCAGCCCGCGACATCATCACCATCGCGGTGGCGAAGTGGGTGCAGTAGCCGGTGCGGGTGGCCAAGAAGTGGGCGAGCGGATCCTCACCGGGATCAGTGGTCTCCGTGGGCGGGGCGAGCTCCAAGGAGTAGGTGTAGGTGTTGCTGCGCAGGTGTGCCTGAATCGCCTCGGCGATCTCCATCTGATTCAGCGCGGCCGGGTCGGGATCGTCGAAGCGTTCGCCCAGCACCTCCTGCAGGAGGTCGCGCACCGTCTCGCCCGTGGCCTCGTCCACGCGCCGGAGCTCCTCCTCGGCGTCGACCGGCTCGCCTGTGCCCACATCGGCGGGCAACGTGCCCTCAGGCGGGGTGGCCACCGCGCTGTAACTCTCCACGGACTGGCCCGCGCTCACGGTGCCCGTGCGCGGATCGAGCTGGAGCGCAACTCCTGAGGCATCCACGGAGGTCACCGGGTGGGGGAGCGCGAGGTTCGGCGCCCCGAGATTGCTCTCCTGCACCTCGATCTGCCAGGAGCCTCGCTCCACGTCCTCACGCTCCACCACCTCGGGCAAGGGCTGGCTGCCCGCACCCAGGTCCCGGCTCCACCCGCCATCTGCGTAGCGGTGCACCGCCAGAACCCGCATCGGCCCGGACGCCCCGGTCTCCTCATAGCGCAGCACCGGCGCATCGGAGTCGTTACGCAGATCCCGGGAGAGGTCGAGGGTGCCGGTGAACTGCACGGAGCCGGCGGTGGAGCCGCTCCCGGTCCCGAAGCCCTCTCCGCTGAGCAGGGCGGGCGGATGGGCATGCGGCAGGCTCGGCGCCAGGACCGCCAGCGCTATCGCGGCCGGCGCCAGGACGGCGGACTGCGCGATCGCGGAGGGACGCGCACCCGGCGCTCCCCGTGGCGTCGGCGTGACCAGGAGGAGCAGCCAGGCCAGTGCGAGGACGACGAAGTAGTGCGGCGGCATGGCCACGCCGGCACTCGAGCCGGTACCCACGAGGACGGCGAGGAGCGGGATGCCGGCCAGGATCGGTGCGCGGAGCGTGGCGGCGAGGGCATCCACGGCCCAACCGCACAGCACCAGCAGGGCCGCCACGATGAAGGTCAGCCCCGGGCCTTCCGGAGCGGGGACGGCGTTGAAGCGAATGATGTCGGCGCCCTGGAGCACAAGTGCATGGGCGGCGCGGCCGGATTCGGCCAGCGGTAGGTACAGGGCGAGCGAACCGGGCGAGACGAGCGCCATGAGCGCCCACCACCCGGCCATCAGCTGCAGCAGCAGCACTAACGCTTGGGGGACGCGCAACGCACGGGTGGCGATCCCGGTGATCGACACCGCCAGCATCGCCAGCAAGCCGGTGCTCCACCATTGGCCACCGTCGATCAGCCGGGTGACCGGCCACGTCGCAGCCATCACCGCGAGGAAGCTCAGGACGGCGGAGACCACGCGGGCGCGCCTGGGCGCCGACGGCCGCGAGGTTGCCCCGGCAGCCTCAGCCGGTGAGCCTGCGCTCGGCGAGGACCGCGAGGAAGACGGTGACGACGTGGGCCCGGGCGCCACCGCGCGCGAGGCAGGCGGGGCGCTCATCGCGTCTCCCCGGGTGGCGGCACCTCTGTGACCTCGGCGCTGCCGGCAGCGGCCACCGTGCCGGCACCGGCCACATCGCCCGCACCGGCCAGTGTGGACGCGCGGCCCGGTTTGCTGCGCAGCGCCGCATGCCAGGCGTCCTCCACCCGGTCGGTGTGGTCGGCGGCGACGGCGCGCCAGCCGTGTGCCGATGCTTGCCGCAGGCGGGATGCCGGGAAGGGGGCGCGGCGCACGGTGGGCAAGCCCAGGAGGATACCGGTCTCCGCAGCAACCAGATCGCGCCATGGCCAGGCGCCGTCCTCCTCGTTGGCGCCCAGGGCCGCCACCACGAGGTCGCCGTCGAGGCGCTGGACGGCGGTGGCGAGCCCGGCGCTGGCACGTGGTCCTGGGCCCAGGCGTGCCAGCAGGCGGAGGAGTTGATCGGCAGTGAGGGCCTGGCCGGCCTCGCCGGCGGACAGGCGCGCGCCGGTCACGAGATGCAGCAGATGGCCCTGGCCGGCGAGCAGCATTCCGGCGGAGGCCAGGGCGCTGAGACCCCACTCGAGGTCCTCGGGACTCAGGCGGCCGGGGCGGTCGTCGAAGACGAGGACCGCACGCCGGCGGGTCGGGCGCTCCTCCTGGCGGACGATGAGCTGCCCGCGACGAGCGGTGGCCGGCCAGTGCACTCGGCGGATCTCGTCGCCATGACGGTAGGTGCGGGTGGTGACGTCGTCGGCCTCGAAGGCCGCAGCCTGATCCGGGATGGGCCGCACGCCGCTGCCGCCGGACAGGCCGCGCGGTAGCTGCGCCAGCGGCACCACAGCGGGCAAGACGAGCACGCAGGCGTGTGGAGATCCCAGGTCCACGGGCTCGCGGGTGAAGCCGGTTTTCACCGGCTCAGCCGGGCGTGCCTGCTCGGGTATCGCGCGTCCCCGGCTCAGGCCCAGGGGGTCGCTGAGCAGGACGGTCGCGGGGCCGAGGGCGTACTCGCCGCGATGCCGGCCGGTGACGGTATAGCCGGCCCGGGCGCGCCCACGGGGCTCGATCGGCGCAATGGCGAAGCGGACCCGCTCGCCCAGTGCCGCCGGGACATCCTCGATGACCTCGCGCGCCGGTTGCGGCCAGAAGCCTGTGATCGTGAGCCCCACCGTGACCTCAGCGGACTCTCCCTGGCTGAGGGTGTCCTGGGAGACGGTGCGGCGGATGTCCGCCTGGGGGCGCATCAGCCAGGTCAGGGTCAGCGCCAGGGGTGGCAGCACCGTCAGGAGTAGTCCGGCCCGTGAGAGCTCGGGCAGCCCGAGAGCGAGTCCGGCCGCCAGGAGGATGAGTCCGCTGACGAGCACGGCCCAGCCACGCCTGGTCAAGGCCACGCCGGAACTCGAGGACGGACTCACCGAGGTACCGGCACGCCTGCGACCAGGTCGGCGATGATCTTCTCCGCGCGCAACGAGGCCAGTTCCGCGTCGGAACCGAGCACCACGCGGTGGGCGAGCACGGCCACGGCCAGGGCCTGCACGTCGTCGGGCAGGACGTGCTCGCGGCCCGCGAGAGCGGCGTGGGCGCGTGCCGTGCGGAGCAACTGCAGGCCGGCGCGCGGGGAGGCCCCCAGGTGCAGGCGGGGGCTTTCGCGCGTGGCGGTCACCAGATCCACGATGTAGCGCTGCAGAGCTTCTGAGGCATGCACGGTGGAGACGGCGCGGATGAGGCCGGCCACCTCCTCCGGCGTGGTCACCGGGGCGAGATCGGCCAGAGGGTCGGCGGCGCCGTGGTGGGCGAGCATGCGCAGTTCGGACTGCCGGTCCGGATACCCCATGGAGACGCGTGCGGTGAAGCGGTCCCGCTGAGCCTCGGGCAGGGGATAGGTGCCTTCCATCTCGATGGGATTCTGGGTGGCGAGGACCAGGAACGGCTCCGGCAGGCCGTGGGTCTCGCCGTCGACGGAGACCTGTCCCTCGGCCATGGCCTCCAGCAGCGCCGACTGGGTCTTGGGCGAGGCTCGGTTGATCTCGTCCGCGACGACGACGTTGGCAAAGATCGCCCCGGGCCGGAACTCGAAGCGGTGCGTGTCCTGGTGGAACACCGAAACGCCGGTGACGTCCGAGGGCAGCAGGTCCGGGGTGAACTGGATCCGGTTCACACTGGAACCGACAGTGCGCGCGAGGGCCTTGGCGAGGAGGGTCTTGCCCACGCCGGGCACGTCCTCCACCAGGAGATGGCCGCCGGCGAGCAGCACGGTCAGAGTGGTGCGTACCGCCATCCGTTTGCCCTCGATCACCGAGCACATGGCGTCCTCGGCCGCCCGTGCCACGGCATGCACCCGCTCCAGCTCCACGCGGGGCGCCGGTGGCGGCGTGCCGGCTCCGCTCGGGCGGACCGAGCCGGGGGAGGCGGACATCGCGGGAGCAGCAGAATCCATGCAACGATCGTGCCCCATGAGCGCTTCCCCTGCAGGCACACCCGTGCGAATCGTGGCCACCGATGGTTCGGCCCTGGGTAATCCCGGACCGACCGGCTGGGGATGGGTGGATCAGGTCAGCGAGGAGTGCGGCTCCGGATCCTTGGCCCGGGGCACCAACAACATCGGCGAACTCCTTGCCGTGCGTCAGGCATTGCGTCACCTCGGCCCGGAGGTCGATGTGCTGATCCGGGCCGACTCCCAGTACGCCATCAAGGTGATCACGACCTGGGCTCCCAGCTGGCGGCGCCGCGGCTGGCGCAAGGGTGACGGCAAACGGCCCGAGAACCTCGAACTGATCCGCGGCATCCTCGAGCTGGTCGAGTCCCGAACGGGGCGCACCGACTTCGAATGGGTGCGGGGCCACGCCGGGGACGTGCACAACGAGCGGGCGGACGCCCTCGCCGTCGGGGCAGCGCAGCGCGCGCAGGCCGGCCAGGCCGACTTCCCCGACGTCGCCGCGATGCTGGCCGGGGACGCCGGGAGTCAGTCCGGCGACCAGGCTGGAGCGACTCACCAGCAGGCCGAGGCCGACACGCTCTTCTAGGCCAGGGACATGCTGTTCTCGGCCAGGGACACGCCCTTCTAGGCCAGGTGGGGGAGCACCTCGCGCTCGAAGAGTTCCATCTGCCCGGTGGAGTACGCGGCGTCGGAGAAGTAGAAGATGCCGTACTCCATGCCCAGGTTCTTGACCTCGGTGAGCTTCTCCACGATCTGCTCCGGAGTGCCGTGGGCCGGCATGCCTTGGTAGCCGGAAACCTGACCTGCGAGCTGCTCGTCGCTCAGGTGCTGGCCCAGTCGCGCCGCGAACTCCTGTTCGCGCTCACGCAGCTCTGCCTCGTCCGCGCCGATCATCACGTTGTAGTTCGCGGAGCGGGTGATCGCGCCGAAGTCGGTGCCGACCTCGCGGCAGTGCTCGCGCAGGATCTCACTCTTGTGCGCGAAGCCTTCCGGCGTGCCGTCGAAGTTGGTGTACTGCGCGTACCTCGCCGCGATCTTCAAGGTCACCTTTTCCCCGCCGCCGGCGATCCACAACGGGATACCGCCCTTCTGCAGGGGCAGGGGCCGGCAGATGGCGCCGTCGACCTGGTAGTGCTCGCCGTCGAAGGTGGCCACGCCCTCGCTCCAGGCTTGCCGGAAGATCTGCACCCCCTCGTCCAGCATCTTCAGTCGCACCCCGGCGCGAGGGAAGCCGTAGCCGTAGGCGCGCCATTCGTGCTCGTACCAGCCCCCGCCGATGCCCATCTCCAAGCGCCCGCCGCTGATGTGGTCCACCGTGGCCGCCGCTTTGGCGAGATACATCGGGTTCCGGTAGGCCATGCACGTGCACATCTGCCCGAGCCGCACGCGCGAGGTGGCGGCTCCGAGCCCGGCCATGAGGGACCAGGCCTCGTGCGTGGCTTCCTCCGAGGGCACAGGCGTGGTGTGGAAGTGGTCGTAGACCCAGATCGACTCCCAGGCCGGCTGAGCATCCGCGCGCTGAGCCCGGGAGGACATCGTGGACCAGTGGTCGGATTCGGGAACGCCGGCGAGGTCGAAACGCCAGCCTTGAGGAATGAAGAGTCCGAAGCGCATCCTGCGAGGTTACGCTCTACGTGTGGGACACGACACTGCGGCACCTGAGACGATCGGCGATCGTGTGTGGACCGTTCCCAACATCATCTCCATGTTCCGGCTGGTGCTGATTCCGGTGTTCGCGGTGTTGATCTTCACCGAGCGCGACATCGCTGCGATCGTGGTGCTCGTGGTGGCGGGATTCACCGATTGGGTGGATGGCGTCATCGCCCGGGCCTTCAACCAGATCTCGAGGCTGGGGCAATTGCTCGACCCGGCCGCCGATCGGCTCTACATCCTGGTCACTCTGCTCGGCTTGGCCTGGCGCGAGTTCGTGCCCTGGTGGCTGGTGGTGGTGATCGTGGGACGTGATCTCGTCCTGCTTGGCCTGATGCCCGCCCTGCGCCGTCACGGCTATGGCCCACTGCCGGTGCACCTGGCCGGCAAGGCGGGCACCTTCGCCCTGATGTATGCCTTCCCTCTGCTGCTGCTCGGTTCGCTGGAGGGCACCGCTGGTGAGCTGGCCTGGGTGTTCGGGTGGGCCTGTGCGCTGTGGGGGATCGGTCTCTACTGGTTCGCCGCCTTTGTCTACACCGAGCAGACCTGGCGTATCGTGCGCGGGGCGCACAGCGACTCCTCCGTGCGTGCCGCGGAGGTGTCGTGAGCCACTATCCTGAGGACGGGCTGAGCCATCTGGCGTCTGCCCGTCGCACCGATGAGGAGGAAGGCCCATGACGAGCCCACAGTCGCCGGAGGATGCCGGCCGCCCTCCGGAGCGGACCGACCCCACCACCACCGCGCACTTCGGCGCGATCAGCGCGGAGCACGAAGCTGCCGCGAGCCCGCAGGAGCACCACCACCCGGGCCTGACCAGCGAGGAAGCGGCCGCCGTCGACGGCCTTCCTGCGCGCAGCGCCCTGTTGCTCGTCCAGCGCGGTCCCAATGCGGGTGCGCGCTTCCTGCTCGACACCGAGGTCACCACAGCCGGGCGTCATCCCAGCTCCGACATCTTCCTCGACGACGTCACCGTCTCGCGCAAGCACGCGGAGTTCCGGGTGAAGGACGGCGGCTTCGAGGTGCGTGACGTCGGGTCGCTCAATGGCACGTACGTCAACCGGGAGCGCATCGAACAGGTGGTGTTGCGCGCCGGTGATGAGGTGCAGATCGGTAAGTACCGGTTGACCTATCACCCCAGCCCTCAGGGCGCTGGCGAGGCCTGATCCGCACGTGAGCACCGCAGGACAACGGGCGAGCACCGCCCCGAGCGCCGCCGCGCACACGGCTGACGCTCCGGCAGCTCCCGCCGGTGAAGCGGGCGGCTGGCCCTTCGATCTCCCTCGCACCCCGGTGATGAGCATCGGCACGGTCCTGGAGACGCTCAAACCCGAGTTCCCCGCGGTGACGATCTCCAAGCTGCGTTTCCTGGAGGACCAGGGACTGGTGACTCCGCACCGCACCGGCTCGGGGTACCGGCGCTTCTCCCGCGCCGACGTCGAGCGCATCCGCTATGCACTCGTGGCGCAGCGCGACAGCTACCTGCCCCTGCGGGTGATCCGCGAGCAGCTCGCCGACCTCGATGCCGGTCACTCCGCCGAGCCGGCCCAGCGCGCCCGGATGGTCAGCAGCGATGGGGAGCTGCTCGCCCCGGGGCCCAGCGGTCAGGTCAGCGCGCGTGAGCTGTGTGACCTGACGGGATGCTCCGAAGCTGAGCTGGAGGAGATGCAGCGCGTCGGGCTGCTCGACGCCCTCCGCCCGGGCCGTTTCGCCGGGCGTGCCGTGGCGATCGTCCAGGCCGCCATGGCATTGAATCGGCACGGCATCGGTGCCCGCGAACTGCGCCGGGTGCGCACGGCCGCCGAGCGCGCGGCGGACACCATCGAGCAGACCGTGAGCCCGCCGAGGCGCGGCGGTGCAGACCGCGAGCGCGCCGCGGCTCGGGCCCGCGAGCTCGCAGAGCTCTACGCCACCCTGCACGCAGAGCTGCTGCGCGCCGAGGTGGACAAGCCCGCCTGAGCCCCGGCCCCGGCTGCCAGTGGACAAGCCCGCCTGAGCCCCGGCCCCGGCTGCCACTGCACGAGAGCGGAACGGGGGCACCGGGGGCTACCGTGAGCCCATGGAGGAGATGGAGGTGCTCGGGGTCCGGCTGTCCATCCCCAGCAACGAGGTGGTGGTTGTCCTCGCTGGGCCCGGTGGCGCCGATGCCTGGGTGCTGCCCATCGTGATCGGCCCCCGTGAGGGCGCGGCGATTGCCGCGGCGCAGGCGGGTATGGTCCCGCCGCGGCCCCAGACGCACGATCTGCTCGTCACCATCATGGAGACGCTCGGCGCCGATGTGGTCGAGGTGCGGATCACCGGCATGGACGAGGGCATCTATTACGCCGAGATCGAGCTCAGCGGCGGGCACGTGGTGGATGCCCGGCCCTCGGATGCCATCGCGATCGCGCTGCGTGCCGAGGCTCCGGTGCTCTGCGATGAGGATCTGCTGCGTGAGGCCGGCCTTCCGGCGTCGCAAGCCGGGCTGGAAGCGGGGGAGCAGTGGGGCACCAGCGCGCTGTCGCCTGCCGAGGGGGAGGGGCCGGAGGATCTCGGTGCGGTGGACGACGAGATGCGGGCGCGCATGGTGGAGGATTTCCGCTCGTTTCTCGACGAGGTCGAGCCCGAGGACTTCAATACCGACGACGCGGAGTGATTGCTGCTCCGACACGCCAGTTCGTGACTTCTTCACCTCAACGTGACCTTGAGACTCGCCGAGTACGACACGCGAGTGAAATCGCCGGTGCGCCTCGTTGACCGGGCTTGCTCGCGGCCCTAGTTTGTGAGAGTCCCAACGCGGACACCGTCTCGGTGTCAGGGAGAGCGAGTAGTCTTCGAAGAGGCCTCGCGGGGCAACCAGCGAGCAGTGACGACGAGTAGGAGCCCGAAGTGAGCACCGACGCAACGGCGGACGCGGGCAGGGGAGTCCCCCAGCGCGCTCAGGGCATGCTCTTCGGGGACGATCTCCCGGATCTCGATCAGGACACCGGCTACCGCGGACCCACGGCCTGCAGCGCGGCCGGGATCACCTATCGCCAGCTCGACTACTGGGCCCGCACCGGATTGGTGGAGCCGACCATCCGCGGCGCCTCCGGTTCGGGAACGCAGCGCCTGTACTCCTTCCGCGACATCCTCGTGCTCAAGGTGGTCAAGCGCCTCCTCGACACCGGTGTGTCCTTGCAGCAGATCCGCGCGGCCATCACCTCGTTGAAGGAACGCGGTGTGGATGACCTTGCCGGCATCACTCTGATGAGCGACGGCGCCTCGGTCTACGAGTGCACCTCAGCCGATGAGGTCATCGACCTCGTCCAGGGCGGCCAGGGCGTCTTCGGGATCGCGGTGGGCCGCGTGTGGCGTGAGGTGGAGGGAAGCCTCGCCGAACTGCCCACCGAACGCGTGGACCCCGAGCGCACTCCCGAGGTGCAGGACGAGCTGGCCCAGCGCCGGGCTCGTCGCGGCGCCTGACTGTTCGCTGGGCTCAGGCACAGCGCCTGACTGCTCCCAGACTCAGGCACAGCGCCTGACTGCTCCCAGACTCAGGCGCTGAGGAGCTGTCGTCCCCTCCGCTCGACGGCGGGCACGCGGCGCGTGTAGAGCTCCTCGAAGCGTGCGAGGGTGCGCTCGATGCTGTGCTGAGGCCACCCGGGCTGGCAAGCCGGCAGGTGGGGTATCGGGAACTGCGCACCGATCGCACGTGAGGCACGCGCACCTGGTCGGCGCCCAGGAGGAAGCTGGCCGGCCCGGTGGGAGAAGGGCAGATGACGTGGACCTCGTGGCCCCGGGCGGCGAGGCCGCGGGCGAGGCGCTGGGTGCACTGTGCCGCGCCGTTGACCGTGGGTGGGTAGGTGTCGGTGCCGAGGAGGACCCATCATCACCTTCCGGAGGTGAGGACGAGGTCTGGGAAGCCGGCGCGGTGGTAGCTCTGCACGATCGAGCGGGTGAACTCCTCGGCCGAGAAGAGCTGGCGGGCCTGTGCGGCAGCGGCGGAGGCGGCGATCACCGGGGCGGGATCGAGAGCGAGCTGGACCAGCCGTGCGGCGAGCTCCTCCTCGCTGGCTCGGAGGGCGGGGATACCAGCCAAGGTCAGACCTTCTGTCAGGGCGGGGTCACACCACAGGACGCCCCGTAGCGCCATGAGCGATTCCGCGACGGTCATGGGCTGGTTGTCCCAGCCGACCGAGGTGAGAGCGCTCATGTGGCTGCGCGCCAGCCAGGCGGGCACGTCGGCGTTCGGCACCCTTCCGTGGAGCCGGGGCCCGGGGCGCTGGGCCACGAGGCGTTCCGCAGCGGCGAACTGCACTCCGGCTCCCAGCACATCCACCTGCAGACGCTCGGGGCCGACGCGCTCGATGGCGGTACTGGCGGCTCGCAGGAAAGGAAGGATGCGCTTCTCCGGTGCGAAGCGGCCGCTCCAGAGCACGCGCAGTGGCCCATCGATCCTGGTCACGGGCTGTGCGGCGGGGTTGCCGGCCACGGAGTTCGGGACGACGTCGACATGCGTGAGCCCGGCCGCGCGCAGCCGCTGTGCCTGATGCGCGGAGGGGGAGATCACGCGATCGGCCGCCAACCCGGTGGCCAGGGTGATGTTCCGCAGCGCGGAGTCTCCGCTGCGCTCCGCCAGCCGCCGGGCCGGGTGCGGCAGGCCGGTGACGGCGTGATGGAAGGCGGGTGCCCCCATGGCGAGCAGCGGCTGCATGGCGACCCCGGCCTGCCAGAAGAAGGTGTGCACGGTGTGCACGACCGGAATGCCCAGCTCGCGCGCCGCGGCGATGGCGGCCGCCGCGATGCCGAACTCCGAGTGCACGTGCACGACATCGGTGCCGGCCCGGGCGAGGGCCGCACGGATGACCCCGCGCAGCTGAGGTGTGTGCCGGGCGACGGGGAAGCCGAGAGCCGGCACGGTGAAGGCCACCGGCACCGGCACCGCCGTGATTCGCGGATGAGTGGCCAGAGCGCTCAGTGCCGCGCTGTCGGGGCAGATGGCCAACACATCGGTGACCGCGGCCAGAGCGCCGGCCTGCTGGGTGAAGGCGGTTTCCGCGCCGCCGAGGGTAACCAGGGTGTAGTCGCTCACCACGGCGACCCGTGGCGTGGTGGGGGAAGAGACGAGAATGCTCATGGGTCAGCCCTGCTTTTCGGTGAGACCGGATGGGAGGAGAGGGAGGGAGCGATGCTTAACAGCTTCGGGATGGTGCCGCGAGAGCCCTGCCACGCCGGCGATCGCCACTGCACCGAAGACGGCCAAGGCGACGATGACGAGCACGCCTACATTGGCGCCTTCGTGCAGCACCACCAGCCCGTAGACCACGGCGACGACGGGGTCGATGGTGGTCAGTGCGGCGACCACGACCTCGGGGTGGCCGAGGGCGTAGGCCTGCTGGGTCAGCCACGCACCCGCGGCAGCGGCGCCGGCGATGGCCAGCCCGGTGAGGAGCACGGCGGGGGAGAGCAGGCTCGCTCCGGCGTGGTACATGACCAGCACCGACTTCAGCAGTGCGGAGACCAGGCCGAAGAGCACGGCGGCGCCGGCCGCCCAGGCGAAGGACCGCAGCAGCGACGGGGCACTGCGGCTGAGTGCGACCAGGGCGGTAGCTGTGCCACCGCAGAGCACCACCGACCAGGCCAGGAGCGAGAGGTCGGGGGCGGTGTGGGTGCTGGTGGTGAAGGTGCTCGCGAGGATCGTGAAGCCGGCGAGCCCCGCCAGCGTGACGGCTACTGCCATCCAGAGCTGGGCCGAGGTGCGGTGGCCGTAGAGGCGAATGGCGAGCAGGACTGACCACGGAACGGCCAGGACACCGATGGGCTGAATGAGGCTGACCGGAGCCATCGAGAGTGCGGTGATGTGCAGGGCGGCCGCGGCCGCCATCAGCAGGACACCCATCAGCCAGCGAGGGTTGGACAACAGGCCGGTGAGCTGGTGCCATGACAGGGCGTTCCGGGGCTGGGAGCGCTGGTCGAGGCGAATAGCACGATGCTGGGCGATGGCTCCGCCGGCGAAGGCCACCGAGGCAAGCACCACCAGGATGATGGCGAGAGCGCCGCTCACGGGCGGTCCGCTGCCGTGGCGGAGGTCCCTGCGTCGGCGGCGGGGCCGGGGAGTTCCATGTTCGGAAGGCTAGGGTCGTGCCCGTGCGTTCGGCGTCCGCCCCAGGGCCGATTGTGGCCCCCTACTCCAAGCGTATGTGCGGGTGCTGCGGGTCTGACCCGACCGGCGTCTTGTGGCGTCATCACGTCTTCCTTCGACGACGCCGGCACGGTGCCGGCCTCGTGTTTGGGACGCTATGACGCTGGATCGGAGGGCGGTATCAGGTACAGCCCTGAACCGACCCCGACTCGGGCCCGGGGAGTCTCAGGGGGTCTGCTCGTCCTGTTGCCTGCGGACGGCACGCGCCTCGCGCAGCTGCTTGCGGCCCACGAGCAGCCCGAAGGCTAGCCAGATCAGCGCCGCGCCGCCGCCCACGTAGAGCCCCAGCGTTCCGTTGCCCGTGGCACTGAAGAGCAGCCAGAAGACGAGGAAGAGAGCGAGCGCACCGCCGTACCGAAATGCCGCATCCATGCCTTCACGGTAGCCCGCCGCACGCTTGGCCATCGGTCGCCCGCGCGAAGACGGGTCGAGACCACGGTGGTGGCGATCGATCGTGCTGGTGAATAGGGTCTGCGGATGGGACCGAACACCGCATTCCTCATGAGCATCGTGTGTTTCGCGGTGTTCGCGTACGTCATGTACTGGGTGATCCGCGCCAGTGTGCGCGCCGGCGTGCGCGATGCCCTCCGGGGCGCACGACTCTCTGGCGACGGGCGGATGTCCTTCGAGGACTCGGAGCGTGGTTCACCGAGGTGAGCTGACCTCCCCGGCGGGAGCTTGTTCCCATGGTCCCCTCAACCGGCGAAGGCGTTGCCCGTGGTCACCAGGTGGGCGGCCAGCAGGAGGCCTGCGAGCATGATGAGCCGGAAGAGGATCCGGCTCGATCGCCCGGCGAAGGCCAGGGCGACAGCCAGCAGCGCCACGGCGCTGATCAGTCCGAAGAAGAGCCAAGAGGTGGTGTTGACCTCTGCGGCCTTGGCGCCGGCGGGCCCGATCAACACGGCGATGGCACCGGCAATGACGGCGGTGGCAGCGAGCACCACCGAGGGCCGCACACCGAGGCGGTGGGGGAGGCCGCGGATGCCGGTGCGGGCATCATCATCAAGGTCGGGGAGCACGTTGGTGAGGTGCACGGCTGCACCGAAGGCACCGCCGGCCACCCAGGCCCACATCGGCGCGAACTGCGACGGCTCTGCGGTGAGCGTGGCGAAGGAGGGGAACAGCCCGAAGCTGAGGATGAAGGGCGCGATCGAGAAAGCGGTCGCCTTCAGCGTCGCGTTGTACGACCAGGCCGAGGCCAGGGCGAGCGCGTGCGCGGTCAGCAGCCCGACGCCCAATGGCGCAGAGAGCCCCAGCGCGAGCAGCAGGCAGAACAGCGCTGCGACCCAGACGGTGTGCACGGTGATCTCGCCTCGGGCGAGGGGCTTGTCGTCTCGCCCGACCTCGCGGTCACGCCTCGCGTCGAAGGCGTCGTTCGAGAAGCCGACGAAGAGCTGGCCGGCGAAGACGGCGAGAGTGAGCAGCACCGTGCGCCAGAGTTCAATCTCGGCGGCGATCGCGAGCGCGGCTGCGAGCGCGGTGACCACCAGAGAGGGGCCCGGATGGCAGGAACGCCACAG
Organism: Bogoriella caseilytica; assembly: GCF_003752405.1. Lineage (NCBI taxonomy): Bacteria > Bacillati > Actinomycetota > Actinomycetes > Allobogoriellales > Allobogoriellaceae > Allobogoriella > Allobogoriella caseilytica. The sequence continues at coordinate 3,149,495 of NZ_RKHK01000001.1, read as the reverse complement.
CGCGCTGATCGTCCGGCCCGGGGGAGAGGTCACCGGTGCAGTCTCTCACCGTGCTGCAGCTGCGGCAGTTGACCGAGCACCTTCCTAGGGTGGCTGAGCTACGCACCCCGGAGAGGGGGCGCCGTGACAAAGCGGAGCGCGACGGCCTGGGCTGAGCTCTGTCCATGAGGAGTGCCCATGAATCGCGACGCCGAGCGTGGGGGCGGCGGAAAAACGGTGGCTTCCGCGGCTGAATCGGTGACACGGTGCGCCTATGAACACGCTCGATGAGGCACTGAGCCTGGCCGCCTCCCATGGCCTGTGCCTGTCCGCCGGGGGCGCGACGGTCAGCGAAGCCGGTCTCGACTACCGGGTGGTGATGGCCTCGAACGAAGCCGGTCAGGTCTGGGTGCTGCGCATCCCGCGACGCGAAGATGTCGCCCGGGGCATGGCAGCTGAGGTGGCGATCCTCGAGCTCGTCTCGCCCGTTCTCGGCCTGGACGGGATCGAGGTGCCGGACTGGCGGATTCGCAGGCCGGAGCTCATCGCCTACCCGGCGCTCCCCGGGGCCCCGGGCCTGACCCTGTCCGAGGCCGGGGAACCTATCTGGCACATGGACCCGGCCAGCCCGGACTACGCCGCACGCTTGGGGCGTCTCCTGGGCCGCCTGCACTCGGTGACAGCCGCAGAGGCGGCGACGGCCGGCGTGGAGATCCGGTCACCCGACGAGGTGCGCCAGGCATGGCGGGATGACGTGGCCCGGGTGAGCGCGGAGTTCACGGTAGCCCCGGCGCTGGCCGGGGCGTGGCAGACCTGGCTGGAGGACGACGCGTGCTGGCCTGATCACACGGTGATGACCCACGGCGAGATCTACCCCGCACACATCCTGTTCAGGGACGGCGGTGCGATCACCGGAGTTCTGGACTGGACCACGGCACGCGTGGACGATCCGGCCCGGGACTTCGCCGCTCAGTACGGCGCCGCAGGGGAGGAGATGCTGCAGGCCGCGCTCGACGCCTACTCGGTGGCCGGAGGCCGGATTTACCCGGGTCTCGCAGCGCAGGCCCGGCACCTGTGGGACGCCTCGCCGCTCGGTTATGCGCTCTATGCGCTGACGACCGGCGCCGAGGCCGATCATGCCGCGGCGTCCGCCCTGCTCGATCCGGCGGAATGACCGCTAGCCCCGACAGTTGATCCAAAGGCATCCGCCGTATTCTGACGGCATGGTCCAGCGTCGGTCGCCCACGAACAGGGGAGTTCACCCAGCACTCTGGGGTGTGCCGGTGGCCCTTGCTGTGATCGGGCTGTGGCAGATCTGGAACCTGGTGGTTCCCCGCCGTGATGTGTGTGCCGCGATCTACCCGCCCCCGGCGGGGTGCGGCGGTGAGGCGCGGCTTGCGGTGGCGGCGGCGTGGACCGCGGTCATCGTGGCCGCATTGGTCGCCACGCTGACACTCGGCCGGACACGGCGTCGGTGGGCCATGCTCGGCACGGCATGGGTCACTCTCGCGGCCCTGGCCGGCTGGTTCGCGACGCATGTCGTGCGGCCCTTCGTCTTCTTCTAGCCGGCGGCACATCACCCTTTTGCTCGCTCCAGAGTCATCTGCACGCGTCAGGCCTCCAATCCTGCCGAGGTTCGATGAGCCCCTCGTACCTGATGACTATTGACACAAAGCGCACACTCCTGGATAGCGTGGGTGAAGGACCTCTTTCGTGAACGCATCACCTGGGGGAACAATTGAGTGCGCAATCTGGGGCAACCGGGGCTCAGTCTTCAGTGGAACGCCGACATCGCTCCTGGCGCGAGGTGGGGGCGGTGGCAGTCTCTGTAGCAACCTTCGCCTACGGGTACGTGCATCTCGCGATGCTCATCGGACAAGAGCAAGCTTTCGTGGGGGCGGAGAGCGGGCTGAACGCTTTCCTGTTCCTCTCATCGTTTGCCTCCGTCCTGATCGTACCGATCGTCGTGGTATCCATCGCGGCGTATGGATGAGTAGCCGCTGGCAGTCGATTGGCCGGGAGGGACTCGGCTCGCACTCTGGTGATGGTGGGGTCGATGGCTGCCACTGCAGCTGCGGTCGTTGCTGTCAATTTCTTGATCTATGGGAATAGCCTCCTGTTCCCTGGGTCCGTCCTGCTTCCCGTCTTGGCAGCGCTCGGCGTGCTCGTCGCCTTGCGAGTCGATGTCGTGGCGAGAATGAATCTTCTCCCCATAGTGACGTCTGGATTCCTGGCAGCAGCCGCATTGACCATATTCACCGGGGCAGTCTCCAGTGATGAATGGGGAGTAAATCTCAGTGACGACCGGTCAGTTTTCTTGAGCTCTGACTGGCCCCTGTATGTGGTCGCGGCTCTCGGTGCTTCTCTCTTCACAGTGGCTATAGCGTGTGTCGTTTCGATCGTTCTGGGCGTGGTCGCACGCGGTCTCTCACCGATGACTCGGTCGATCATCGGTGCGATTGCCGTTGGTGCATGGTGGATCGTTCAGCCCGGATTTCTCGGCGATGGCTGGAGGTCGTCCGTAACCATCGTCGGACTCGCGGCCGCCATGGGATTCTTCGTCGGAAGTGCGCTGTCGGATCGAATCAGCGAACGCGGTAGGCGCTGAACACTGACGCGGTGTCCGCTGAGGGGGAGTCACGCCGGGGACGGAAGCCGGACGTCGTGGCGCGCCACTACGGACTTGTCTGTCTGGTCTCATCTGAAATGTCAGTAGTCCAATTCGCTGACCTGCCTACTGACAAGAACCTGTCACCTATCCGTGCAGCAGTCCCTTCCACCTTCGACCCTGCCGTGTTGTTCGGCACAGGAGAAGAATCCCAAGCCGCCACCTCGCCGGGCAACTATTTCACATGCATGGGTTGCGCCGTCGCAACAGTGGGGTCGGGATGTCGGGTATGTAATAATAGGGTTCAACGATAATTCGGATCGCCTCTATGCGCTCTCGTCCTATAGTGGTGGAGAAGCTATCGAAGTCTGCTCACTAGAGGGCTGGAATAGCCAATGGTTTAGGTGCACGCACTGGCCGTTTGACACCAGCCAGGCGGCGGAGTTCGCCAATGCCCACCTTAATACTCCGGCCCGCCCAGGGGTGGGGAACTATTGGTTGCTCATCAATGAGTGCGGGGCGGAGATCTGGCATTCCGATAACAGGATCGACGCCCCGTGCTGACCGAGTATGGTCGCGTTGATGACGGTCTTACCGGTGGCGCGCCAACCGGGCGTCCCAAGCTTCGGTGTCAGCCCGCTCCCACCAGATGGACCGGTAGCCCGAGCACGCTACTCGCCGCTGCGGTACCGGCCTTGTTGGCGAAGCCTTCGAGGAACGAGTTACGTAGCCGTTCCATCCGACCTGGGTCTCCGGTGTGGGCGGCTTCTTCGAGCTGGTCAACCTGGCCGAGAAGCTCGTCCCGATCCTGATCGGTCTCCGCGTTCTCCCGGACCTGCTCTCGCAGCTCTTCAAGCGCCTGAGCGAATCCTCCGTCGAGGTCCTGCTGCACGTTGGCGACGTTGCCCTGTCCGCCGACCACGGCGGCACCGAGCGTGCCGCCGTTCATGTTGAACGCGTTGTGCTGGTTCATGGTCACCTGCCCCGCCTCTTCCTCGATTCTTGGCACCCAATGAGCCCGGCGCCACTGCCTGCCCTTGGGGGTCAACTGCATGCGGAACACCGCTTCGTTAGATGACCGCACCCCGTCCACGAGACCGTGTTCATCGAGTAGATGTGCTGCGTCGTCAGCGATCTCACTGTCGAAAGGCTCGCCGGTGACGGGATCGGTGGCGCCGTCTTCGAAGGCTGCCGCCGCTTCCAAGAGGTCGGCTCCCCGCCGTGTGGGGACAGCTTGAAGGACCTCATAGGCAGCACTACGAACGAGGTAGTCGGAATCTTCGCGCCGCGCCTGTGCCTTCCCCTCGTCCAAGAGCAAGAAGCTCACCGTTCCCGCGAGTGTCTCGACTTCCTCGACGGGGAGGGTCCAGCGGCGCTCAGCCATCTCGCGGAGGACGAGCTTCTGGTCCTCTGGCGGGCACACGGTCTCCGGTGGGTTGCCGCTGCGCGGGTTTCTGGCGAGCCAGATGAGGCTCCGGTAGGCGTAGATGCTGATGGTCACTGCCTGCTCCTTTCTAAGAAGGCCGTTGGGCCCGGTGACCTGATGACATCAGTTGCCACTGACATCTACCTTCCGTTGCGGAAGAGGGCGTCGGCGTAGCCGGTCAAGCTGGTGACGAGCATGAGCGCCTGGGCGCAGTTCCTCTTGCTGAACTGTCTCTTGGACACGCCGTGGACGCTGGCGTGGCGGGAGTACCGGTAGGGGATGGAGTCGCCCTTGTCTCTCCAGAACTGCTCGTGGGCGTTCCAGATCGGAAGCCAGACCATGGCCTCACGCACCCCCATACTGTTGATCTCCTCCGGTACCTCCTCGCCTCTCTTCCGGCTGGTGATCGCCGTCCGGATCGCCTTCTCGGGGTAGAAGCGGGCGATGAGGGTGTCGAGGGTGACTGTGAAGATCGCTTGCGCAGAACGTGTATGCCCGGCCTTCATCGCCCCGAGCCCGTCCTGGACGAACAGCACCTCCTCGCGCACCTGTTCATGATCAGCTCGCGCCAGTAGGTCCGCGCAGTCCTCGATGATCTGCCCATAGCAGTCGTTCAGGACCTTCCGCCTGGCTCTATGGTCCTCGGCGCGAAGAAGCCGGACCGCTACGCGCCCACTGGGGACGAGGTAGAGAGGGATGCCCTCTTCCCTGAGAAAGCGGTAGACCTGGGTGACCGTGACCTCATCGGCGTGGTCACGCAAGTTCGGTGGCAGGAGGTAACGGTTGAGGTCAGCGAAGACCCGTCCGGTGTCAGGCGCGAAGGACTTGTACAGGTCGCGCCAGACCCGGGTGTGCTCCTCAGTGATCCGCTGTGCCGTCGCGGCCCACTGGCTCGTCAGGGCACCGGTCCTCGCGAACGTCTGCATGAATGCAGGCATCTCGATAAACGGCTTGCTCGCTTCCGCCGCAGCAGCCCACCAAGACGCGTCGATGCCCCAGAGGCGCCCCATACCGGGCCCGAGTGCCTGCATGAACCCCGGAGAGAACCCGGAACCGAAACGGAAGAACGGCTCGCCCCGTTCTTCTTGCTCTTCGTGGTCCGACTCCGAACCAGACTCGTCGCCGTCCTCGTGCTCCGGCGGCTCCTCGTCGTCGGTCAAGACGTCACCGGCGTGTCGGACTCGTCAAGTGGCAGGAGTGCCTTCAAATGCTGGGCGCCGCTTTGGTTGATGAGGTCCGCCGCCAACGTTCGCGTCTGAGCGAGAAGCTGTCCCTCGGCGGCTAGCGGGTCGAACTCGACCGTGAGGGGGCGGAAGTTCTTCACCCACTCACGCTGGTCCTCGGGCACAAGGCTCGCGAAACCGGGGATGCTGTCTCGGACCATGATCGGCGCTCCGTCAGGACCTACGAGCCCGACACGCAGGCTATAGCCGCCAGTGACGTTCAGGTGCTCTGCGAGGTTGCGCAGTACGGCGATGTTCTGTGCCAGGTAGTACTCAACATCGGTGGATAGACACTGGTCACGCTCACCGCGCGGGGCTACCTCCGAATCACCCTGGTGGTCGGCCAGGCCGCTGAGGCGATGACAGGACGACATGGCGCCGTCGTCGTGCAGCCCTATCCGATAGGGCGGCATCACGTTGTTCGTTCGTAACCGCAGCACCCATCCCCGCAGGCCTCGATGGACCTCAGCAGGATGCCCGCTCTGAGTGGCGTAGTCACCCCGAAGGAGGAGCCGAAGGGGGCGTTTCGCGTAGACGGCAGACGCAGCGATCTCAGCGAGACGTTGTCCGGAGCGGTACTCGCGGGGGATTGCCTCGAAGACCAGACAGACGCCGTTCTCACGGTCCAACCAGTCAGCCGTGGCCCGGTACGCCTCTTCCAGTTCCTCGCGGCGCTCACGAGCACGCTGGAAGCGCTGCCGGTACTGGTCCGCGATCTGCGCTTCGGACATGAAGACCGTATGCGGCCCGTTCCGCAGCGGCGCCACGAGCCCTTCCTCAACCTTCTTTGACCGCGCGAAGTGAGGACGCTCCGACGTTGACGGGATCCGCATCGCCACCACCGGATCAGCGCCGCCCCGGGGGATGGGGTGGAACTCGACACCTACGACGGGCGGCGCGATGAGGTTGTAGGCAACGTCCCGGAGCCGCTGAGCCTCCCCGTCACTCCATGACACTCCTGGAGCGGAAGCCGCTTCGTCATCATCGTCGGTAATGCCGAAGAGGAACCAGCCGCCACCTGCGTTGGCCATCGCGGCAATGTCCTTTGCCGCCTCTGCCCGCCACACCTGGTTCTGGGCTGGGTAGACCTCGGCCTTGAACTCCAGGTCCGTGGCCTCCTCAACCCGCTGCTCGATAGCCCTGTCGATGAGGGCGGAGTCGAGCGGACCTGGTGCCTGACCGAGAACGCGGTGGATCGGGGTGAACAAGACGCCTACTCCTGGTCCTCGTCGTCCTCGAACGGGGGCGCGTACAGTGTCGCGTCTACCGACAGGGCGCTACGTGGGTTGATGACCGGAGAACGAGCGAGAAGCTGGTTCGTCTTCTCCAGCTTCTTCGCGAGATGGTGGACGGTCATCTCTTTGGCGAACATCGTGTCTCTGAGTGCATCGAGATCGAGGACCGACTCCTCGTCGTAGACCTCCTTGGAGCTGTCGCTGTACGTCACGTGAACGCGATGGCTCGTAGGGAGCTCACCCCTTCTTTCCTCACGCTCTATCGAGTTGTCAAAGAATGTTCGTAGCTCCTGGCCTGGCGCGATCATGGCGATGGGCTCGTTCAACATCTTGACGTCTCCGATCACCGCACCGCCGCGTTCGTCCGCGCGCACTGGCTTCGGATCAAGCTTCACTCGCACGTCGTGGGCTGGCCGCCGTCCGATGTTCTTCACCACCAGATCAAACAGATGCCGGTCTACCCGTGTGGGCTCCGTAGTCACGATCACGTAGGGACGCGACGCCTCTTGGGCTGCACGCCTCGCTTCCGCACGCTGCTCGCGCATCGCACTGACTTGCGCCCACGCGACCAAGGCGGCGACTACTGCGACAAGTAAGAGCCCTCCGGTGAAGAAGGTGTAGAGACCTGTCCACTGCACTTCTGTGAACCCGAGCCAGGTGTCGTCAGTCATCATCCGTCTTCCGGTACCGGGTGTGGAAGGTGTTGTCAGGCATACCCCAACACTCACCGGTCTCGTTCATGACAATCCAGTCGCCCGCGCCCAAGGTGTCCACCCCTTCGAGGGTTTCCAGTTGTGCGGGGTGCTCTAGGCGGCGGGCGCGCACCGGCGCCGTCTTACGGAACCTCCCGTCTCCAAGGGGTTCGTAGGTGGCTTTGAAGACGTCCTTATCGACTGTCCACGTCCCGCCGTGGCTGTCGTTGACCTGCCAGTCTCCGGCCTCGCCTCGCAGAGTGGCGCCGGAGGAGGTGGCCCATGAGGTCTCTTCCGTGAGTTGCTCAGCATGGACGACCTCGCCTGTAGGGACGTAGGTGTCCCCGGCAGATACCCAATCTCGGGCGCGTTTGGCCGTCAGGTGATCGGGGGCGGTCACAGGTCGAACCTGTCCTGTGCCTCGACGGGGCGATAGGTCTTCTTGCGGGGCTTCCTTTCCCAGTCGGCTGGTTCGGGCAGCTCCGCAACGGTGAACAGGTCGCTGGCTGTGATCTGGTCGAGGAGGGAAGCGGCCTCCTGCTCGGCGGCGAGCATCTGTTCGAGGGTGCGGAGAAGTTCGAGGAGTTCGAGGTCGAACTCCCACCGCTCGGCCTGGATCTTGTCCAGCGGGGAGCTGGACTTTCCGGCGGGGTTCTTCATCCGGTAGCCAAGCCACGACTTGACCACGGGCATGCCCGAGACCTGGTAGTTCCACACTTCGGGTGCGACGCTGTGGAACTCGCCGTCACCAACCTTCAGGACGCGGCGAGAGTCGTCGTATGAGAACCGTTCGGGGTACGCCTCGGGGTTGGGCGGGGTGGCGACGGCTAGGGTGGCCTGGCCGTGGATAGTCCAGGGCTCAACAGCGCCGTACCGGTTGGGTGTGCGGAAGCGTTCACCGAAGGTCGCTAGGGCGAGGAGGCCCCGCCCGAAGGAGGCTGTTCGCGTGAAGAGGTCGGTGTCTTTCGTTAAGGGGAGGCGGGCGCCAGATTCGGTGAGGTCTTCTTTGAATCGTTCGTAGAAGGCGCCTGTTCCGGTGAGGGCGAAGGCGTAGGCGGCGAGGTCTTCTGCCGTGACGGTGGTGCCAAGTTCTGCCGTGAGGGTGTCGAGCAGTCCAGAGGTGATGTTGGGGGTGGTGGCTTCGAAATCGCGGTAGAGGGGTATCACGTTCTTCGCGCCAAAGCTGCCACGGAAGAAGTCGAGGTCGGGGACATGAGCTGAGACGGTGACGACGGGGCCGGTGCCGAGGCGTGTAGAGGTCAAGGTGGTGATGTAGAGTTGTCGGTTCGAGTAGCTCTGCCACAGCTCAGGCCGCATCCGATCAGCCATGCGGGCATCAGGGAAACACCACTGGCGGTCGAAGGAGCGGTAGCCGTACCGGATCGGCTTCATCATCGAGGTTCTGCCCTTGTCGCTATCGAACGCAGGCAGCTTCTCACCTGTGATTACGTCTTGGACGCCAGGCTTGGAGACTTTGCGATCACCGGTTTCTCGGAAGAGCCCGCCATCTGGCTTCCCTGCCCGATACAACTCTTCCCATCGCGTACTTAACGTCTCAGGGCTGGCTGCGATGGGCCATTTGCGCTTGTACTGGGCGCCTGAGTGCTGCCAGGGAAAGATGTCCAGGAGGCTCGGCCACGTGAAGAACTCGCCCGCTCCTTCGGGGATGAAGCTTGCGGTCCACTCTTTGCTAGCGATCTGCCAGGTGGTGTCGTCTTCATCGAGTGCGTGAAGAGTGTCTAGGGTCGCGAGCTTCTCGGAGGCGGTGCCATCGATGCGGTGGTAGCGCACGGTTGCTGGTGCTCTCTTGCCGGTGCGCCTGCCTTGGCGCTGGATACCGGTGACGATGGCGACTGGGGTCTGGATGGCGAAGACGTTTTCTTCCTTGTGGGCGCCGCGTCCTTCACCGCCGAGGTCGATGATCCACAGCTCTTCGAACCTTTCGCGCATGTGCTTGCGCATCCCCGCGAATCCTGGACCTCGTAGGAAGGAGGAGGATGTGATGAAGGAGACGATGCCCGGGCCTGCATCTCTCTGCTCGCACGCCTTCCAGATCGCCCAGCGCCAGAAGTAGACGTACGAGTTGTACAGGTTCTTGACCTGTCCGCCGGGGGTGTCTTTTGTGAAGTCCTCCAGCAGCGACGCCTTGTCTCCTTCGCCGGTGTTATGGGCTTGGAGGACGATGTTAGGTCGAGCATCATCCGTCAAACCGCCGATTCCTTCCGCGCGACTTCCTCGGCTGTAGGGCGGGTTGCCGATGATGACGCGGATGGGGGTGTCATGTCGCTTGACGGCAGAGGAGCGCTGCTGTTCATGAGAGATGGCCTGAGCCTCGTCTGATAACAGCGCGAGTTGGCCGGGGTTCTTCTCACCCAGCAAGGGAGCCGTCAGGGTGTCGGTGAGGAAGACCTTGACGCCTTCGTTACCGAGGTCTGCTCCAGCGGAGGTCAGCGCCTGGGTGAGGCGGAGGTGGGCGACAGCGTATGAGCCGACCATGAGTTCGAAGCCGTGAAGGCGCCTGGCGAGAGAGGTCGCGGTGGGGGCGTTAGAGCCTCCGGTAGTGGCATCAAGGACATGCTGAGCGGTCTGGAGCAAGTACGTACCGGTGCCGAGGGCGGGGTCGAGGACGGTGACGTTCTCACTGGAGAACGTCACGCCGTGGCGGGTGCGTAGCGCGTGTTCAACGAGCCGGACCTGTGCGCCGACCACGGGTAGTGGGGTGTAGTAGACGCCTGCTTCTTCGCGGCGTGCGGGGTCGTAGGCGGCGAGGAAGTCTTCGTAGAAGTACAGCCAGGGATCTTGGTGGCGTCCGTCGTTGCGGGTCTTGGTGAGCGCTTCGGGATCGACGTGGGCGACGAGGGCTTCAATGAGGCCGAGGGGTCCGGAGAGTACCTCTTTGGTCTGGGGGCCGACCATGACTGAGAGGACGTCCCCGAGAAGTTCGTGGCCCTTGGCGCGCAGCGCGGAACCAAGCTGACGCTCATCGAGAGGGAGGGAGAGTGCGTTTTCGAAGCGGGCGATCAGGAGTGCGTAGGTGTAGCACTGGGCGAAGGCGTCCGCGAAGTCTTCGACCGTCGCGGATGGCATGAGTGTCTGCTGCCAGGCTGCGTACTTTCCGGCGAGAGGGCTGCGACCGTTGCTCTCGTCCACGGTTTTGAGGTGTGCAACGACTTTGTCGCGTAGCAGTCGAGTCAGGGGTGCGAGTCGGTCGGCCAGGGCGCGTGGGGAGCGGGGTGCTGTGGGGGTCTCTCGGAGGAAGGCGCCGATGAGTTCGACCAGTTCAGCAGCCTGCGCATCGGAGAGGGACTTCTCGGGATCGAGAGCAACCTCGGCTCGCTTGTAGCCACGCTGGAGGTGTACGAGTTCGAGCCCGTTGCTGTAGATCAGGTTCGGATGGCCTGCGAGCTGCTCCCACTGCTGTCGGTCGTGGGTGCTCCAGCCTTTGCGGTCGGTAGGGTCGGCGCTCTTGCGGGGGCTCTTCAGCTCGACGTGCCCGATCAGCAGTCCCCGGGTGTTCTTTACCGAGAGGTCAAGGCGTACACCACTGACGTCATCATCGCTGGTGGTCCGGGCTTCGAAGGAGACGTTCGCTTCCACTCGTGGCAGGAGAGCGGCGACGTTCTCGATGAGCGTCTTGACGGGGGCTTTGAGCGGGTCCTCGGGAGAGGTCCGCTCGTCCATCTCTATGTCGTGTAGGTGTGAGGTGACCTGGTGGCGATAGTCCTCGATGACGGGACGAGCCTGGGTGGTGCGACGGGCGTCGTAGTGGCGCTGAGCTAAGGCGAGAACGCTGCGGGCGAACTCCTGGACGATCCGCGCCTGCGTGTCGGGGTCTTCGGCTTCGACGGGGCGGCCTTCGTTAGCAGCCTGGAGGTCGGACAACTCCCTGTAGGTGTCAGGGATGTCCTCGGGACGGACGTCTTTGCGAGAGATGGTCAGGACACGCGCTGGGGTACCGGGGCGCCGGTCGCGGGCGGCGCGGACCATGACGGGGAGTTCGTGACGGGCGATGTAACCGTTGTTGTCGAAGAACCCGGGTGAGTAGACCGCCACGTAGAGGTCGGCCTCGCGGAGCCGGGTCTTGATCTCGTCGTCCCAGCGCTCGCCCACGGCGAGCTGCCGGTCGTACCAGAGTTCGACGGGTACTCCGGTGTCGGTGGCGCGCTGTTCGATCTCGTGGGCGAGGTCGTCCAGGAAGGCACGTCCGGCCCCGTCCTTGCGTTCGGGGTCGTCGTGCTTCTTGTAGGACACGAAGACCTTGATCGGGTCTAGTTCCCCTCGTCCCTGAGCCATGGTGTTGGGCCCTTCCTCACCCGGTGTGGGTGCCGTAGTGCTTGTCGAATAGTTCGAAGTCGTTCAGCGCGAGCCACCGGGTGGTCTCGTCAGCCAGGATGTTCTCGGTGCGTGCCACTATGCCGCGCAGCTCTGACACGGCGTTGTCGCCCAGTTGGCGGGCTTCGGTGGCGAGGTCTTCGAGCTGACGCGCGTATCCCGAGTAGACCCGGGCGGTGCGGCCCCATTCCCGTGCCCCAGCCCACACCTGCAACGAGGTCACCACGGCGACCGTCGGCCCGAGCGCATGCTGATCGAACACACCAGCCACCTCGGCTACAGCGACGCCACCGACGACGACATAGAGGAGGCTGACGAGTCTCCGGAGCCAGCGTGCGCGGCGGAAGTACAAGCGGGACCGGTTGGTGAAGTAGTCCTTCTGGTCCTCGATCCGCTCCCGCAGGTAGGTCTTCAGCAGAGTGTTCGGTTCTTGCTGCCGCAGGGCGCGGGTCTCCTCGTCAATGCGAGCAGTGTGGCCGGTCTCTGCGGTGAGGGTGTCGAGCCTGTCCTGGAACCCTGCGGGGGCGTCGTCGTCCTCGTAGGGGGTGACGCGGGCGGCGAAGCGCCACCGTTCTGAGAGCAGCAGTTCGTGGAGGGTGCGGGTGGAGTGCCACCGTCTGCGCCACTTCTTCCGCGTGGCGATCAGATTCCCGGCCATCGCTCCGAGCGCCAGGAGGCAGGCGAGGATGAGCCACGGCTGACCAGCCAGAGCAACGAACCCGGCCAGGGCCCCGCACACGAGTGATGCTGTCAGGAATCGCAGGGCGAGCTTCTGGTGCCGCAGCGCTTCCTTGTCCAACCGCTCCAGGGCGGCCGCCAGTGACAGGGCATGGCTCATCTCGGCAACGTCCTCCCATGCCGTCTCGGCCACGCCCCCAGGTGGCGCCCTTGCGTTGGTCGATCACAAGGAGGCTATACGTGATCCGGGCCACGATCTTCCAGGGCACGCCGTCCCGAACGGGACAGCACCGGGGCGCGTGTAGACACCCCGGATGTTGGTGGCCGCCTCTACCGTCCTCTGTACAGGCAGGGAACGAGCAGGAGAGAGGGGTAGGGGGTTCGGATGATCTATGTGCAGTACGCGACTGACGAGAAGCTCGTGATGGACCGTGCAGTGGCGGGAGCCGGTATGCAGGGCGTCGAGGCGCGCCCAGAAGGCGCGGGGAGGATGCGGTTGGCGTCCTGGACGAACCTGGACTCGCGCAAGGAGCACAGGAGCCAACGCGGGGTCGTCTATGACCTTGAACTGGAGGCGCACGAGGCGCTGTTGTTGCGGGACTGGCTCACCCGGTGGCTCGACGGCCTCACCCCCGGGCAGCGCCGGGAGGCTGAGGCTCGGGTCTAGGCGGCGTGGGCGGATGGTCAGCGGCGCGCACGCGAAAATGCTGAACACGAGCGGCGGCGAGGGAACTTCACGTCGGAGGTCGGGGATTTCATCGTCACGAAGGTCGAAGATCAGTACGGCTACCCCGACCATCGCTTACCCCCCACACGGGCGTGTAGACGATCACGGCGCGCCCACGGGCCGAGGTGCGGCTGGGTTCGTAGGTTGGGCGGGTGGCGGCGTCTAGACATGGTGGGGGAGTGGCCCAGGGGCGTCCGGTGTGGCGGCTGTACCTGTTGATCGATCCGACGACGGGGCCGACGAATCATGCTCGGGGGACGGTGTTCTACGTCGGGTATCGGGCGCGGCCCAACCACGGGGACTTGGATCATTTGGCGCGTCCGGAGTCGCTGCCCAGGGTTGATCGGGAGGCCCGCGACAAGCTCGTGGAGCTGCGGGCGGCGGGGGTGGCGCCGGTGGTCGAGGTGCTGGTCGAGAACGACGAGGCCGTCCGGGGCGCGGAGGTTTCGGTCGAGACGTTGAAGTAGGCCGCTGGCGCCTTGGCGGCGTCGATGCGCCCGGAGCCGTTGAACTTCAAGAACCGGTTCGCCCCAATGGACGCGCACGCTGCTGCTGAGGTGGCGCGCGGCTGGTGGAGGTGTCGCGAGCCGGGGTGCTGGTGCGGGTCGATCCGCGTCGGGCGTACCCGGCCTGGGGGCCAGAGGGGGAGATGGAGCCGTGGACGTTGCGGGCGCAGCGACAGCATCTTCCGAAGGAGGCAGCGCGGGCGGTCGAGGACGGGCCGATCCCGTTGTTATTGGTGGCGAAGAAGACGACCGACACGCATATGTTCCCGCCAGGGACCATCGTGGACGCCCACCTATTGCCGGGCTTCCGCAAGGACGGGCCCTGGCAGGTGATCCCAGAGGTCGCAGACCCCGAAAGCAGCGAGGTCCAGGCGGTGCGGCACCGGTTCCTCTACCAGCGCATCGATGTGACTGATCCGGGTGTGTTCATGCTCCGAGGATGACCGGCAGGAGGTTGCAGCGCCCATCGACCGGCGCCTTTCCGGAGATTGCGGCGTTGCGGCGGACGGTGGCGAGGTAGGTCAGGACGTCCCACAGCAGGCCCGCCGGCACGCCTCACGATGAGACAGGTGGGGATGAGCGTGGTCAGGGCGTGCTCGACTCTCTGGTAGCGGCCCTCTGTCGGCGCGTTCGGGTCGGTCAGAGGTCCGGTGAAGGAGGGGCGGGTCAGGAGGCGGGCGATACGGACCTGCTCCGGTTACACCGTTCGAACCGGTGTAACCGTCGAGGTACTGGGTGAAGCCGGTGTCGACCAAGTGGAAGAACCGTTCGATGTGCGGCTTGTCGGTCGGGGTCCTGTAGGCGGCTTTGATCACTGAGGTCCCAAGGCGTTCGGCGGCGTGCATGAACGCCTGACCGACGAACACCTTGCCCCTGTCCACCGTCACCGTCTCGGGGACGATCACAGGTTTCGCCGCCGCCTGCGCGTACGCGTCGTGGGGTAGTGCGCCTGGGGGTAGGTGGGAGGCGGCGTAGGACAGTTCGGCATCCCAGCCTGGCTGCATCGCCAGCGGCGTCATCGCCCGAGCCAGGAGCATCGCTGCGTCCACTCCCTTGGCGGCTTTCGGGCGCAGGATCGCCGCGAGTGGGACGCGGGTGGCGATATCAAGGGCGACGGTCAACTCGGGACGCCCGGTGGACCCGTCCTGGTAGAGGGCCAGGACGTCGAGCGGGGTGGAGTCGATCTCCACCAACTCCCCAGGACGCGCCGGGCTCTGGCGCCCGTAGGTGCGATCCGGCCTGTTTGCCTGGGTGCGGCGGGTGGTGGCCTTCCCGAACGGGCGCCGGTCGCGTTCAATCACCGCGAGGATCCGGTACAGGGTCGCCCGCGAGGGCACCGGTACACCCTGCTTCCGGGCAGCGATGATCACGCGAGTGATCGCCCGGTGCCGGGTACCGGTGGAGAGGTTCGTCTGACCCGCGACCTCTTCTTCGAGGAGCTGAACAACCAGGGGATCAGCCCGCCTCCCAGGAATAGAGGTACGTAGGCGCCGCTTGTCCACCAGCCCGGCGACACCTTCCGCGCGGTAGGCAGCGATATGACGATAAAGCTGACGGTTGGTCATGCCTTTGCCAGTGGCGTCGAGTTACGCGAGCTTGGCGGCCATTCGGTCCTGAAGACGCAACCCGGGCCCGTACTCGGGGCGGATCACGACATCCCCATCGGCGGCGGATGGCGGGCTGCCGGTCAGCACCTCGTGGACGTGCTGGTGGAGCCACTCCACCCGGGCGCGCTCGTCCTGCGGGAGGGTGTCGAGCACGCGCGCGTCTGTGAGGTTGGGGAGGCGGTCGGGGGAGTCCGGGACGAAGGAGCCGTCCCCGAGCAGCGTCGCGAGCGGCACCTCACGTACGCCCGCGGTGGTCAACGATTTCAGGGTGGTTGTGGCACCGTCCTGGCCGGTGACCTGCCAGGAGTCTCCGTCGAACTCGATGAAGTCGAGCAACCGGACACTCTTCACAGCGCCACCGCCATCGCGGGCTCTGCTTCCACATGGGTGCTCATGGTCAACGGGACGTTGAGGTCGGTACGCAGCCGGTGGCGGTAGAGCATGTGGAGGAGGTTCCCGCTGACCGCCGACATCCCGTCCCCACCAGCACGCGAGCCGAAGAGCCGTGCGGCACGGCGCAGACCAGCAGCCATCGACGTCCCCGGCGTGAACGCCTCCACCAGTGCGGCCGCGACCCCTGGGGAAGGGGAGTGGCGCGGATGACGGAAACCGGAGACCCACCGCAGGTTTGCCCGGAAAGGCTCGGGGATGCCGGTGAAGACCTCATACGCCCACTGGCACGCCTGGCGGGTGAACGCGAACTGCACCTCGCCACCAGCAACACGTGCAGGGGTACGGACGTCGATGAGGCGCCCGGAGCCGTCCGCGAGACGGACGAAGAAGTCCGGCACATGCCACCGGCCACCCGTCGTGGTGCGGCGAGGCCACAGGAAGATCAACGGCTGGGAGGAGACCGCCACGACAGCCGGGCCATGGTCGGCTGCCATGAGGTAGTCGGCCTCTAACAGCGACTCGTGCGCCACATGACGACCGGTGGTCGCGAACCAGTAGGAGCCCTCGTAGTTCCGCTTACCCGGCCACGCATAGAACCGCCGCGCAGGCGCAGCCTCCTCGACGGGGAGCGCGGCCAGCGCCCCGTCCACGGGCACGTTGCGTGGCGCGCCGTCGCCGGGAAGTCGGAGTAGGACGCGGGGGGTGGTCGGTCAGGTTCGTTGGAACCGTGGTCGTCTCGCGAGCAGGTGGCATCGAGTCTCCTGGCTACCGGGTGTGGGTGGGCCAGGAACTCTCTCAGCTACCACTGACATCAACAGGACACGATCGATGAGACAGGGAGGCTGATTCCAGAAGAGGACACGATGGATGAGACCGCACATTGTCGGTTACGGGAGGGCAGGGGCCTCCGTTCGCAGAATGACATAATGTCACTTATCGGATCGCGCTTCGGGTCCAGTCGGGCGCGGCCCCGCTTGATTCGGCTTCGCGCCGGCCATCGTTGGGCCACGCGAGCCGAGTCGAGTCATCGCCGCGGCGGCAGCCGGTGCAGCTCGACGTCTCGGAACTGGCCGGCCTCGGCAACGGCCGTCATGTAGGTGCAGTGCGGCTGCCGACGGCGGTCGGTCGGCGAGCCGGGGTTGAGCAGCCGCAGTCCGTTCGGCGTCGTGGTGTCCCACGGGATGTGGCTGTGCCCGAAGATCAGCACGTCGAGGTCTGGGTATCGCTCGTCGCAGCGCATCTCCCGCCGTTTCGCGTCGCCCGTCTCGTGCACCACACCGATGCGGACCCCGTCGATCTCCTCGCGGGCAACCTCGGGCAGGCGCTCGCGCAGCTCGCCATGGTCGTTGTTGCCGTAGACGGCAAGCAAGCGCTGCGAGCGTTCCTCCAGCTCATCGAGCGTGGCGAGGTCCACCCAGTCGCCGGCGTGCACCACCAGATCAACGTCCTCGACCGCTGACCACACCGCCTCGGGCAGTGCCTTGGCTCGCTGAGGAAGGTGGGTGTCGGCAAGAAGCACCAGGCGCGTCGTCATCCGTCCAGTCAACGGCACTGGTCTGGAGTGTGCGCGCTCGGATCGCGCAGACGTGCGCATCGTGTGCTGCTCGATATTGGCGCAGTGCTGGCAGACTCGCCACGTGGTCATGACCGTCGATCAACTCCTTGCCGGGCCGCGCGGACGCCGTCTAGCGCTGGAGTTCGCGCTCTGGACCGAGCAACGTGATGCCCTGGACGGCCCATGTCCGGTGGCTATCGCGGTCAGCCATGCCGCACATCGGCTCGACGGAGCCGGTCGAGCCCGCGCGTACACCGCCCGCGGTTGGATGATCGGACGCCGTCGTGGCCGTGCGCTGCAGGTCCCTGAGGTCACCCCGGATGAGGTGGCTACCCAGCTCGACAGCTTGGTGCAGCGCACCGCAGGCGTCGACTCTCCGGACATCGCGGCGCAGCTGACCGTGCTCGACCACGCTGTGGCGAACGCACGGTACTGGCAAGAACCCGACGGTGAGGACCGCCTCGCGGCGGTGCCGGCGGTGCTGGTCAGCCTGGAGCACTGGGCCGCGCGGTTGCTCCCCCACGCTGCCTGGTGGTCAAGCGGATGTGACCACGCGACACAGCACCTGGTCCGCTGGCCACCGCCGGATGCTTCCTCGGACGGTCCCGGTGATCCTGTTGCCCGGCTTGCGACCTGGCGCGCGGAGATCGATGCGGACGAGTCCCGTGCGCGAGCGGAGGTGCCCTCGGACATCCACGCCCCCTATTCCGGGCAGTGGTGGTCCATGCCGCCGCATGGGCTCTGTGTCACGACGAGGATGCTCGGCGCTCTCGGCCCGGCGGGGCTCTGGCTGGTCGAGGACTCCTTCGGGCACGAGCGGGCCGCCACCGTGGCCGTCGAGGTGCCCGAGGACCTCCGGGTCCTGGAGATCCGAGGCAGTGAGGACTGGGCGGAGATCTGCCGGCGATGGCCCGTTGAGGTCACCGCCCACAAGCGTCACGACTGGTACCGCGCCACGGGCAGGAATGGCCGGTGGGTGGTGCCCGACTGGACGTTGCTGGCACGGGAGTACGACGGCGTCCATCTCTCAGTGGCCGGCTACCTCTCAACAGCTGGAACCGCGATCGACGTCGACGGCGAGGCTGCGTCCGTGATCGCGGGCTGGGATCCCGACAGCACGTGGTGGTTCACCCCCCGCGTGCGAGCGTCCGGCCCTGCTCTCCCCTGGCGCCTCGACGACGGCCACTGGCATCCCAGTACGTGAGGCCTGTGCACACGCCATGCTTTGATCGGCACATGCCTGAGCTGCCTGCCACACGCCTGGAGATGCTGTGGGAGTCCGAGCACCCGCTCTCGACCCTGCAGACGAGATTCGGGTTCGCAGATGCCGAGTCGGCCGCCCGCTGGGTGGGAACGACGCTGCGCGAACGCTGGGGCATCGACGTGATCACGTGCGCCCGGGTCGTGATGAGTGCCCGGAACGCGATCGCCTGGCTCAGCACGGACGACGGGCCGATGCTCGCGAAGTGGTCCGTCGCCGCCGAGCACTTCACGCGTCTCGAGGGCAATGCCCGTCTGGTGCAGTGGCTGCACGCCCAGGGGTGCCCGGTGTCCGCGCCTCTCCCCTGCCGGAACGGTGAGGTTCAGGTGGAGCTACCCGGCGCCTCGATCGGGGTCCAGCGCGTCATGGGTGGGAGCCACCTCGACGTCGACGATGCTGCACAGGTCCGCGCAGCCGGTGCCGCGCTGGCTCGGTTGCATCATGCGCTCAGTACCTACCCCGAGGCGGAACGGCTAGCCGGCCCCCTCCCGGCCGCCGAGCCGCTGACGGTGCGGCTCGGCCGTTGGTTCGACCGTGCCGGTACCCACATCCCGGCTAGTGCCTGCCAGGCCTTGCGGTCCCTCGTGGCCACGGCCGGACCCGAACCGACGGACCGGCAGCTGGTGCACGGTGACATCCGCTCGGCGAACATCCTGTGTGACGGTCCCTCCGTCGCGGCGTTCATCGACTTCGACGAGGTGCGCCGCGATCACCGCATCGATGAGATCGCTCGATCGGCGGTGCTCCTGGGCACCCAATTCCACGACTGGGGCCCGGTCTCCCCCGAGGTGCATGCCGCCTACCTGGCTGGCTATGTGTCGGTTTCCCCGCTGACGCCGCAACAGCGCGCAAGGTGGGAGGTGTTGGTCCTCTGGTACTCGCTGGCCTTTGTGTCATCCGGTGACGACCCCACCGGATCGCTGGCGGCGGCACGGCAGCACTCGGCGCTCTCTCGCACGCGGTCTGCACGTGCCAGAGCGTGACCTCGTCATCGTGGCACCCAGCCGTGGCACTCGGCACTCGGCGAGGTCGAGCGAGAATCCCTTGCTGTCGAACAAGTGTTCTAGTAGAGTAAGGCTATGGATGGGGACCTGCCGGAGCGCGCGACCGACGCGGTTGCCGAGCGCGTCGCGAGCAGTGCGCCCGATGAGCGCAACGAGGCCATCCCTCCCCCGGGCGATTGTTGCTGGGATCCCGAGATCATCTGCGTTCACCTCCTCCTAGCCGAAGCACAGTGGAAGCGCGAGGAGGCCGAGTGGCGCCAAGCTGAGCGGCGCGCGCAGCGCAGTCAGAGAGGTCTTCGTGGTGGGCGCCTCGCTGCCCGGGCCGCTGAGCTTGAGTGGCTCGACGAGTGCGAAGACGCCGAGCCTAACGACTCCGCGGCCATGCGGACCGCGGAGATCGTCGCATCGGCAACAGCGGCGCTGGGCAAGGACTTCGCCGTGCTCGGCTCGACTCCCGGCGGCCCGCAGCTGGCTCAGTTGCTCGCCGGCCTGGACAGGCTCGATCCACGGCTCCTCGATCGCGCCCAACAACTCGAACTCGCCGCCGCAGCCAGGCGTGTCGAGGCCTGGGCCGCCTCGATCACCGTCGCAGCCGCTGGCGCGATGGCAGAACCACCGTTCGGCCACGACCCCTCACCTGCCTGCAAGTCCACTGCCACCGACCTCGCCATGCGCCTCGGCATCTCGAGCTATCAGGCCGGGAAGCTCGTCAAGGTCGGGGCCGCGACTGCACGCGTCCTCGCCGGCATCCGGGAGTCACTCGCTGCCGGCGAGATCGACTACTCCAAGGCGCGCGTGCTCGTCGAGAGCCTCGATGAGGCTCCAGCCACGGTCGCGTGGGCGATCGAGCGCGATCTGCTTCCCGCGGCTCCGGGGATGACCACCAGGCAACTCCAGGAGGCCGCGCAGCAGGCTCTCACCGAAGTCGACCCGCAGGACGCCGAGAACCGGCACGTCAGAGCCCGTTCCGCCCGGCACGTCTCAAGCACCCGGCTCCGGGCTGACGGCATGGCCTCGATCACCGCGGTGCTCCCCGCCGAGGACTGCGTGATGATCGACCATACGCTCAGGGCGATGGCCAAGAGCGCTCGGCACGACGGAGATGGCCGGACCACCGATCAGCTGCGAGCCGACGCCCTCGTCAGCCTGACTGCCGCCGGGATCCTCACCGGCACCACCGATCCCATTGAGCAGCTGAGCCACGGCTCGCCCGGCTCCAGCCAGCAGCCGAACCCTCTTGTCCACGAGATCCTCCGCGCACGGCCTCATGAGCGCTTGGCCGTCACCAGGCCCGAGATCCGTGTGAACATCCCCTGGGACGTGCTTGATCAGCTCCGTTCCGCTCCGTCGGAAGCAACCTCCCACTCGGGTCTGGATGCTCCGACGATCGCCCCCGGGGCAACTGGCGCTGCCCACGAATCTCAGTCGTGCGGGTCCTCCGGGTTCACGCCAGCGGGCGCTGGAGCGAGGGACGCTCTTGAGTCACACCGGCTTGACGACGTGCTCAACAGTTCGCCGACGCCTGCGGCTCAACTCACCGGCTATGGCGCGATCCCTGCCGTCACTGCGCTGTCGCTGCTCGCGGTCGGTGCGCTACGGCGCATCGTCACCAAACCTGTGGGCGGGGAGGTGCTCGATGTCGGACGCAGACACCGGGCACCGCCTCCGCGCCTGGCCGAGCTGGTCCGATACCGGGACGGAACCTGTACTCGCCCGGGCTGCACCAACCCGATGGAAGAACTCGACCACATCGTTTCCTGGGGCCACGGTGGTGCCACCGACGCAGGGAACCTCCAGGCACTGTGCTCGAGTTGCCACAGTCTGAAGACTGAAGGTCGACTGCGGGTCGTGCGCATTGGGGACCGTCTCACGTGGCTCACCAGCACGGGGCACGCCTATACCCGCACCGCGCAAGGCGGCGCACAACTGGTCAGCGTGGGTGAGCCGCCCTACTAGCCATCTGGTACCTCGAGTCCAGGTTCGGAGTGCGAGATGCCTCCCGGTCTGCGACTCGTTATGGCACTCCAAGGGATGATGCCGCCGTCATCCATGGGGATGAACTCCGGGGTATCCCATCCGGCTACCGGGCGATGAATCGCCACCTGAGCCTCCCTATGCTCGAAATATGCAGACACTGAGATCCCGACAAGCCTCCATCGCGCCCCTCGGCATCGTGCTCGCCACGGGTGCGCTCCTGACAGGATGCGGCCTTGCCGAGGACATTGCCGACTCCTTGGACACCTCCAACAGCAAGCTCCATCACGTCGATACGGGTGCCGAAGGCAAGGAGTCCGGGCTGTTGGCCGACTGGGTGCCCGACGACGCCGAGGATGTCCATGTCCTACAGCGCACCACCGGCAGCGAGCGGCTCCTCACTTTCGAGTACTCCGGAGGAATGCCGTCCGAGTGCCTGGAGATCGACACGGTGGGAAGCCCCACGCAGGAGGAGTTGGCGGCAGCCTACGAGACCGACGCGCGGACGCGAGACTTCGAGGTCACCCAGTGGAGCACCGAGCCGACCATGCAAGCCGAGTGGTGGTCAGCCGGCCACGAGTCCAGGACCACACACCTGTGTGGCCGGTGGTGGGTGAGCGAAACCGAGGGAGTCTTCCACGCCTTCGCTGCCGAACTCAACGGATAACTGCCGACCCCGGAGCGATGCATCGAAGGGCCTGGCGCAGCCCATCTCGCAGCCAGCCTGGACATGGCTCGGGATACCCCCGTCTGACGGCCATAATGGCCAGCGGCTCGGCAGTCGGCGGGCCGTTGAGCGAACAGGGAGTACCCGTGGCGACAGCGAGCATTGACGATCAGGGCCGAGCGGAGCCGCCACTCTCAGGCTCCGAAACCGACATCCTCCTCGGCTTCCTGGAGTTCCACCGTGCCACCTTCGCGTGGAAGTGCTCAGGGCTGGACAGCGAGGGGCTCAACGCCACGATTCCCAGCTCGGAGATGACCCTGGGTGGCATGATGAAGCACCTCGCCGGAGTCGAGGACTACTGGGTGGCCGAACGGCTCCGAGGTCTCGAAGCCCACCCGGTCTGGGCGGAAACAGACTGGGCCTCCGACCCGGACTGGGACTGGAACTCTGCCGTCCACGACTCCCCCGGAGAACTCCGCGCCCTCTGGGAAGCCGCCGTCGAGCGCTCTCGTGAACTCACCAGCGCAGCATTGCGCGAGGGCGACCTCGATCAGCTGGCCGCGCAGCGCTCCGAAGGCCAGGACGGCCCCACCCTTCGCTGGATCCTGGTGCACCTCATCGAGGAGTACTCCCGGCACAACGGGCACGCCGACCTCCTCCGCGAGGCCATCGACGGCCAGCGCGGCGAGTGAGGCACTGACCTCACGGGGAGGCAGAGTGTCCGGCTCAGAGTCGACGGACACGCACATCTGCTCGGCTGCCGGCCTTGGTAGCCTCCGGGGCGTGGCTTCACGTGATGATCTGTCCTTGTCCTTCGGCGCAGCAGCCGGCGCCTACGAGGCGGGACGACCCAGCTACCCCGCGGAGGCCGTGGCATGGCTGCTTGAACCGGCAGCGAAGCTCAGCGACCAGCCGAACGTGATCGACGTCGGGGCCGGCACCGGCAAGCTCACCCGGGCGGTCATCGAGCGCGGAGCCGAGGTCACCGCCGTGGAACCCGACCCGGAGATGCTGGCCGAGCTGCATGCCGCACTGCCCCAGGTGCCGTGCCTCGTCGGCACGGCGGAAAGGATGCCCGTGCCCGATGCCAGCGCCGAAGCGGTGGTCGCCGGCCAGGCCTGGCACTGGGTCGATCCCGTCGCAGCCTCGAGAGAATGCGGCCGCGTCCTGCGCCCCGGTGGCGTCCTGGGCCTGGTGTGGAACGTCCGGGACACCGACGTGGAGTGGGTGCGGCGCCTCGGCGAGATCATGCATGGCAGCGCCGCAGAGCAGATGATCGCCGACGACGCCGTCCGCATCCACGACCCCTTCGGCACTGTCGAGCGGAACCAGTGGCGATGGGAGCGCTCAATGACTCGCGCGCAGTTGCTCAGCATGGTCCAGTCACGGAGCTACGTCATCACCGCCGCGCCCGAACGTCGCGCAGCGATCGAAACCGCCCTCGACTCCTTCTTCGACGAGATCGGCCTCACCGCGGAGACGTCGATCTCACTGCCCTACGTGACCCATGCCTTCCGCGCGCTCCGCAACTAGCGACGGAAGCGTCACGATCTTCTACTCCACCACCCTGAGGCCGAGGTGACTGGCCAGTAATGGCGCGAGCAGCAACAACTGGGCGTGGGAGATGGTCACACCCGCCAATCCGGCAAGGTTCACGATCTCATGCAGCTCCGCGCCCCTCAGGTCTACATCGGACAAGGTGGCACCGTGCACGTCCAGCCGCCCGATCCTCGTGCCGGTGAAGTCCACGCGGGCGGCGGTGGCGCCCATGACGTCGAGGTCATCGATAGTGCAATCGGTGAAGGCGACATCGCGTAGCTGCGCGCCGCGCAGGTTCAGGAAACCGATCTTGCAGTCGACGAAGTGCACCGAGCGCCAGTCGGCTTCGTAGAGCTCAGCCGATCCGAGACGAGACTGCCGGATCTCGACATCGGTGAACTGTGAGCGCGGCCCGTGCACGCCCGGCGCCTCCACCCGCTCGAGTATCGACTCCACCAGTCGAGCCCCGAGAGACTCCCAGTGGCCCACGCGCAGCCCATCGATGTGGATGCCGTCCAAGATGCGATTCGGCGCCAGCCGCAACGTCTCGAAACTCAGATCCCGGAAGTGCAGGTTCTCCAGGTCGTCGTCATCGACGCTCAGATCACCGCTCACCCCGGGTGTGAGCTGCTCGAGCCGGGGGGTCTCGACCTGCGGGGCTGCGGGCTGGTCACTGCGCTGATCGGCCATGTCCGGGACGCTAACAGTGACCACTGTCAGCGTGTGTTCGCGTCGTCCCACACGTGCCGGGGAATCAGGGCGAAGAGTTCGACGAGCAATCGCAGCGCCCGCTCGGTGGAGGGCGGATCGATAAGACCCTCGCGCCAGAGCACCAGCTGATTGCCGTGAATCAGGAGATTGCAGCCCTGCGTGTCCGCGCGCTTGAGGCGTTCGATCATCTGCGGGTTGGCGATGCCGTAGGCCGTACGGGGATCCCTCGCGGTGACCCGCCACGAGGCATTGAACTCCTCGTCCTCGAAGGACATCCCTGGCCGCGGATCGGTGGGAGCCTGACGCATCTCCATCGGCGGGAGAGCCGCAGGCAGCGTGATGGCCACGATGTGCCAGCGGCGCCGGGGCCGCGCGTCACTCTTGTATCGCTCACTGTAGTCCCACGCCGCCGCATCGAAGGAGCCGAAAGTACCCCGGGCTGCGCCGTCCGAGCGCGGCGCGGTCCCCGCATGACCAAGGTTCTCAGGATCGGTGAACGGGCCGCCGCGGAGCGTCTCGTGCCACGTGCACGTTCCGCAGTAGCGCCAGCCCACAGATCGCGCCCACTGCTCCATGTGCCGGTATCTCTCCCGGACGGCGCGAGGAGTGCGCCGACCACGGAGCGCCACCAGGACGATCAGGCCCACGGCCACCAGCCCAGGGACAAGCAGGGCCACCGCGGCGACTGCAATGAAGAGCCACATCGCGGGCGAATCCATACGCTGCTCCCCCTTCGCTCGACCTGCCACGTCACGCCGAGGGTAGCGCCCGCGCGCCGTGCTTGCGCCCGCGCGCCGTGCTCGCGCCGAAGCACACGCAGCCCGGCGATAGGCTGCGAGGATGCACACCCCCGCCCCTGATCGGTACGACCGCCTGCCCGTTCGCCGCTGTGGCCGTAGCGGCCTGGATCTCCCCGTGATCTCCCTGGGCCTGTGGCACAACTTCGGCGAGTTCGACCGGCTCGCCACCCAGCGAGAGATCGTCACCCGCGCCATCGATCTGGGCATCACTCAGATCGACCTGGCGAACAATTACGGCCCGCCCCCCGGCTCGGCCGAGACGAACTTCGGTCAGATCCTGCGTGAGGACCTTGCCGGGCTGCGCGACGAGCTGGTGATCACCACCAAGGCCGGATACGACATGTGGCCTGGTCATTACGGCAACGGCGGCTCCCGCAAGTATCTTCTCGCCTCCTTGGATGCCTCGCTGAAGCGGCTCGGAGTGGAGTATGTCGACATCTTCTACAGCCACCGCTTCGACCCCACCACTCCCCTGCGGGAAACGCTCGGCGCCCTGCGCACGGCGGTGGAGTCCGGCCGAGCCCTGTACGCGGGCATCTCCTCCTACTCGGCCACCCGCACGCGCGAGGCGCTGGCCATCGCCGCGGAGATCGGCCTGGATCTCCTCGTGCACCAGCCGTCCTACTCCCTGCTGAACCGCTGGATCGAGCGCCCCGATGACTCCGGGGAATCGTTGCTCGACGTGCTGGGGGATGCCGGTATGGGCGCCGTGGTCTTCTCGCCCCTGGCGCAGGGTCTCCTCACCGACAAGTATCTCGATGGAGTGCCGGCTGGATCTCGCGCCGGCCGCGGCGCACCCTCGTTCCGCGAGGATCACCTCAAGGAGGAGAACATCGCCAAGGTGCGCGCGCTCAACGAGATCGCCCAGCAGCGCGGCCAGACCTTGGCGCAGATGGCCGTCGCGTGGGTGCTGCGCGATGAACGTGTCACCTCGGCACTGGTGGGGGCATCCTCCGTGGGTCAGCTCGAGGACACCGTGGCCGCAACGCAGCACCTGGACTTCACCCAGGATGAGCTCACGCGGATCGACGAGTACGCAGACGAAGGTGGCCTGAACATCTGGGCGCCTCGATCCTCGGACCTCTAGGGCCGGCGCCGGCGCCGGCGCCGCGACCAGTCAGTCCGACGTGGTCGCCACTGTCTGAGGGTCCTGCCGGGAACGCGCCGCGAACACCGCACACACGGCCGCCGCACCGAGAGTGACCGGCGTGAGCACCATGAACGTCACATCGTAGGTGGAGGGCGTGTGCGACATGGCGCCCAGCGTCGCCACCACGGTGAGGGCGTTCACCGCGGCGAGCAGCGCGCAGGCCCCGGCGATCACCGCACTGGCCCAGCGCGCCGACCTGGCCTTGCTCGCCACCATGCAGGCGGCGACCACGGGCAGGCTGGTGGCCAGAGCCGAGAACACCAGCGCCGCGAGAACATCACGGACCGGGGAGAAGAGCATCGAGTCGGCCAGCATGATCACCACCGGTGCCACGCCGAAGGTCAGGGCGCTCAGGGCCGCGAGGGACGCGACCGCCACAGGTGCCCCCGAAGGAGGCGCTGCGTCGTCGGACAGGCCCTGGATGAGTACCATCGCCGCCACTGGCAGGAGCAGGATGGCGGCAGCCGCGCCGGAGACCACGAAGACCCCCGCACCACTGACCGCCATGAGCGTCAGCACGATGAGCGCGCCGGCCGTCTGTGCCAGGCCGATCATCCCGGCGATCCGGGCGAAGAGCGGCGAGCCCATCATGGCCGCGCCGGCCAGCAGGGCTGCCGTTCCAGGCATAGCCGCCACCGTGAGGCCCGAGAACAGATCGAGCACGGCGGTGTGCTCCACCACCCCCTGTGCCAGCGGGGTCACGACGCGTTCGACCGAGAAGAAGATGCCACGGAGTGCGTACCAGCTCGAGAGTGCGAGCAACACCACGGCAGCCAGCACCCATCGGGGAGCACCAGGTGTGGGAGGCTGGTCCGCTGTTGGCCTTCTCGCCTCAGGATGCTGGGTCATGGAAGCCACCGTAACGATCCCCACCGCCACAGGATCGGAAGCGCGACCTCATTTGGGCTGAAGTCACACTTCCGGGCTGCTGATCGGGAACATCAGCACACCGTAGGGCGTTGTTATGGGGAGTAGCTAAGTAGGTGGGATGGCGCTGGTCTGGCCGGCCGCCGTCACACCACCAGGTGCCGTGGGTGCGTCAGTGCCCGCGGTCAGCACCATCAACGAGCGAAGGAGATGCTCATGGCGGAACGATCGCTGCGCGGTATGAAGATCGGCGCAAACAGCCTCGAATCCGAGGACGGTGTGGACTTCGCGCCACGGATGATGGCGTATTACAGCTGCCCGGATGAGCACAGCTTCGAGCTGCCCTTTTCGGTGGACGCCGAACTGCCCCCGGTCTGGGAGTGCAAGGTCTGCGGCAAGGAGGCGCTGCTGAAGGACGCCAGCAAGCCCGAGCCGAAGAAGCCCATTAAGCCTCCGCGCACCCACTGGGACATGCTGCTCGAGCGCCGCTCCGTGCCCGAGCTTGAATCGCTGCTCGAGGAGCGTCTCGAGCTGCTCCGGTCCGGTGAGCTGCGCGGTCGCCGCAGCGCCTGATCCATCGTCGAAGGCCCCCGATCCAGCCGGATCGGGGGCCTTCGTGGTTCACAGCCGGTGGGTTCGTGGTTCTCGGCCGGTGGGTACCTGAATCTCAGCCGGTGGTCCTGGCGTCCCGGCGCCGGCGGAAGAGGCCGGCCAGCTGGCGCGCCCGGTGCCGGGCGCCCCAGGCCGTGGTGCGCCACAGTGCCTCGGCGACAATCGCACGGCTCATCTTGGACTGACCTTCCCGTCGCTCTACGAAGGTGATCGGCACCTCCACCACGGTGCCCCCGGCTCGCTCGATCCGCCACGCCATATCGACCTGGAAGCAGTACCCCTGCGACTGCACTGCACTGAGGTCCAGCTGCTCGAGTGCCTCGGCCCGGTAGACCCGGAAGCCGCCCGTGGCGTCGTGGACGCTGATCCCGAGTGCCCCGCGCACCCAGAGGTTGCCGCCACGCGAGAGCAGCTCGCGTCGCCGGGGCCATCCCTGCACCGCTCCCCCGGGTATCCAGCGTGAACCGAGCACGAGATCCGGAGCGTCGCTGTCCTGGGCGCGTGACAAGAGCGCGCCCAGGTCCTCCGCACGGTGCGAGCCGTCCGCATCCATCTCCACGATCCAGCGGTAGCCGCGCTCCACGGCCCAGGCGAAGCCGGCGAGATA
This sequence comes from Bogoriella caseilytica, assembly GCF_003752405.1. Taxonomy (NCBI): domain Bacteria; kingdom Bacillati; phylum Actinomycetota; class Actinomycetes; order Allobogoriellales; family Allobogoriellaceae; genus Allobogoriella; species Allobogoriella caseilytica. The sequence goes on along the minus strand of NZ_RKHK01000001.1, from coordinate 3,121,342 downwards.
GGCACGGCCGATGCCCTCCTTGCCGGGCCGATGCAGCACATGGACGGCGCTATCGGACCGCGCGAATCCGGCGGCCAGATCTCCGGTGCCGTCCGGGCTGGCGTCGTCGACCACCAGCAGATCGACCTCGGGGACCTGCTCGCGGACGGCACCCATCAGTACCGGCAGAGACTCCGACTCGTTGTAAGTGGGCACGATGACGAGGGTGTGACTCTGGCTCAACGACGAGCTCACTTCGCTCCCGGCCGGCGCCGGCGCGCGCGGCGGTCCGAGACGGTCTGCGCCGCGCCCGCCACCACCACCAGCACGGCGACGCCGGCGAAGGCTGCCACGGGCGCGGCCCCCAGTGTGGTGGCCAGCGTGTGGGACGTGCGCAGCGGAACGGTCTCCAGCATCTGCTCGGCCGTCCAATGCCCGGTCCGGGACTGGTAGACGCCGTTCGGGGTGACCACCGCACTCAGGCCCATGGTCGAGATCTGCACCACCGCGCGGCCATGCTCGACGGCGCGGAAGCGCGACATGGCCAGCTGCTGGTCCGAGAGATCGGTGTCCCCGAAAGACGAGTTGTTCGTGGGGACGATGATCAGTTCGCCACCGGTCTGCACGCCTTCGCGGACCACGCCGTCGTAGGCGACCTCGAAGCAGATCGCCACCCCGAACCGCACCTCGCGCTCGAGCCGCTCGATCGGCACCGGCATCATCGCCGGGCCATCGCCGGGCAGCATGTCGACCACCACACGATCCACCTGTTCGGTGAACATGCGGAAGAAGTCGCGGTAGGGCATGTACTCACCGAAGGGCACCGGGCGCTGTTTCGCGTACACGGCGCCTTCCACCGGGCCGGTCCCGGCCTCCCACAAGATGATCTCGTTGTACCGCGCACGCTGGCCGGGGATGTCCGGGTGGTCCAGGAAGCTCTGCGTGCCCAGCAGCATGGGCGCTCCGACCGCCTGAGCGGCCTGTTCGACCATCGCCGCAATCTCCGGGTCAGTACGAGGGTCGATGTCCGCGGAGCTTTCCGGCCACAGCACGACGTCGATAGCGCCCTCGTCCACCCGTGCCACCAGGTCCTCCGTGCCTGCCAGGTGGTTGCCGGTGACCTCGCCGGCGTCGGACCACACCGCGCCGCGTTCGCGAGGCACATTCCCCTGGATGGCGGCGAGGCGCAGGGAACCCGTTTCTGCTTGCGAGGGCAACGGCACCAGCCACGGGCCGAACACCACGCCGGCGGCGAGGAGCAGCAGTACCGTCGCTCCCCCGAAGCGGAGCCTGCGAATCGAGACCACGGTCATCGCGAGTGCTGCACCGGCGATGACCACGGCGGCAGAGACCACGGGCGTAGAGCCCACGGAGGCCAGCCGGAGCAGAGGGGCCTCGGTCTGCGAGAACGCGAGGGCGCCCCAGGGCAGGCCACCGAAGGGCCAGCGCCCGCGCAATGCCTCCACTGCGACCCAGAGCACGGCGAGCACCAGCACGTGCAGCCAGGGCTGCTCTCGCACCATGCGGATACGGCCGGCCAGCACGGCCGCTGCCCCGAACAGCCCCATCATCGCGGCCTGTGCGATGGACAGGGCGATCCAGCCGATCGGTTCGCCGACAGACTCCGTGGCCCACCACACGTGCGGGAGGAAGAAGGTCAGTCCGAAGGCGAAGGCAAGAAGGTACCCCCACGGCACCGAGTCCCGCCGCAGCGCCAGGACCAACAGGGCGACCCCCACATACGCCAGAGGCCACCACGATCGGTCCGGGAAGGCGGCTTCGGTGACGACCCCGCCGAGCAGTGCGAGCACCAGGCTGAGAACTCGCCCGGGGGCGCGGGGGCCACGAGGGCTTGCTGCAGGCACCGGACCACCTTACGTGCCGAGGTGGAGGACAGTGGGGCGCAGCATGCGGCACCGCTCACGGCCAAGCGGACGACCCGAGAGCCCACGCACGACGTCCTGACACGCTGACAGGCCCGCGCGCCCCTCGGTCCGACCAGTGGCCAACCACCGGTGCGTTTTCTAACGAGCGCGCGGGCCTTGCCGCGTGGGTCCCACACGGGCGCCACCGCACGAAAGCGGAGACATCCGAATGCGGAACAGAGCACGAACGTAGTCCGCGCAGTGCCTGGCCGACAAGTCCCTGACACCGCAGGTCAGCGGCGTATGCGCTGGTCAGCGGCACGCCGGGAACCGGTCAGTTTTTGGAAAAATCCGGCGTGTCGCAGGTGTGTCGAGACTGCTGTGACGTAAGAGAATCAGACACTCGACCAGGCAACGACTCCGCGACGCACGAGCCCCGTGGCTTCCTCCGCGCGAGCGGCCAGCGGCCCTCCTTCAGCGGCACGGGCGAGCTGGTCGAGCACGTCGAGGATCTGCTTGCACCAACGCACAAAGTCCCCCGCGCCCAGCTCAGCGATCTGGAGCACCTCGGCCAAGGGAGCGCCACCGGCCCACTGATGCACGGCCGCCACCAACCCGGGGTCGACGGCGGCCCGCTCGGGCACGCCAGAGGCGCGTTCCAGGTCGGCGAGTTCCGCGGCCAGTCTGGTGGTCGCGCGCAAGCCCTGAGCGAGGATCCCGTGCTTCCCGCCCGGCAGGGGGCCCGGCCCGCGGGGCTCCGGGTTGCGGGCCTCGTAGACCACGGAGGAGACCAGGGCGGCCAGCTGCGGCGCCTGGAGCTGGTCCCAGATGCCCTCGCGCAGGCACTCAGCGAGCAGGAGGTCCTTCTCCGCATAGATGCGGCTGAGCTGGCGCCCGGCGTCGGTGACCGTGAGATCGTCGCCGGCCGGGGTGACGTAGCCCAAGCTCTCCAGTACCGTGCAGATGCGGTCGAAGTCCTGCGCAATGGTGCCGGTACTACGTTCGATGCGCGCGAGCAGCCGTTCGTGCTCGTCAACGGCCTTCTCCCACCGGCGTTCCCACCGCTCCCGGGTCTTCCCCCCGGACTCGCGCATGGCTTGGGCATATCCTTCGATGGCCTCGGACAGTTTGCGGGCCTGGCGGGCCGGTCCCACCACACCGCGGTCGGCCTGGAACTGGGCGAAGGAGGTCTCCAACACTTCGCGGGCCTGCATCCGTCCCATGGAGTCGAGCAGGTTCACGGCCATGTTGTAGGTGGGGTGGAAGGCCGAGCGCAGCGGATAGGTGCGGCGGGAGGCGAGCCCGGCCACCGCAGCCGGATCGATCTCGTCGCTGTAGAGCACCACGGCGTGGCCTTCGACGTCGATGCCGCGCCGCCCCGCCCGGCCGGTGAGCTGGGTGTACTCCCCCGGCGTGAGCTGCACATGGCCGGACCCGTTCCACTTCACGAGCTGCTCCAGGACCACGGAGCGCGCCGGCATGTTGATGCCCAGTGCCAAGGTCTCGGTGGCGTAGACAACCTTGACCAGCCCGGCGGTGAAGAGTTGCTCGACGGTCTCCTTGAACACCGGCAACAACCCGGCGTGGTGGGCCGCGACGCCGTACTCCAGCGCGCGGGCCCACATGTCGTAGCCGAGGACGGCAAGGTCCTGGTGGGGCACGCCGCTCACGGCCTCCTCGACCACCTGGCGGATCCGTGCCCCCTCCTCGGCGGTGGTCAGACGCACGCCGGTCCGCACGGCCTGCGCCACGGCGGCCTCGCAGCCGGCTCGGGAGAACACGAACACGATGGCCGGCAGCAGGTTCTCGCGATCCAGGCGCTCGATCACCATGGGCCGCGGCGCAGGACGCACCCGGGGCGCCAGCTGGGGTCGCTGTCCGCGCCCCTCGCGCCGATCTCGTGAACGGCGCTCATGGCGCTGCTTCGCCCCGCCGCTGCGTCCGCCGCGGCGCGTGTTGCGCCCGGTGCGCTGCGTCTGCCGGATCGCTTCGAGCAGCTCCGGGTTGAGGGCCAGATCGTGACCGCCTCGGCCTGCCTCACCGCCGACGGCCTCGGCCCGCGCCGCGTAGAGCGGGTGCAGCCGGGTGCCCACCATCATGTGCTGCCACAACGGCACTGGCCGGCGTTCGGAGACCACGACGTCGGTGCCTCCGCGCACCTCGGACAGCCAGTCGCCGAACTCCTCGGCGTTGGAGACCGTGGCAGAGAGCGCCACCAGCTGCACGTTCTCGGCGAGATGGATGATGATCTCTTCCCACACCGGGCCGCGGAAACGGTCCGCGAGGTAATGCACCTCGTCCATGACCACGTAGCGCAGCCGTTCGAGAGTGGGTGAGTCGGCGTAAATCATGTTGCGCAACACCTCGGTGGTCATCACCACCACCGGGGCCTCGCCGTTGATCGAGGTGTCACCGGTGAGCAGGCCAACGTTGTGTTTGCCGTGTGCAGCGACCAGATCGAGGTACTTCTGGTTACTCAGTGCCTTGATCGGGGTGGTGTAGAAGGCCTTGTAGTCACCGGCCAGCGCGAGGTGGACGGCGAACTCCCCCACTACGGTCTTGCCCGCCCCGGTGGGTGCGGCCACGAGGACGGCGTGACCGTCCTCCACGGCCCGGCAGCCACGGACCTGGAAGTCATCGAGCTCAAAGTCCAGTTGCCGCCGGAAGACGGACAGTTCGGTGGCCTCCTCCTTCTGGCGGGCGCGGAAGGCGGCGTAACGCTCAGCGGCAGAGGTCATGCAGGGAAGGCTACGTGGTGCCCCGCGGGGCGAGCACGCCGACCGCGAGCGGGTGCACATCACACTGGACGGGGAGGTCCCGTAGCGGTTCGCCGTCGGCGAAGGCCATCGGCGGCGGGGCCCCGAGTTCGGGCATGGCCTCGATGCGCACGGAACGTGCGCGGCGGACATGAACCTCGGGGTGCTTCAGGTGCGACCCGGTATAGAGCCGCGGGAACAGCGCGGCGATCCGGTGCCGCGACAGACCAGGGGCGAAGACGACGTCGAGCATGCCGTCATCCGGCACGGCCTGGGGGGCGATCTTCATGCCGCCGCCGAAGATCCCCGTGTTTGCCACCGCCACCAGCGTGCCGTCGGACTCCCACACCTCGCCATCCATGGTGACCCGGTAGCCATAGGGCTGGAAATGGCCGAGTTCGGCTCCGACGGCCCTGAGGTATCGCCCGGCGCCGCTCGGCCAGCGCAGCTGGTTGGCGCGGCCCGCCACGGCCGCATCCAGCCCGCAGGAGAGCACGGCGAGGTACCAGTACTTCACTGGTCCGCCAGGGCCGGAGACGCCCACGGCGTCCACGAAGCGCACTCCGCTCTTGCCGTCCTGGCGATCAGCGAGGCCTTCGCGCACGATCGCCAAGGAGGCGGCGACGTCATGACGGGGCAGGTCCAGAGCCCGGGCGAGGTCGTTGCCGGTGCCGGAGGCGATGATTCCCAGCGGCACGCCTGTGCCGGCCACTACGTTCACGCCCCCGTGCACCGTGCCGTCGCCACCCACGGCGATGAGGGCCTCGATCCCCTCGGCCAGCCCGGCGCGCGCCCGGCGGATGGCGGTGACCAGGTCTGGTCCGGAGAGATCCATCGTCTCGAAACCGTCGGCGGCCAGGCCGGCGAAGACCTGCTCGCGGATTTTCGCCCCTCGGCCCTTGCCGGAGTCACCGTTGAGCAGCACCCCGACCTTGCGCGCCGCTGCGCGAGTGCTCACCCGCGTGCCGTTCCGGCGTCCGGGGCGCTGGAGTCGACGGCACTGGCGTCGACGGCGCCGGCATTCGCAGTGCTGGCGTCGACGGCGCTGCCATCGGGATCAGGGTCGGAGCTGGACAGGCCGAACTCGTCCTCGGGCGGCGGGCGCTTGCCGATGATCCACTCCCGGATGAAAGCGATGCCGATGGCCAGGAAGAAGAGGGCGGTGATCGCCGAGCCCATCACGATCATCGACCACGCATCGGGGAGCGGATTCGCCATGGCGGTGAAGGTGAAGGACACCAGCACCGCCCACCGCCAGCCGCGAAGCATGGCGCTGGCCGAGATGATGCCGAGGAAGTTCAGACCCACCATGAACAGGGGCAACAGAAAAGCCACGCCGAAGAAGATCGTGATCTTGAGGAAGAAGGAGAAGTAGTACGAGGCGTCTAGCAGGTTCTCGGACATCTCCGGTGCGAAGCCCAGGAGGATGCGGATGGCGCGCGGCAGAATCCACCAGGCCAGCATGCCGCCGCCCACGAAGAGGATCGAGCCGGCGGCGATGAAGGCCGCCGAGTAAAGCTTCTCCTTGCGCTTCAAGCCGGGGGCGATGAAGGCCCAGATCTGTCCGAACCACCACGGCGTGGTCAGGAAGACCCCGAGGAGCGCGGAGACCATCAGGCGCAGGTTGAAACCCTGACCCACCCGAGTGATCGTGATGCTCCCGATGTCGTCAAGCGGGGCGGTCATCTGGTCGTACAACGGATCGAAGAGGAACCATCCGCCCACGGTGCCGAGGGCCACACCGATGAAGATGAGGACCATGCGCTTGCGGAGTTCCCGCAAATGGGCGCCCAGGGGCATCCGCCCCTCCGCATCGCGGCGGCGGGACGACGACGTGCGCGCCACGCCCTAGGAGGTCTTGGGCGGGTGACTGGCCGAGTCTGGAGTCGTGTCTACCCGGTCGGTGCTCGACGGCGTGTGGTGCTGCGGGGCGCCAGTGCCCGGCGTGCGATTCACGTCGTCCTCGTCGTCCTCGCGCAGCTCGCGGACTTCCTTCTTGAAGACCTTGAGCGACTGTCCGACGCTGGATGCCACCTTCGGCAGTCGAGAAGCGCCGAAGATCAGCACGATGATGAGCACCAGGATGAGCAGGTGCATCGGGCTGAGATTCCCCATTGAGGTCACACACCTTCGGTCGGAGCCATTGTGGCTGGTTGCTCCACCAGGCTACTCCACCTCTGCGCCTGGCAGGGCAGAAGCGCCGACCGTACCGGGTCTCAGGAGATGATCTTGGCGTCGCGCCAGCGCGTCACTGCGCGGTCCAGGCGGCGCCGGCGGGCGAACTCGCGCTCCTCGGCGATCCGCTCGCGGGTGGCGACGGCGACCTCAAGGGTCTCGGGCTCGCCGAGCGGACCCGGGCGGTGATCGATGCCCCCGATGCCCTCTGCCAGCGCGGCCTCATCGATGCGCGCAGCGAGCTCGGAGGCCTCCCGCGCTGCGGCCGCCAGCGCCTTGGCCTTCATCCACACCCGCCAGCCCAGCCAGGCGAGCAGCGCGAGCGCGCCGAGCACGAGCGCCGTCCAGATGATCCACCACATGCTTGCTACCTTACGGCGCGGAAGTGTCGAAGGGATGGCCGAGCTGCTCGTACTCGGCGAGTGCGGCCCGTGCGCGGGAGGCGACGTCGCGCCCCACCTCGGCCGGCGTGACCCCGAGAACGTGCTCGCCCAGCGAGAGCAGCAGGTTCGTGGCCCAGGCGCGATCGCCGATGCGCACGGTCAGGAAGAAAGAGCCCTCCGGGCCGTCGGTGACCTTCTCCGCCGGCACTTTCTCCGCCACCCACCGGGCCGCCGAGGCCAGATGGATCGTGGCACGCAGCGCATCAGGGCTCTCTCCCGGCCCGCTGCCCTGCTCGGATGGCGTGAGGTCCGGGTGCGCAGCGGCCTCCTCGTCGAGGATCTCCAGGGCGAGGATGCGGTCGAGGCGGAAGCTTCGCGCGCCGCGGGCCCGGTGGCACCAGCCGCGCAGCACCGGAACACCGCCGTCGTCGTGCAGCATCACCGGGTCAACGGTGCGTTCGGTGACCGCATCACCGGCCGAGACGTAGCGCAGCCAGACCCGGTGCTTGAGGCGCAGCGCCTCGCGGACCGACTGCTCGCGTTCCTGCAAGGCGGGATCGGAATCCCGCGCCACGACAGTCACGGCCTCGGCGGCCGTGGCGCTCTCACCCGCGGCACCGATCAGCTTGGCCAGTGCGGAGTCCAGGGCCCCCGGCGCCGCTTCTCCGGCGGATTCGCGCAATCGCCGTAAAGCGACGATCAGCGCCACTGCCTCGCCCGGAGCTAGGCGCAGTGGCCGGTCCATCCCGCGCGCCTCCAGCAACCGGATGACGCCATGGTCGAGGGCATCGGCGTGAAAGTCGATGAGGTCGTGCGGAAGGTAACCCGGGGTGCCGGAGACCCAGAGCAGGTTGATGTCCGCAAGAAGCTGGCTCTCCGCCACCTCGAAGTGCGCCGCGGCCTGCGCCACCGGCACCCCCTCGGGGTGTTCCGCCAGGTAGGCCACCAGGGCGAGCAGACGGGTCAGCCTCTCGGGCGTGCGTTCAGCCATGGCCGGGCTCCTCTCCCCCGGGCGCCACAACCGGCGCCCACTCGGCGGCGGTGTCCCGATCCAGGGCGGCAGCTGCGCGCAGCCGCCGCAGCACGGCCTCCCGCACCCGCTCGGGCCCGAGCACCAGTACAGCCGGTCCGTACGGGGCGATGGTGGCGGCGGCGGACTCGGCGTCCTCGAAGGGAAGCTCCAGCACGTCGCGGTCGGCGAGTGGCCCGGACGGGGCGTCGCCGGTGGCGCCGGCGGGCTGCACCAGCTGGCTGCGGCTGCGCAGCGCCGAGGCACGCCCGGGCAGGATCGCCACCCGGGCAGTGCCCTGCTCCCCGCTGCGAGCGGCAAACATGTCCGCCAGATCCAGCGATTCCGGGGGCGTGAAGGCGCCGGGTTCGCCGACGGTGCGGATGCGGCCGCTGATCCGGGAGAGGCGGAAGGCCCGTGCGGCGTCGCGGTCGCGGTCACCACCGATGAGGTACCAGGCGTGCGCGCGGGTGATCAGGCGCCAGGGTTCGACCTGTCGCTTGGTGGTCTCCCCGGTGCTGGCGGCCCGGTAGGTGAAGCTCACCGCCTGACGGGTGTCGATGGCGGCGAGCAGGACCTCGAAGCGGTCCTCGGTCTCGACCCCGCCCTGTCCCGCCAGACGCAGCACCACACCGAGGTCCTCTGCGGCGGAGGACTCGGCCACGGCGCGCAGCTTGGTCAGGCCCCGGCGGGCGGCGGCCCCGAGCGCGGCGTCCTCCCACACCTGTGCCGCCAGGGAGAGCACGCCGATCTCGGCGGGGTCGAGTTCGACCGAGGGCAGGGCGTAGCCACCGGTCGCCACGCGGTAGCCGATGTCGTCGCCGTGCACGGCATGGGTGGAGGTGGTCAGTGGCACGCCGAGGCGCCGGAGCGTCTCCTTGTCGCGTTCGAAGAGCCGCTCGAAGGCTTCCGGGCTCGCGGAATCGCCGTAGCCGGCGACCTTCTCGCGAATCTCGGCCTTGGTCATCCACCGCCGGGTGTTGGCCAGGGCGATGACTAGGTCGAGCAGCCGCTCGGCCGGGTCCACGCGCGCTGTCATGCTCACACGCTATCGCTGCTCATCGTTCGTCTCGTACAGCTTGACGAGCGTGGCCAGCCGGGAGGCCTCGCGCTTGCCGTGCTCGCCGTCGGCGCTCTGGATCGCCATCACCGCGAGAGTCTCGCCGTCGATGAGATCGAGGCGCACCCACGGATCACCGGAGCCGAAGTTCACGCCGAGGATCTCTGCCCAGTCCAGGGTCCGCGAGTGGATGAGGTTGCGGACCGCCAGGCCGGAGGCAGTGGGGCGAGCCGAGACCGAACCCTGCCGGTAGATGAACCAGCAGATCCCGCCTGCCAAGGCTGCCGTGAACAGCTGATCGACCAGGCCGAAATCCCCTTCGGAGACGCCCGGCATCAGGACGATGACGGCGAGGGCGCCACCCACGGTGAGCGCGATCAGCACCCCGGCCACCCACCGTGCCGCGCGGGGGCGGAAGGGGGCGAGGAGCTCGGCGGGCAGCTGGCGCATGGCGGCTAGATGCGGCAGGCGTGGATGGAGGTGACCAGGATGGCGCGGGCGCCGGCCTCATAGAGCTCGTCCATCACCCGGTTGGCGGCGTCCTTGGCCACCATGGCCCGCACCGCGTAGGAGGCGCCGTTGTGCAGCGGCGAGACGGTGGGCGACTCGAATCCCGGCGTCACCCGCACCGCGTCCTCGAGCTTCTCGGCGGAGACGTCATAGTCGATGAGCACGTAGGAACGGGCCACCAGCACGCCCTGCAGGCGGCGATCCAGCACCGATAGCTCGTTCTGCGTCGCCTTCTTCGAACGGATCAGCACCGCCTCGGACTGCAACAGCGGTTCACCGAAGACCTCCAGGCCGGCGGAGCGCAGGGTGGACCCGGTCTCGACCACGTCGGCCACGACATCGGCGATGCCGAGCTGGACGGCTGATTCCACCGCACCGTCGAGGTGGACCACCTTGGCCTCGACGCCGCGTTCGCGGAGGTAGTCCGCCACCAGCACGTCATAGCTGGTGGCCACACGCTTGCCGGCGATCTGCGCGACGTCGTCCATGGTCCCGGCCGGTGCGGCGAAGCGGAAGGTGGAGCGGGCAAAGCCCAGGGCGCGATGTTCAGTGGCCTCCACCCCGGAGTCCAGCAACAGGTCACGGCCGGTGATACCGGCGTCCACGGTGCCCTCGCCGACATAGACGGCGATGTCGCGCGGGCGGAGGAAGAAGAACTCGACGCCGTTGTCCGGGTCGGGCAGGACGAGTTCACGTCCGCGCCGGCGCCGGTAGCCGGCCTCGGCGAGCATCTCGGCGGCGGGTTCGGACAGTGAGCCCTTGTTGGGCACGGCAATGCGCAGCACTTGCGGCTCCGGGTCTAGATCTGGGGCGGGACGGGAGGATGGGGCGGTCGACGGCGGGTCACTGGGCTCACAGATGTCGGTAGACATCGTCCAGGCTCAGGCCCTTGGCCACCATCATGACCTGCAGGTGGTAGAGCAGCTGGGAGATCTCCTCGGCCGCCTCGGCCTCGGACTCGTACTCGCAGGCCATCCAGACCTCGGCGGCCTCTTCCACGATCTTCTTGCCGATGGTATGCACGCCGGAGTCGAGCTGGGCCACGGTGCCGGAGCCCTCTGGTCGGGTGGCGGCCTTGTGCTGCAGCTCGGAGAACAGTTCCTCGAAGGACTTCACGCCCGGGAGCCTATCGCTCACGGCAGCGCGGAGTCGGTCCACAACTGCTCTGCGGGCAGGTCGCCGGAGGCGATGCCGTGCTCGGCGAGCAGGTTGAGGGTGGCTTGCCAGGCGTGAGGATCCTGCCGGCCGAGAGCGCCCAGGTCGCCCGGGTCCGCCGCCGGGTCCATCTCTCCGAAGAGCGGCACGGTGGCCTCCAGCGCGCTCAGCGCCGCGGTCCGGCCGTCCTCACGGTCGAGGTCCGGCACGTACCCGGCGGAGATCTCCACCGCGGCCTCCGGGTCCTCGATGACATCGCGCACCCCGCGCAGGGTGGCCTCCACGGCGGCAGCGACGGCATCGCCCTGCTCGGTGAGAGTCTCCTCCAGGGTGATCAGTCCCACGCCAACCAGGGACTCGGCCGGTACGGAGATGGTGGCGATCTCGTAGCCGTTGTCCTCCAGTCGCACGGCGTCGTTGTTCAGGTAGCCCATCGCAGCGTCGACATTGCCCGCCATCAGATCGGCCTGCTGGGTGAAGCCGATCTCCTCGATGGTGACGTCGTCCTCGCTCAGGCCGGCGTCGTCGAGGATGGCGAGCAGGCCGAACCACGTCTCCCCGTAACGCCCGGGCACCCCGATGGTGGCGCCCTGGAGATCCTCAGCGCTCGCGATGCCGCTCTCGGCCAGGGCGATCAGGCCCACCGGGTGCTCCTGGTAGAAGGTCGCGACGGAGACCAGCGGCTCGGCGGAGTTCAGGCGCTGCTCGGCGGCCTCCGCTCCCCCGGCGTAGACCAGGTCCTCCTGGCCGGCGATCAGCGAGGTAAAGAGTCCGCCGTCCCAGCCGTGGTGCTCCAGGGTCACGTCCAGGCCTGCCTCCTCGTAGTAGCCGCGCTCCAGGGCCACGTAGAAGGGTGCGAACTGGATGTCCTCCACATAGGTCAGCCCGATGGTGAGGCTGGAGTGCTCGAGGTCGTCGGCGGACGGGGCGTCGTCGGTGGGCTCGTCACCGGTGGTCTCGTGCTCCTCCGTAGTGGGGTCCGGAGTGGGCTCGGCCTCGGGGTCGCCCGGCGACTGGTCTGCGGCGCAGGCGGCCAGCGTGGCGAGCGGGAGGGCGGCAGCCGCAACGAGCAGAGGGAGGCGTGTCATGAGTTCTCTCCGAGGTAGTGACGAGAGCGCCGCTCCGCGGCACCCAGAACGATGTAGACGGCGGTGGCCAGCAGGCAGAGCACCACCAGGACGGTGAAGAGCCCTTCGGTGTCGCCCGAGCGCGAGCGGGCGGCGATGAGGGAGCCCAGGCCGCGGCCCCCCATCACGAACTCCCCCACCACCGCACCGGTGATGGACAGCGTGAACCCCGTCCGCAGGCCGGTGAGCAGGGCGGGGAGGGCCAAGGGGATCTCCACGCGCAGCAGGAAGGCCGCGCCGGAGGCGCCGTCGAGGCGGGCGGCGTCCAGCACATCTGGGTCCAGGCCGCGCAGGCCGAGCACCCAGGTCATGAGGATGGGGAAGAAGACCATCAGGGCGCAGAGCACCACGATGGGCAGGGAACCGCGGTTCAGCCAGAGCACGAGCAGCGGCGCGAGTGCGACCGCCGGGAGCGCCTGCGAGGCGGCGATGTAGGGCCCCAGTGCCACGGCGGCGGTGCGACTGCGATACACGAGATAGCCCAGGGGCAGCGCGAGCGCGGCACCGGCCAGGCACCCTGCCACCGCGCGCAAGGCGGTCGGCCAGGTGTAGGACCACAGCAGCCCCCCGGCATCCTCACTCAGGCGGACGGCGACCTCGGAGGGTGCGGGCAGGAAGAGCGCAGGAACGGCGCCAGAACGGGCGACGGACTCCCACAGCGCCAGGGCGACGGCGCCGAGCAACACGGGCGCGAAGGCGCGCAGCAAGGTGCGCGGGCGTCGATCCCGGGCGGCGCGCGTCAGCGTGGCGGTCATGCGTCCTTCCGATCCAGCGTGGACCGGGGACGGCGCGAGGCGGCCGCGCCGTCAAGCACCCGAGGGTGCGCCAACGTGCGACCGAGCGCAGACGGGCGAACCCGCCTCGTGCATCCTCCCATCCGGACTTTCACCGTCGGTCCCGGAATTTCACCAGGTCAACCCTCACCGGTGGTGCCGAAGGCACCTGGTTCAGGCTCGCGGACTATCACCGCCGGTTCGGACTCTCACCGACCCCGGAGCACGTGCTTGGTTAAGCATCCGCCACTTTACCCGCGATCTCAGTACGTGTGGTGAGCGCCGCGTCACTGCGGTCCACCGCTAGCCTGTGCCGGTGCGCTCCCACACCCCCGCCGTCCTCCTGGCCCTGCCGCTCCTGGCCTTGGCTGCCTGCGCTGCCACGCCCGCTGAGGATCCGGATGATGGGGGTGCAGCCGCTGAGGACGGGCCTGCGGAGCTGACCGCGATCACGGTGGGCGCCATGCCGATCGTGGACACCGCAGCGCTACACCTGGGCATCGCCGAGGGTGTCTTCGCCGAACACGGCCTCGAGGTCGACGTCGTGCAGGCCCAGGGCGGTGCGGCCATCGTGCCGGCGGTGGCCTCGGGGCAGCACGAGTTCGGCTTCTCCAATGTGATCTCCCTGCTCCAGGCCCGCGAGCGTGGCATCGACCTGCAGATCGTCTCCCCCGCCTCGGCCAGCAGCGGCGACACCAGCGCCGATCTCTCCGCCATCCTTACCATGCCCGGCTCGGGCATCAGCGAGCCGGCCGATCTGGCCGGCCGCTCGGTGGCGGTCAACACGTCGGCCAACATCGGTGAGGTGATGGTCCGCACGCTCGTGGCTGAGGATGCGGACCCCGAGGATGTCGACTTCATCGAGCTGCCCTTCCCCGATATGCCGGCACAGCTGGTTGCCGGCCGGGTGGACGCGGTATGGATCACCGAACCCTTCCTCACCCTGGCCCGCGACCGGGGCGCGGAGGTGGTGGTCTTCGACTACGCCACCATCGACCCGGAGATGATGATCGACGCCTACATCACCACCGACGCCTACGCCGCCGAGCATCCCGAGGTGGTCGCGGCCTTCTCCGCAGCCATGGCCGACTCGCTGGAGTTGGCCACCGCTCAGCCCGAGGCGGCACGCGCCGCGGTGGCGGGGTACACGGAGATCGACCCGGAGGTGCTGGAGCGGCTCTCGATGCCGCGATTCCCCCCGGAGCTCAACGTGGCCTCCCTGGAACTGATGGCCGAGCTCGCCCACGCCGCCGGGGTGCTCGATGACCCGGGCGTGGCGGCAGAACTCGTGCCGTGACACCCGCGGCGATCGCGCTCGTTCAGACGCTCACCACCTGGGCGCTCGGTCTGGGGATCGCTGTCGTCTTGGCCGTCGTCCTCGGGGTGGTGATCGGCGCCTCGCGGGTGATGCGGGTGATGACCGCCTCGACGATCGCCTTCCTGCGGCCGATCCCCTCGGTGGCTCTCGTACCGCTCGCCGTGCTGCTGTACGGCACCGGTCGTGAGGCCACGCTGATCCTGGTGGTCTACGCCGCGTTCTGGCCGGTGCTGGTGCAGGTGATCGCGGGCGTGCAAGACGTCGATCCGGCGCTGCGCACGACGGCGCGGGCACTGCGGTTGCGGCGCGGGTCCTACCTGTCCACGGTGCTGTGGCCCTCGGCGCTGCCCTCGGTGATGACCGGACTACGCCTGGCCGCCACGGTGGCTCTGGTGCTCACCATCACCGGAGAGCTCCTCATCGGCACCCCGGGTCTGGGGGCCGCCATCGAGCTCGCCCGCTCGTCGGGCCGCGCCGGCGCGGTCGTGGGCCTCGTGGTGCTCACCGGTCTGCTCGGCGTGGCCATCAACCACGGCGTGGCCGCTGTGGAGCGCAGCGTGCTGCACTGGCACCCCAGCCAGCGGATCCTTTCGTGAGCACTCCGGGCGGCGGGGCTGGCGCTGGGGGTGGTGCCGGCGCTGGGCCGGGCGACGTCGCGACCCCAGGCGCCGGAGCTCGCCCGGGCCCTCGCGATTGTGCTCAGGAAACGTCGCTTACTGAGCCTGCCGGCGGCCAGATTCCGACATCGAGTGAGCACAAACGGGGTGGGGGTGGGGTGGGAGAGCGTCGGGGCCGGGTCCGGGTCCGGGTCCGGGTCCGGGGCCGGGTGAGCGTGGCGACGGCGGTGCTGCGGGGGCTGCGGTCACTGGTCCTGCTGCTCGCGCTCCCGGCGGCGCTCGTGGGGCTGTGGTGGTTCGCCTCGGCGGGGAGCACGCATCCCTACTTCCCTCCGCTGAGCGAGATCTATGACGCCTTCCGGCCCACCTGGGAGCATCGGGTGCTTTCCGACGTCCTGCCCTCCCTGCTGCGCCTGGGTGTCGGCCTGTCTGTGGCGATCGTGGCCGGTGTGGCCGGTGGCGTGCTCCTCGGTCAGTCCCAGCTCGCGCGAACGGTGAGCGCTCCGCTCCTGGAGTTCGCCCGCGCCGTGCCGCCGCCGGTGCTGGTGCCGGCACTGATGCTCGTCCTCGGCCTGGGAGACACCATGCGCATCGGGGTCATCGCGCTCGCCTGCCTCTGGCCCGTGCTGCTGAACACGGTCATGGGTGTGTCGGGCCTGGAGCCGGGATGGAAGGAGACTGCCCGGGCGCTGCGGCTGAGCGGACGCCGACGACTCACCACCCTGATCCTGCCCGGCGCTGCCCCTCAGGTGATGACGGGAATCCGCCAGGCGCTCTCGATCGGCATCATTGTGATGGTGATCTCCGAGATGTTCGCCGCCCGCGACGGCATCGGCCACGCCGTGGTGGTCTTCCAGCGCACCTTCGCGCTCACGGAGATGTGGACCGGCATCCTGCTGCTCGGCCTGCTCGGAATGGTCCTCACCGGGCTCCTGGCCCTGATCGAGTCTCGTGTGCTGCGCTGGCACCGCGCGCAGCACCCCAGGGAACCGCAGCGGCCAGGGGTGGCCCCGTGACCGCACTGCTCGCCGCCACCGGCTTACGCAAGTCCTTCAGCTCCCGTGCCTCGAGTCGCCGAGGCGGAGGCTCGCGGCCAGCAGAGGACGTCGAGGTGCTCGCCGGGCTGGACCTCGCCGTCGCGGCCGGTGAGTCGGTCGCCGTGGTGGGGCCGTCCGGTGCCGGTAAGTCGACCCTGCTCCGCGTGCTCGCCGGCCTGAGCGCACCCAGCAGCGGCGAAGTGAGGTATCGGGGCACGCCGGTCACTGGCCCTCCCGAGGGAGTTGCGGTGGTCTTCCAAGACTACGCCCGTTCGCTCTTCCCCTGGCTGAACGTGCAGCGCAACGTGGGCCTGCCCCTACGGGAACAGGGTGTCCCGCGGGCAGAACGGCAGCGGCGTGCCACCCAGGCACTGCGCATGGTGGGCCTCGACGACATCGATCGAGTGGCACACGCCTATCCCTGGGAGTTGTCCGGAGGGATGCAACAGCGGGTGGCGCTGGCGCGAGCCATCGTCGCCGGGCCGCACCTGCTGCTGCTGGACGAGCCCTTCGCCGCGGTCGACGCCCAGACCCGCGCCGACCTGCAGGACCTCGTCCTCGACCTGCGCCGGCAGCTGGGTTTGAGCCTGCTGACCGTGACGCACGATGTCGACGAGGCGGTCTACCTCGCCGACCGGGTCCTGGTCCTCTCCCCCCGGCCCGCACGCGTGATCGATGATCTCCACGTGGGCCTGCCACAGCCTCGCAGCCAGCTGACCACTCGCGCCGATCCGGAGTTCACCCGGCTGCGCACCGAGGTTCAGGCTGCGTTAGTCCGCACGGGCTAGCTCCGCGCCTCAGCGAGAGGTCCGCACGGCGCGGGCTCACGCGAGGCAGCGGTGCGGGCGTTCGCCTTCCACCCGCTGGTGGACTCGGTGAACCTGGCCGCCGAGCTCGTCGACACGTTCGTGGCTCGCATTCCGGAACTCGCCACAGTCCTCACCCGGCCGTGAGACCGCCGGGGCACGCGAATGCTCAGTGCCCTACGCGAGCAGCACAGCGACCAGTGCCATGGCCGGAACCCCGATCAAGGTGCTGACGAGCACGGTGTCGCGAGCCACTACCACGCCGCGGTCATAGCGCAGCGCCAGGACCAGCGCGTTCTGTGCCGCGGGCAGGGAAGCCATGACTACGGCGGCCAGGAGTCCCACGCCGTCGAGCCCGAAACCGAAGGCCGCCAGCAGGTACGCCAGGGCGGGATGGACGCCGAGTTTGAGCACCGAAGCAAGCAGGACGTCCCGGCGTCGCCCGCCCGAGCGCGACAGCGGGCTGGAGGAGGCCAGGGTGATGCCGAAGGCCAGCAGCGCCAAGGGGATGGCGATCCCGCCCATCAGCGCGAGCGACTCCTGCGCCGGCTCAGGAAGTGACCAGCCCTGCCAGGCGAAGGCCAGCCCGACCAGTGAGCCGAGGATCATCGGATTGACTGCGGACTGGCGCAGCCCTCGCAGCAGGGAGCGGCCGCGCGGGCCGGCGTCCTGGCGCCCGAGTTGGTCCAGTATGGAGGCCTGCACCGGCATGTAGAGCAGCAGCTGAAACATCAGCACCGGGGCAGCGAAGGTCAGGTCACCGATGACGTAGGCCGCGATCGGGAACCCGAGATTGGCGGAGTTGACCAGCGATGAGCTGACGCCCCCTACGAAGAGCTCGGAAGCACTGCGACCGCGAAGCAGAAAGCGAGCCACGATCAGAAAGATGGCCAACGTGGCGAAGGCGCTGAGCGCTGCAATGACGAACTGCACGCCCAGTACGTCGCCCAGGTCCGCAGCGGAGACCGTCACGAAGAGCATGCTGGGCAGGCCCACGTAGTAGACGAGCAGTCCCATCACACGCTGGGCATCTGCTGGAACCAGCCGGAACCGGGCGAGCAGAAAGCCGACGGCAATCACGATCCAGATGATCGTGAATCCGGAGAGGACCGCTGCCACCTGCTACCACCTCTCAGCCGCATGGGGCAGATTCTCTGAGCTGACCGGCCTTCAGGAGGCTTCGTGATCGCCGGAGATGCTGATTGTGTCGTACGGGCGCGAGACGAGCCGCGCACGTCCGGAGGCCGGGACTCCCCATCGGGGGCAGATCTGGCCTAGCCTGATGGAATGGATCTGGTCCTGATGCTCGCGCTCGTGGTAGCCCTCTCGGCTGCCGTGGTGCGCGTGATCGCCGTCTGGATCAGGCGCGCCACCGGCCATTCCGGTGCCGAGCGCACGGCCGAGCCGGGCCATGACGGCCTCCTCGGGCCGGCGCGCGTGAGTCACAGTGACGGTGTGGACGACCAGGGCCGCGAGGTCCAGGCAGGCGTGGGCGACACGTTCCTCCCTCCTGCGGGGGCCGCCAGCAACACCCCGGCTGATGCCGGTCTCGGGCATCCGGAACTGAGTGCCCCTGATGACCTCTCCGAACTCACCATCCCCGAGGGCTGGGATCGCGCCGGTGGCAGCATGCCCGGCTTCCACCTCGAGGTGCGCCGAGGCGAGGAAACCATCACCCTCTCCCACGATGACCTCGAAACGTGGCTGCACGACCAGCTCTACGCCATGTTGCGCGACAACCACGTCGATGAGGCAGCAGACCTGCTGGCCGAGCACTCTCCGTTGACCTCCACCGAGGCGCAGCGATTCCTGAGCGTCTACAAGGACCAGGCCTAACCTCTCTGGCGATCACGCTTTCCGCCAGCGCCCTTCGTCGGCATCAAGACTGCGCTGCCGCTGCTGAAGACCTCGGAGAAGAACGCGTCGATCATCAACATCTCCTCCACCGCAGGGCTGCAGGGATACGAGGCAGTCTCCGGGTACGTGGCCTCGAAGTGGGGACTGCGTGGCATGACCAAGTCCATGGCCCTCGACCTCGGACCGGCGAACATCAGGGTGAACTCCGTGCACCCAGGCGCCATCAAGACCCCCATGACCGAGGGCCTCGAGCTCGCCCAGACCCATGTGGCACTCAAGCGCCTGGGCCTGCCCCAGGAGATCGCCCACCTCGTGGTCTTCCTGGCCAGCGACGAATCCACCTTCTCCACCGGTGGCGAGTTCATTGCCGACGGCGGAGAGACCGCCGGACTCGCCCACTGAGCGTGCTGGGCTGGCCCGCGAGACGGCCCCGGGGCCAACACCCCGGGGCCGTGCGCAGCGGGTCCGTGCACAGCGGGCCCGGCAGAATGGGCCCCATGCACCCCGATGACCTCGACACGCCTGTGACTGCCCCGGAGCGGGTGCTCGAGCTGGCGGACGGCGCGCCCCTGACGTTGCTGTGGCGCAATCAGCTCGGCGGCGTGACCTTCCGTGCCGAACGCGCCAGCGGCGCGGTGGTCATCAAGTGCGGACCACACCACGCGGAGACCTCCTTTGCTGCCGAAGCGGCGCGCATGCGGTGGGCCGCGCAGTGGATCGCAGTTCCTCAGGTGCTCGAGCACGGCAGTGACGCCACCTGGGAGTGGCTGATCACCGCCGCCCTTCCCGGTGAGTCCGCCGTGGCGCCGCGATGGCGCGAACAGCCCGCCGTGGCGGTGCGCGCCGTCGGGCAGGCGCTCCGCGCCCTCCATGACGCCCTGCCGGTCGAGGAGTGCCCATGGCGCTGGGAGGTCACCGACCGGATCGTGAACGCCACCTCTCGCGGCCACGCCGTGCCCGAGCATCTGCGGCAGGCGCCGCCCATCGACCAGCGCGTGGTGTGCCACGCGGACGCGTGCTGTCCGAACACCCTGCTCGGTGCGGGCGGACGCTGGCTCGCGCACGTCGACCTCGGGCAGCTCGGCACTGGTGACCGGTGGGGCGACATCGCCGTGGCGTCAATGAGCACCACCTGGAACTACGGGCCCGGCTGGGACGATGCGCTCATCGAGGCCTACGGCGTGGAGCCGGACCGCGAACGGCTCGCCTACTACCGGGAGTTGTGGAACGCCACCTGAGCCTTATCCCGGGTGCCCTCGACCTGCGGAGACCGCTCACCCGGGTGAGGATGCGTCTATGGCCACAACCATGCGTTCCCTCTGGTTCGACTCCCACCCGCTGGACATCCCCGCCCCCGCGGTGCCACTGCCCGGCTCCCACTACGACGTCGTGGTGGCAGGTGGCGGCCTGACGGGCCTGACCACGGCCGTGCTGCTGGCGCGCGCCGGCAAGAAGGTCGCTGTGCTGGAGGCACGCAGCGTCGGCGCCGTCGCCACCGGCAACACCACGGCCAAGGTCTCCCTCCTCCAGGGCACCACGCTCTCCGGCATTGCTGAGCATCAGAGCACCGAGGTCCTCCAGGCCTACGTAACGGCCAATCGCGACGGGCAGGCCTGGTTAGCGCAGTACCTCGATGAGCGGGACGTCGGCTATCAGCGCCGATCGGCCTGGACCTACGCCACCACCGCGGAGGGGGCCGCCGCGCTCGAGAAGGAAGCTGCGGCCTGCCACACGGCCGAACTCCCGGTCACCTGGCAGGACACCACCGAGCTCCCCTACCCGGTCTCCGGTGCCCTGAGCCTGGACGAGCAGATCCAGGTGCATCCCCTGGAGGTCCTCGGCGCTCTGGCCGGCGAACTGCACGAGCGCGGCGGCGTGATCTACGAGGGCGTGCGACTCCTCGACGCGAAGTCCGGTTCCCCGCTGTCGGTGCACACCACCGGGGGAAGTCTGCGGACCGAGCAGCTGGTGCTCGCCACCGGCGTGCCGGTGCTCGACCGTGGCGGGTACTTCGCCAGGCTCACCGGCCACCGCTCCTACGCACTCGCCTTCCGGATGCCGGCCGAGACCGGTTCCGCTCACGCCGCCCCGCAGGGTATGTACCTGAGCGCGGACGCACCGGGCCGTAGCCTCCGCACAGCACCGGTGGACGGCGAGGAGTACCTCCTCGTGGGCGGCAACGGGCACATGGTGGGCCGGGCCAATTCGCCACGCGGTGCCGTGCTCGACCTCGAGGCCTGGACTCGCCGCCACTTCCCCGGCGCCGCACGCACCCACAGCTGGTCCGCGCAGGACTACCGCGCCGCCGATCACGTGCCCTACATCGGCGCGCTGCCGCGTGGAGGCGGCAACATCTACCTCGCCACCGCCTTCAACAAGTGGGGCATGACCAATGGCGTCGCGGCCGCGTTGGCCCTCAGCTCAGAAATCCTTGGCGGTCAGATGGCCTGGGCCGACACCCTGACGCGCCGCTCGGTGACCCTGAACGGCGTGCTCTCCGGCGTGATGGACAACCTGGACATCGGCGCACGCATGGGCACGGACTGGGCCAGCGCGGAGCTCAATGCCCTCCCGGACTACCCGCCGAGTGAGGGGCATGGCGTTGTCGGGCGCTCCGGCGGCAAGCCGGTCGGCGAATCCACCGTTGATGGCGTGACCCGTCGTGTCTCGGCGGTCTGCCCGCACCTGGGTGGTGTGCTGCGATGGAACGACGCGGAGTGTTCCTGGGACTGCCCGCTGCACGCCTCCCGCTTCGCCGCCGATGGAACGCTGCTTGAAGGACCCGCCGTCAGCGATCTCCCGGTCAACGACTGACGCGACCAGCACCGACGACCAGCACGCGCATGCCACGCCTGAAACGCGTGAGCCCGGGCAGCGACAACGGGCTCCAGCGGGTCCGCTCGGGAGCGGGGTTCCGCTACCTCTGCCAGGACGGGCGCCCGGCCACGCCCGCCGATCGCGCACGGATCGATGGCCTGGTGATCCCACCGGCGTGGAGCGACGTGTGGATCTGCGCCAGTCCGCGCGGGCACATTCAGGTGGTCGGCACCGACGAGGCCGGACGGCGCCAGTACCTGTACCACCCGGATTGGACCGCCAGGCGCGAACGCGGCAAGTACGACCGAGCCCTGGCCCTCGCGGCGGCCCTCCCCCGGGCTCGCGCCCGCGTGACCCGTGCGCTGAACGAGCCCAAGGATGAGCAGGAGTGGGTCCTCGCGGTGGCCTTCCGCCTGCTCGACCTCACCGCGCTCCGCGTGGGGTCGCGCCGGCATCTGCGACGCACCGGCAGCCGCGGACTGACCACTCTGCAGGGGCGACACGTGCTCGAGCACGAGTCGGGCGTGACGCTGGCCTTCCCGGGGAAGTCGGGCAAGCGGCAAGCCGTCACGGTGGAGGACGAGCGTATGGTCGAGGCGATCCGCGAACTGGTCGGAGCTCCGCGCGCCTTCCTGCTCCGCTGGCGGGAGGGACGGCGCTACCGCTCGCTCACGCCGGAGATGCTCAATACCTACATCGGCGAGGTCACCGGCAATTCTTTCTCGGCCAAGGACTTCCGTACGCTCACGGGCACCGTCCTTGCCGCGGAGGCGCTGGCGCGCGCCGGCGTGGCCGCCAGCAGACGGGAGCGCACCGCCATCGAGCGCCAGACCGTGCAGTACTGCGCGCAGCGGCTGGGGAATACCGTGGCGGTTGCGCGCCGCTCCTACATCGACCCGCGCGTCTTTGAGCGCTACCGCCAAGGCCGGCTCCTCGACACCCAGCGCAGCCCTGGAGCTGCCGTGCGGGATCTGATCCTGGGAGCCTGAGCACCCTAGCGGTGTCCAGCACCTACCCTCGGAGGCATGGCCTCGGATTCTGTACGTGTGGACGCCTGGCTGTGGGCCGTGCGCGTGTTCAAGACCCGCAGCCTCGCGCAGGCGGCATGCCGTGGTGGGCACGTCACGGTCGACGGCGATCGGGCGAAGCCCGCGACGATGGTGGGCGCCGGGAGCCGCGTGGAGGTGACCGGCGGCCCGCGGCCCCGCATCCTGGTGGTGCGTGAGCCGCTGCGGAAGCGGGTGGGAGCTCCGCGCGCTGCGCAGGCCATGTTCGACGAGTCGCCCCCACCACCGCCCGCGGTCGACCGGCCATGGGTACCGCAGCGCAGCCGTGGCGCCGGGCGACCCACCAAGCGAGAGCGCCGGGAGATCACCCGGCTGCGCGGGCACTGAGGTGGCTCACGCGACCCCGTGGCGCTTCACGCTCCGTAGGGCGGCGCGTGAGTTCGGCCGTGACCGCTGCGTCGACCTCGCTGCTGCCCTCACCTTCTACGCGGTGCTTTCGCTCTTCCCCGCCATGATCGCGGTGGTCGCGCTGACCAGCCTGGTGGGCCAGGAAGAGAGCACCGAGACCCTCCTGTCGATGGCCGCGGAGGTGGTCCCCGCCTCGGCCATGAGCGCGCTGGCGCCGGTGATCGAGAATCTCACCACGGCTCCAGCCCCGGGGCTGAGCCTCGCGCTGGGTCTGGCCGCAGCCCTGTGGACCGCCTCGATCTACGTGCACGCGTACTCCCGGGCGATGAATGCGATCTACGGCGTGCCGGAGGGCCGGCCCATGTGGACGCTGCGCCCGGCCATGTTCGGCCTGACGCTGGTGCTCCTGGTCTTCCTCGCCCTGGCCACGGTGCTGCTGGTGATCTCCCGCCCGATCGCGGAGTCGCTGGGCGCGCTCGTCGGGCTGGGCACCACCGCGGTGACGGTGTGGACCCTGGTGCGCTGGCCCGTACTGCTCCTGGTCGTGGCGGCGGTGGTGGCGATCCTCTACCACTTCACGCCGAACGTGCGGAAGCCGAGATTCCGGTGGGTCTCCCTGGGTGCGATCACCGCCATCGGCCTGGCGGTGATCGCCTCACTCAGCCTGGGGGCCTTCGTGGTCAACGTCGGGCGATTCAACGAGATCTACGGATCGCTGGCCGGGGTGATCGTGGCCCTGCTGTGGCTGTGGGCGATGAACGTGGCCTTGCTTTTCGGGGCCGAGCTCGATGTCGAACTCGAACGGTCCCGCCAACTGCGTTCCGGCCTTCCAGCGGAGGAAACCATCCAGTTGCCGGCGCGCGACACCCGAGCCAGTACCAAGCGTGCCTCGAAGGATGCTGCAGACATCAGCCGTGGCCGGAAGCTGCGCGAGTCACATGAGGAGAGCGCCGCGGGATCGGAACCGGCGGAGGAGTCGAACGAGACCGGTGAAGGCAGCAACTAGTCGAAGTACCCCGGCACGTCGATGGCACCGCCCTGCTCGGAGAACTCCGAGGCGACGGCCTCGCGCAGCGCCGCATCATGCAGGTAGTCCAGGGCGGTGAGAGCCAGCCCAGCCGCGCCGTCGACGGCGGCCTCGAGCGCACGTGGACTGCCGGCTGCGGCCGCGAACTCGGCCGTATGCAGGGCCACATCCGGCTCCGCGACCTGGATGAGCGGGTGGATTCCGGGAACCCGGTAGCTGACATTGCCGAAGTCAGTCGAGGCGGCGAGCGTCTCGGACAGCACACCCGCGGGCAGCGGACGGCGCCCTCGGCGGTGCTGTGCGGCCACCCAACGTGAGGTGAGGGTGTCGTTGGTGCGGACCGGGAGCGAGGGCAGGGCACCGTCGTCCCAGTCGATCTCCACCTCGGTCCCGGTCATCAACGCGGCGCCGCGCGCGACGTCGTCGAGGCGCCGGGAGAGGTCCCGGAGCGTATCGGGATACTTCGAGCGGGCGTACAGCCGCACCACGGCGCGCTCGGGAACGATGTTCGGGCTGGTGCCCCCCTCCACGATCGTGGCGTGGATCCGGTCGATCGGCGGGATCTGCTGGCGCAGCAGACCGATGCCCTGATAGGCGAGCGAGGCAGCGTCCAGGGCGTTGCGCCCCATGTAGGGCTGCGCGGAGGCGTGGGCGGGGCGCCCGGTGAAGGTCCAGGTCAAGAGCCGCCGGCCGAGCCAGACCTGATCGGCGACATCCAGGCCATAAGGATGAGCCATGATCGCGGCGTCGACGTCGTCGAAGGCTCCGGCGCGGGCGAGGATCTCCTTGCCGCTGCGGCCCTCCTCAGCCGGGGTGCCCAGCAGGACGACCGTGCCCTCAGGCCGAGCCTCCGCCCAGGCCCGATGCAGCGCGAGGAAGGCGCCCACGCTCGCCGCGGCGATGACGTTGTGCCCGCAGGCGTGACCGATCCCGGGCAGGGCGTCGTACTCGGCGCAGATGACGATCGCGGGCCGCCCGTGCCCGATCTCAGCACGGAAGGCGGTCGGTAGGCCGTGGACGCCGAGTTCCGCGGAGATGCCGTGGCGGGCCAGCACATCAACCAGCAGCCGGGCACTGCGGTGCTCCTCGAAGGCGATCTCCGGCTCACCGTGGAGTGTGCGCACGATGTCAGCCAGGTCGGCTTCCAGCGCCTGAGCGGCGTGATCGACCGCATGCACCGCGGCGTCCGGGGCGCCAACGGCGTGCTCAGCTCCACTCGTCTCACCGGCGCCCGTTGCTGGACCCTGCCGGGTGCGGCGTTCGGTCTCGGCGACCAGGTGATCGAGATAGGCGGTGGAGGGATCGGCGCTGCTCACGGCACACGCTCCAGCCACTCGGCGGTCGCGTACTTGTCCCCAGCCAGCCGAACGGCTTCCGCGTGGGTCGCCTCGTCGAGGGCGGTCGGTCGCAGCCCGTAGCTCGACTCGAAGTGGGCGAGCATCGCCTCGATCACCGCGGCGCGACTCAGCCCGGTCTGGGAGCGGAGCGGGTCCACGCGCTTGCCCGCGCTGACGTGGCCCTTGTCGGAGAGCTTCTCGCGGCCGATGCGCAGGATGTCGAGCATTTTCGCGGCGTCCATGTCGTAAGACATCGTCACATGGTGCAGCACGGCACCGCCAGTGATCCGCTTCTGGGCCGCCCCGCCGATCTTGCCGGCGGGCGAGGCGATGTCATTGATGGGCACATAGGTGGCGTCCACGCCCAGCTCGCGCAGCGCGCGCACCACCCAGGCGTCCAGGAAGGCGTAGGACTCCACGAAGCTCATGCCCTCCACCAGAGTGCCGGGCACGTAGAGCGAGTAGGTGATGGTGTTGCCGGGCTCGACGAACATCGCGCCGCCACCCGACATGCGACGCACCACGGTGGTCTCGTGCCGGGCCGCCGCCTCGAGGTCGACCTCATTGGACAGGGACTGGAAGGAACCAATGATGACGGCGTTGGAGGCCCACTCCCACACACGCAGGGTGGGCGGGCGCTGCCCGTGGCCCACCTGCCGGATGAGGACCTCGTCAATGGCCATCTGCATGGCCGGATGCTGTTCGCCGGTGTTCAGGAGCTCGAAATCGTGGTCGGACCATGCGGTGCTGCGACCGAGGGCCCGCAGTACCGCGATGACCACCGCATGCGGGTCGAAGCCGACCATCACCGCATTCTGGCGGGCGCGCTCCACGGCCTCCTCGTACGTCGAGGCAGGAGCGTCAGCGGGGAGCCCTTCCAGCGCATCGGACATCCGGCCCAGCGCTTCCTCCGGTTCGAGGAAGAAGTCTCCGGAGAGCCGCACCCTGGCCAGCACACCGGCCTCGACGTCCAGGTCCGCGACCACGAGCTTGCCTTGGGGCACCTTGAATTCACCATGCATGATCCGTGTAACACCACGCCGCCCCTCCTGCTTCCTTCGCACGACCAGTCGGCTGCTTCGAATGTGCCGTTCAGATTGCCGCATCGCTCCTGAGGCTCCACAGTCGTGGTGACTGAAGGAGGTCTCCATGAGCAACGAGCAGCGTGAGGAACCCGTCTCGCGGAAAGAGTCGAGAGCGGCAACCCAGGCCGGTGAGCGGGACAAGCCCGACTCCCCACCTGACCTGAAGAAGGCCTCCTGGGGCTACACCTTCCGCCGGGCCCTGCGCGGTATGAGCGCCAATGGCTGCACCGACCTGGCCGCCGGCTTGACCTACTACACGGTGCTGTCGATCTTCCCGGCTGCCATTGCGCTGGTCTCGTTGCTGAGCCTGGTGGGCCAGGAAGACACCACCGACAACCTGATCTCGATGGCTGAAGAGGTGGTCCCGGCAGATGCCATGGGCACCTTGGAACCGGTCATCCAGTCCCTGACCAACACCCCGGCCCCGGGCTTCGGTCTGATCGCCGGTCTCGCTGTGGCGCTGTGGACTGCCTCGAACTACGTCAACGGCTTCTCCCGCGCCATGAACACCATCTACGGCAAGACCGAGGGCCGCCCGGCCTGGAAGCTGCGCCCGGCCATGTACCTGCTCACCCTGGCGCTGCTCGTGCTGGTGGGCCTGGCTGGTGTGCTGCTGGTGATCTCCGGGCCCATCGCCGAGGCCATCGGGTCTGTTGTGGGGCTGGGCGATGCCGCCGTGACCGCCTGGAGCATCGCCCGCTGGCCGGTGCTGCTCGCCGTGGTGGTGCTGGTGGTCGCGCTGCTGTACTACTTCACGCCGAACGTGCGCCAGCCGAAGATCCGGTGGATCTCCCCTGGCGCGCTCATCGCGATCGTGGTGGCGGTCATCGCCTCACTCGGACTGGGCTTCTACGTCAGCAACTTCGGCAGCTACGACCAGGTCTATGGCTCGCTCGCCGGGGTGATCATCGCCCTGCTGTGGCTCTGGGTGATGAACCTGGCGCTGCTGTTCGGCGCGCAGATCGACGCCGAGATGGAGCGGGCACGCGAACTGCAGTCTGGGATCGCTGCGGAGAGCTCGATCCAGCTCCCCCAGCGTGACACCACGGCGAGCGACAAGCTGGCCGCCAAGGAGGCTGAGGACCTCGAACGGGGGCGCGTGCTGCGAGAGACCCGCGGCCGCACCAGCGATCCGGACGAGCAGTGACCACACCCGGCTCGGCCGCGCCGCGTGAGCACGACCTGGTGATCTACGGGGTCACGGGCTTCGTGGGCGCGCTGGTGGCCGAGTACCTGGCCCATCACGCACCCTCGGGCGTACGCATCGCCCTCGCCGCCCGATCCTGGGAGAAGGCCCAGGCTGCCCAGGCGACACTGCCGGTCCGGGCACAGAGCTGGCCGGTGTTGGTGGCGGACAGCACCGATGCGGACTCGCTCCGGGCGATGGTGCGCAGCACCCGGGTGCTGATCACCACGGTGGGCCCGTATCTGCGACACGGCCTGCCGGTGGTCGAGGCCTGTGCAGCCGCGGGAACGCACTATGCAGATCTCACCGGCGAAGTGCCCTTCATCCGTCAGGCCATGGAGT
Source organism: Bogoriella caseilytica (assembly GCF_003752405.1). Classification (NCBI taxonomy): domain Bacteria; kingdom Bacillati; phylum Actinomycetota; class Actinomycetes; order Allobogoriellales; family Allobogoriellaceae; genus Allobogoriella; species Allobogoriella caseilytica. The sequence goes on along the minus strand of NZ_RKHK01000001.1, from coordinate 3,093,706 downwards.
TCGATGAGCTCGCTCGCAACACCGGTGCCCGCATCGTGCACGGCTGCGGCTACGACTCGATCCCCTCGGATCTGGGTGTACTCGCACTCCACCGCCAAGCCGCGGCAGATGGTGCGGGCGGGTTGACACGGGTGCTCGCACTGGCCCGTGCGCGCGGTGGCATCAGTGGGGGCACGGTCGCCTCGGTGCGCGGGATCGTGGAGCTGGCTGGCCAGGACGCGGCCGTCCGGAGGCTGCTCGCGGACCCGCATTCCCTGAGCCCGGATCGCGAGGCGGAGTCGTCGGTACGTCAGCCGGCCGACTTCCCCGCGCCGAGCCGGCTGCGTGACGGAGCGTGGGTGGCTCCGTTCCCGATGGCGTCAGTGAACTCCCGCGTGGTACGCCGATCCAACGCCGTGCAGGGGTGGAGCTACGGCCGGGATCTGCGGTACGGGGAAGCGGTCAGCCTCGGGCGGGGCCCGCGCGGGGCACTCCGTGCTGCCGGCCTGAGCGCGGCGATGGCGGCCGGCATGGGGGTGCTGGCCCTCCGGCCGGCGCAGGCGCTGCTCGACCAGCTGCTCCCGGCGGCGGGCACCGGGCCCGACGAGCACACGCGCGCCGCCGGCTGGTTCCGCACCGAGCTGCGCGCAGTCACCGAGTCCGGTGTGCAGTACCGCGCCGTGGTCGCTGGACCGGGCGACCCGGGATACGCCGCCACGACGGTCATGCTCGGGGAATCGGCGCTCGCACTGGCTCTCGACCACGAGGAACTGCCCGATCGTGCCGGGTCGCTCACACCGGCCACCGCCATCGGGGACGTGCTCATCGATCGTCTTCGCCGCGCCGGGCACCGCTACGAGGTGACCGCGCGGGGCTGAGTGCCGGCGGTACCGCTGGCGTGCACCCCGGCGCCCCGGCTCCCGGCCGCGCCCGGCTCCCCGGCGCCCCGGGATTGTGCGCCCCTTGCGCGATTGTGCGCGCTGACGGTCGGTATCGGCACGCTGAGGGGCGCGGGGAACGACGATTGCTGAGCACAATCGACGGCTGGCGGCCGGTGGAGCTGGCTTCCGACGGCCGGTGGAGGTCGGGTCAGGTCTGGTCCGGTCGGGTCAGGCGAGACGCCAGCGCCGCGATCCTGGTCTGGCGCACGCCATCGTTCGCCGCGATGAGAATGGGTTGGAGCGCCTGGTAGCGGTCGGCGCGGCTCAGGGCGGCGAAGGCGGCCTCCGCAGCGGGGCTCTGGGCCAGCGCGGCACGCAGCTCTGCCGGTGTCTCCGCCGTCGCCGAGCCTGCGTAGGCGCGCTCCCATCGACCATCGGCCCGCGCCCGCTCGATCTCCGCCAGCCCCCGCTCCCGCAGCCGCCCTTGCTCGGCCAAGCGGGCGACGATCGTGACGTTGCGCTGGGACCAGAGCGACGAAGGACGGCGCGGAGTGAAGCGTTGCAGGAAGGCCTGCCCGTCCCGGGAGCGGCGCTGTCCATCGATCCAGCCGTCGCACAGTGATTCCTCGAGCGCCTGCTGATAGGTCAGTGAGGTGGGCGAGGTCACGCCCTTCTTGGCGAGGACGAGCCACGTGCCCGCCGAATTCTCGGCATGATCGAGCAACCACTGCTGCCAGGCCTGCGCATCCGGAACGATCAGGGAATCGAGCGGTGCCGCTGCGGTCATGGTGTCAAGCTCCAGTCTGCGACGGAGACGGTGAGGGAGAGGCCAACCGGCCGGCGAGCGTCCGCCCGGCCTCGGCGAGTTCCGGTGGTCCGAGGATGCGGAACGGTGCGTCGAAGCGAATGATCGAGGCCAGGAGCCCGGCCCACGACCACGAGCCGATGGTGACCTGGCAACTTCGCTCACCGATCGGATCCACGTGCCCATCGCTCACCCAGGGGACGACCTCGGCCGCGGGCAGCGCGATCTCCGCCTGTCCGATGCATGGCCATTGGTTGCCGTCGGCCGAGCCTTTGGCACGGGCGTCGAGGAAGGTCCCCACCTCGCCGGTCGGCACCGGCCGCGGAGTGAAGCGTGGGCCGGCCGGTGAGCGCACGGTGAGGCGGTCGAGCCGGTAGATGCGCCAGTCCTCCCGGTCCAGATCCCAGCCCACGAGGTACCAGCGGCCTCGCCGAGCGACGAGACCGTGGGCTTCGCTGCGCCGGGCCGGCCCCGTCGTGGTGCCGTAATCGAAGCGGAGGACGCGCCGGTCACGCACTGTCTCGCTCACGGCCTCGAGCACCTGAGGATCCACCCGTACCTCGCCGCCGGTGGTGCTGAAGCGGATACCGTCCACCCGGTACCGCAGGCGCGAGGGCATCACCTGCCGAACTGTGGCCAGCGCGCGATCTGCAGCCTCCCCGACGTCCACTCCGCTCGACGGAGCGTGGTGCAGGGCAATGGCGATCGCGATGGCCTGCTCGTCGTCGAAGAGCAAGGGAGGCAGCTCCGAACCCGCCTCCAGACGGTAGCCGCCGTCGGGGCCCCTGACAGCGCTCACGCGGTAGCCCAACTCCCGCAGCTTTTCCACATCGCGGCGGACCGTGCGCGGGGTGACGCCGAGTCGCTCGGCGAGCACCACACCGGGCCAGTCGCGCCGGCTCTGCAGCAGCGACAGCAACGAGAGCATGCGCGACGAGGGACTGGTCATGGTCGCCATTCTGTCGTGAGTCGAGGTCAGAATCTGACCGCTACTGGTCCGAGAGTGGTTCCCGTCGGCACATCCGCCGGCCAGACTCACACGATCAAGGAGCTCCCATGGCCCTCGTCGCCACCACGCACGTGAACTTCCCCGGCACGGCCCGCGCTGCGCTCGACTTCTACCAGAGCGCCTTCGGCGGCCACGTGCACACCACCACCTACGGTGACCTCGGCATGCCCCCAGAGGCGCCGGACGCCGAAAAGCTGGTCTTCGGTCAGCTCGAAGCCGAGAGCGGCTTCCGGTTGATGGCCTACGACATCCCGGGCCGTACCGAAGGTTTCAGCGGAAGCACGTACCGCGAACAGGGTGCCACCATCACCGATCGTCCGTTCTTTGTCTCCGTCCGCGGCGAAACCCTCGAGGAGATCGACGGGCCGTGGAAGGCTCTGCAGGAAGGTGGCGAGGTCATCGAGCCCTTGGCAGCCTCGGCGTGGTCGGCCGGCTTCGGCATGCTCACCGACCGCTTCGGTGTGACCTGGGTGCTCGACGTGCAGGCAGCGCGCGGCTGAACCCAGCGGAGCAGGAGCGGCACCGCCCCGGGTGCCCGAGCGACTGTGGGTGGGGCTAGGCACGTCATACCGGGATCAGACCAGGGTCGTAGTACAGAACCGGTCCCCAGCCCGACGCCCGAGCCCGGCTGCTTTCGTACCGTCAATCCCAGACGGGATGAGACTCCCTCGCCCCCGCACCAAGGAGTGCTCATGCCCGGCACCACCGCCGTTCCGACGTTGCCGCGATGCCCACGCGCCGCAACCGGCCCGCGCCCCGCCTCCGGCACACAAGGGGCCAGGCCCACTTTGCACCTCGATCGTGCCGCTGTCACGGCGAACGTCCGCACCATCCGCGCCCAGACCGGATCCCGAGTGATGGCGGTCGTCAAGGCCAATGGGTTCGGCCTCGGCACGGTGCCGGTGGCGCGGGCGGCCCTGGACGGCGGTGCGAGCTGGTTAGGCGTGACCGACCTCGATGATGCCGAGCTGCTGCGCCGGGCCGGTCTGACCGCACCGGTCTTGGCCTGGCTACATCCCGGTGGTCTCGACGTCGAGCAGGCCGTACGCGCCCGCACCGATCTGGCGGTGGGTTTGGTGGAGGAGCTGCAGCAGGTGGTGGATCAGGCACCCGGCCTGGTGCGCGTACACCTCCACCTCGACACCGGCATGGCCAGGGGCGGGGTCCCGCGAGCGGAGTGGCCGGCACTGATGCGGCTGGCTCGCCGGGCACAGGATGGCGGCCACCTCCGGGTCGTGGGTCTGATGGGGCATCTGCCCGAGGCCGACCGTGCCGATCCGGAGCGCAATGCGCCCGGGGTCGAGGCCTTTGCGGTCGGCCTGCGCCTGGCGGTCTCCTGGGGTCTATGGCCGCTTCTCACCCACCTGGGTGCGACAGCGGCGGCGCTCACCGACCCGGCAACGCGCTTCGAGATGGTACGCATCGGTGCCGGCCTGGTGGGCATCGATCCCTCCAGCACCACCCAGCTCCGGGCCGCCGGCCGCTTGACGGCGCCGGTGACGCATGCCGCTGAGGTGCCCGCGGGTACCCGGGTGGGCTACGGCGGTACCCATGTCACGACGTCGGCGACCCACCTGAGCGTGCTGGGGTTGGGGTACGTCGACGGCCTGCCCCGCGAGCTCTCGCCTGATGCCGCGGTGGAGATCGGCGGACGCCGCCACCGCGTCGTCGGGCGGGTGTCCATGGACCAGATGGTCATCGACACGGGAGCCATCAGTTATCCGCGGGGCACGCTCGCCACGGTGTTCGGCCCGGCGGGCACGGCCGCGCCGACCGTTCAGGAGTGGGCCGCATGGGCGGGAACCATCCCGCACGTCATTCTCGCGGGCATCGGCTCGCGAGTCAGGAGGACAGTCGCATGAGTGGTCGCGTGGTGGTGATCGGTGGCGGCCAGAACGTTGAGCACGAGGTCTCCGTCGCTTCGGCGACGGCGGTATCAACGGCGTTGCGGCATTCCGGCGTTGAGGTCGAGCGATGGGACGTCGGCACCGACGGTCTGTGGTGGATCGGAGGCGATCCGCTCGGCGTCACTCCGGCACAGAGCCTGGCCGCCGCGGTCATGCAGCTGCGGGCCACGGACGTCGTCTTCCCCTGCGTGCACGGGCCTCTCGGCGAAGACGGCGTGCTGGCGGCGCTGTGCGCGCTGGCGCAGGTGCGCGTGGTCGGATCCGGAGTCGCGGCCGGCGCCGTGGGGAAGGATAAGCAGTGGTCCAAAGTGATGGCGCGGGATGCCGGCGTGCAGGTCACGCCCGGATTCGTGGTCTCGGGCGCCGACGCCGTGGCCTTCGAGCGGGAGGTCGTGGTCAAACCAGTGAGTTCAGGCTCGAGTCATGGTGTCTCGCTGGTGGCCGACGCTGCGGAGCTGGCCGGGGCGATCCGTCGGGCGGGAGAGCTCTCCAGTGACGGCGGGGTGCTGGTCGAGCACGTCGTGCACGGCCGGGAGATCGACGTCGCCGTGTTGCGCGAAGCCGACGGCACCCGCTGGGCCGCTCCCCCACTCGAGATCCACGCCTCCGGCCTCTTCGACACCGCGACCAAGTACAACGGTTCCGCGCGATTCACCGTCCCGGCGGCGCTGGAACCTGCCGAGACGCAGGCGTTAAGCCAGGCCGCCCTGGACCTCTTCGACGCTTTCGGCTGCCGCGGCGTGGCGCGCATGGACTTCTTCCTCACCGATCACGGTGTGGTGTTCAACGAGGTGAACACCATGCCGGGAATGACGGCGGCCTCTCAGGTTCCGCGCATGTTCCGCGCCGCGGGAGTCGAGTACGACGAGTTGGTGAGAAGACTCGTCGCGGGGGCGGCGATCCCGGGTCACTCAGCGACCGGTCCTTCCGCGCAAGCGGCGGTCGGGCTCCAGTAGCACGATGGATGACTGTCACGCGATGAACACGAGCAGCGAGCCGCGCTACATCGATTCCGGCTCTGCCATGATCCCCCGCGCGGTCATCGTGGCCGTGCTCAGTTTTGTCCTCGGCGGCCTGACGTTCTACGCACAAGGGTTCCTGCCCGACGCCGCCGTTCCCTTCGCGAACTCCTCCAGCGGTTGGACTCTCCTCACATCTCTGCTCGTGTTCGGCTCGCGGTTCCGCCCGGCCGCCGCGGCGGTGCTGGGTGCGGTCAGCTTCGTGCTCCTCGTCCTCGGGTACGCCGTGGTGGCGGGCCTGGAGGGCCTGTACTACAACCCGCTGCTGTTCTCGATGATCGGTGTCATCGCAGGCCCCGCGGTGGGCGCAGCGACCTCATGGTTGCGGGCCAGAGGCTTCCGCGCCGCCGCGGGTACCGGCGTGCTCGCCGGTATCGGACTCGGCGACGGGCTCTTCGGCCTCACCGTGGTCCACGAGACCACCGAACCCGGCTATTGGTGGGCGGTCGTGGCCATCGCCGTGATCCTGCTCGCGGTGATGCTCGTGCGCAGGATTCGCGGTGCCGGCCCGGCGATCCTTGCGGTCGCCGGATCCGCAGCCATGGCGGGCGCCTTCCTCATCGTCTACCAGTACGTCGGAGCGCGCGGCCTCGGGTAGATCCCGGGTAGGGCGTCACTGCAGCTGCTCGAGCAGTTCCTGCATCTCCTCGATCTCGGCGCTCTGGTCGGAGACGACGTCCTCGGACAGCGCGAGCGCCTCGGGGTGCTGGCCGTTCTCGAGGTGTTCTTCGGCCATGAGCACGGCGCCCTGGTGGTGGATGATCATCTGCTGCAGGAAGAGCCGGGAGGCTTCCGGGCCGCTCGCCTCGGTGAGCTGTTCGATCTCTTCGTCTCCCAGCATGCCCTGGTGGCCCGCCGCGCTGTGATCGTCGTGCTCGCCGTGGTGCAGGCTGCCGTCCTCATCGGGACCGTAGCCCCAGTCCTCGAGCCAGGCCTCCATCTGCGCGATCTCGGGTCCCTGAGCGTCCTGGATGGCCTCGGCGAGCGAAGCCACCTCGGGCTCGACATCGTCCTTGGCCAGGAGGATCTCGGACATCTCCACGGCCTGCTCATGGTGAAGGATCATGTTCGCGGCATACTCGATATCGGCCTCGTTGGGTTCAGCAGTGCCGTCGGCTTCCTCCGGCTCGGTCTCCTCGGCCGGGCTCGGCTCCGTGGCCTCATCCTCCCCGGTCTCCGGTCCCACCTCGTCGGTGCAGCCGGCCAGGAGCAGCAACCCGGCGGCGCATGCCGCCACGAACGGTGCGTGCTTCGTCTTCCGCATTTCTCCTGCTCCTTCGGATCGGGCGCTGCCACCTCCCAGCCATCGTAGGCACCGAGAAGATCGGCGCATCCTGCCGCTAGCGATCGACGCCGGCGTGCACGTGGGCGCGCTGGCCGTGTCGTCCGACCAGGCTGAGGTACTCGACCGGTCCTGTGCTGGTGGCTCCGAACCAGTGAGGGGTCCGGGTATCGAACTCGACAGCCTCCCCGGCCTGCAGGAGTTCGTCCTGGTCACCGAGCACCAGTCGCAAGGTGCCGTTGAGGACGTAGGCCCAGTCGAACCCCTCGTGGGAGCGCAGTTGGGGAACGGCGTCGTCACTGCCTGCGGGCAGCACGAACTTGTACGCCTGGACGCCGCCGGGCCGTCGGGTGAGCGGGATGATGATCGAGCCGTCTGCGCACGAAACGGGACGCAGATCAATACGCGGGTTCGCCGTCCGGGGAGCGTCCACCAGCGAGTCGAGAGTGACGCCGTAGTAGCTGGCCAACGGCAGGAGTTGCTCCAGCGTCGGCCGGCGGAGCCCGGCCTCCAGGCGAGACAGGGTGCTCGTGGAGATGCCCGTCTCCTCGGCGAGCGTGGTGAGGGTGACGTCGCGGCGCAGGCGCAGGTGCTTCAGACGTGGTCCGACGGTGTCGAGAGTCTGGTCGATGGGCTCTGGCATGCCCCTCATTTTGCCATTCGGCAAGAATGATTGCCAGCGGCGCTCCTGCGGTTGATGCTGAGGCGGACATCAGGCGCAACCAGGAGGACCGCACGTGAGTACAACGCAGGACAGCCCCAGGCACGAGGCCAGCCCGCTGGCCGGTGCATGATGGCCGAGTTCGACAAGAACTACTGGGAAGACCACTGGCACCCCACCGGCGCCCAACGGGCCCACCACTTCCCGGCGAACCCCTACCTACCGGTCGAGACGGCACATCTGCCCGCCGGTACCGCTCTCGACGCCGGATGCGGGGCCGGAACAGAAGCCCTCTGGCTCGCCGAGCACGGTTGGGAGGTCACTGCGGCCGACATCTCCGCGGCCGCACTGACCGCCGCGCGCGCCCGGGCCGTGGACCGTGATCTGAACACTCGCCTCGAGTGGATCGAGACCGATCTTGCCCGGTGGGAGCCGGAACGCACGTGGGATCTGGTGCTCACCAGCTACGCCCACGCCGACATCGGTCAGCTCGCGTTCTACCGGCGAATCTCCTCGTGGGTCGCACCCGGCGGGACGTTGCTCATCGTCGGTCACCTGCCCGGCCAGCACCACGGTGGTCACGGTCATGAGCACCCCGAGGATGCGACCGCGACTCTCGACGGGATCACCGCTCTGTTCCGCGACCCCGACTGGCGTGTCGAGGCCGGCTACGAGCACACCCGCACCTTCGATGCCGGTGGTGCCGGGGTGCCCTTGCATGACGTGATCGTCCGCGCCCGCCGCCTCTCCTGATCCATCCGTGCCTCGTGCCGGGCCGTGGTCCCGGCGTTCCGCCCTGCCGCCCGACGTCCTCGTGAGAGGCGGCGTTCACTCTGAAAGGTTCCCTCCAGCAATGACCTCATCCTCATCGATCGGCGCGGTCACCTCCGCAGCGCCGGTCATCGACGATCCTCGCCGTCGGCGTGCGATCCTCTGGGCCGTCTGCATCGCCCTGATGGCAGTCGTCGCCTCCGTCTCCGGGCTGAACGTGGCTCAGCCGCAACTGGCGATGACCTTCGACGCCTCACAGGGGCAGATCCTCTGGATCATCAACGCCTACACGCTCACCCTTGCCGCGCTCCTCTTGCCCCTGGGTGCGATGGGCGACCGACTGGGGCGCAAGCCGGTCTTCGTCGGCGGTCTGATCGTCTTCGTGCTCGCGAACATCGCGGCCGCGGTGGCCCCATCGGTGGAGATCATGCTCGCGGTGCGGATTCTCAGCGGCGTGGGCGCGGCGATGATCATGCCGGTGACCCTGTCGGTCATCACGTCCTCCTTCCCCGACAAGGCCCGCTCCCAAGCGATCGGCATGTGGGCCGCAGTGGCAGGCGGTGGCGGAATCCTGGGCATGTTCCTCTCAGCTCTCCTCGTCGACATCGCCACGTGGCGATGGTTGTTCGCCCTGCCGATCGTGCTGACCGCAGCTGCACTGCTGATGGGCGCCCTGGTGATCCCGAACTCGCGGGAGAAGGGGGTGGCCCGGTTCGACCTGCTGGGTGCGCTCACCTCGATCATCGCCGCGGTGGGCTTCACCTTCGCCCTCCATGAGGCACCCGCCCTCGGTTGGACCGATCCCCTCGTGCTCTCCACCGTGGGCCTCGCCGTTCTCGCCACCGCCGTGTTCATTGCCTGGGAGCTGCGCACTCCGCGGCCGCTGCTGGACATCCGGCAGTTCCGCACGCGAGGGCTCTCTTCCGGCACCACGCTCCTGCTGGTGCTGTTCGGCATCCTGGGCGGGATCTCTCTGGTGCTGTACCCCTACTTCCAGGTCATCCTCGGCTGGAGCGGACTGCTCGCCACGCTCGCGATGATGCCCATGATGCTGCTGATGATGTTCGCCTCCGGGCTCGCTCCCCGGCTGGTCCGGCGGATCGGTGCCCGCGCAGGCATGGTGGCCGGCCTCGCCATCGCCACCGGTGGTCTGGCGCTCGTCGCCGTGCTGGTCTCGCCCGACGGCGGGTACCTACGCGTGCTTCCGGGACTGATGGTCATGGGTCTGGGGGCCGGCCTGGCCATGCCCCCGTCCACCGAGGCGATCACCTCCTCGCTGCCGCGGGAGCAGCAGGGGGTCGCCTCGGCGCTGAACGACCTCACCCGTGAGCTCGGCGCCGCGCTCGGGATCGCGCTGCTGGGCGGGCTGCTCGTTGCGGGCTACCAGAGCGCGCTGGCCGGACGTCTCACCGAGGTTCCGGAGGAGCTGGCAGCCATCGCCAGTGAAGGCATCGTCAACGCCACCGCCATCAGCGAGGCTGCCGGCCCTCACTCCGAACAGATCCTCACCGCAGCGAAGGAGGCGTTCATCGCCGGATGGCAGCAGGCCATGTGGGTCGGCGTGGCCGTGATGGCCGCCCTGGCCTGCTTCGTCCTCTTCCGCGGGCCCAAGAGTGGTTCCGTGCAGTTGATGGTCAGCGAGGACGTCCACGGCGGTCTGGCATCGAGCCGTGAAACTCACCGGACGGCGTGACGGCTGAGCGTCTTCACCCACAGATCGAAGCGCATCGCCTGGAGGCCATCACGGGATACCGGAACGGCGGTTGGCCACTCGCCAGGGGCGCGGCACCCGTGGATCACACGGCGGTCGCGCCCCTGCGGGGGCGCGTGGACCAGATCGCCGCGGCGATGAGAGGGATTTGGAAGGGCAGCCTCAGCAGACGCTTGCGGTCGGTGTCGAGGCCAAAGGCGTCGCGGCGGTTCTTCCACTGCGAGAGGTTCCCGGGGAAGACCGCCACGAAGAAGGCGGCGGCAAGATGACCGACGGCGCGCTTCCTCCATCCGCTGAGCAGCGCTGCGCCGAGTCCGATCTCGGCGACGCCCGAGGCCAGCACGGTGACGTCATCGTCGACCGGTACCCACGGGGGCACTTGGGCCTGGAACTCCTCACGGGCGAAGGTCAGGTGGCCGATGCCGGCGAAGACGAGTGCGCTGCCGAGTGCCCAGCGGGTGAGAGAGCGAACAGCGTTGCGTGGGGGCCTAGACATCGCTAGCTCCGGTCCATTCCTCGATCGCGGCGATGATCGCCGGCGCGTCAGGCTCGGTGCGGGGGCGGAATCGCATGACCCGGCCATCGGGGTTGACGAGGAACTTCTCGAAGTTCCACGAGATCCTCCCGGCCTTGCCGTGCTCATCGGGGGCGGTGGTGAGCTGCTGGTAGAGCGGATGGGCGTGGCGGCCGTTGACCTTGACCTTCTCCGACATCGGGAAGGTCACGCCCCAGGTGGACGAGCAGTACTCGGCGATCGATTCCGAGGAGCCCAGCTCCTGGAGGAACTGATTGCTGGGGAAGCCGACCACAGTGAAGCCGCGGTCTCGGAAGCGCCTGTGCAGTGCCTCGAGCTTCTCGTATTGCGGGCTCAGGCCGCAGCGGGAGGCGACATTGACCACCAGCGCCACCTTGCCCTCGCTGAGCGCGCCGAAGGTGGTCGATTCTCCGCTCAGTGTGGTGACGGGAACATCTGCGAGGTCCATCTGTATCCGCTCCCACCACGTGACAAAGGGCCGGCCCGAGTGCCGGCGTTCAGTAGCCAGGCTATCGCTGTACTCCCTCGTGAGTGGCCCCGGGCGATCCCGTACGCTCGACGCCGGGCCCACCGGCGGCGGCTCGGCAGAGCAACATCACGCGTGCTGTCCTGGGGAGGACGTTCATGATCTGGATCCTGCTGGTGCTCGCGGCACTCGGCACAGGCGTTGCCGCGGCCGGAGTCGTCGCCATGCGCCGGGACGGCCGACGCATGAGCGCTCTGATCTTCATACTCGTCGGCGCCGGGACAGCCCTGCTGGCCACAGCCCTGGTCCTGGCCCAGCGGGGGTATCCGACGATGCTCTACGGACTCGCCATCGCGGCGGTCGTGGTGCTGCTGCTAGGCAACCTCCTCGGATACCCGATTCTCGTCGTCTTTCTGCTGTGGAGTGGCGTGACAGTCCTGCGCAAGGAGTCGAGGACCTTGGGCAACGCTCTCGCACTCCTGGCCGGGCTTGTGCTCCTGTTCCTGCCGACCACGCTCGGCCTGCTTGCTCCCCCGGGGGTAGTGCGCGACGATCCGGCCTATATCGCCCGGTATGCCGCCCATGGCTCCGCGGTGTTGGTGGTGGGCTACCTCGCCGTGGCCTTCGCCGCCTTCCTCGGAGCTTCGCTGCTGTACCGGTGGCGCAAGAGCCCTGCGGAGCCCGAAGCGATCGTCGTCCTCGGATCCGGGCTGATCAATGGGCAGGTGCCGCCACTCCTGGCGGCCCGGTTGCAACGCGCCCTCGAGGCCCAACGGGCACAGCGTGAGACGCCGACGATCATCACCAGTGGTGGCCAAGGCCCCGATGAGCCCCGCCCCGAGGGCCTGGTCATGCGGAACTACCTCATCGAGCACGGGGCCGTCCCAGATCGCGTGCTCGCCGAGACCGAGTCGCGCAACACCGCCGAGAATCTGCGACTCTCCCGCGAGCTGCTCCCAGCACCCGAGTCTCCGATCCTTGTGGTCACGAGTAGCTATCACGTCTTCCGGGCAGCGCTGCTGACACGCACCCTGGGGCTTCGCGCCCACGTCATCGGAGCCCGGACTGCCTGGTACTACCTGCCCAGTGCGGTGCTGCGGGAGTTCGTCGGCGTGCTGCGCGACCGCTGGCGGTGGCATGCCATCGCCGTCACCCTCCTCGTCGCGTTCGCGACGGCGTTCTCGATCGTCGTGGTTCCCCTGATGGGCCCGCCGCCGGGGACCTGAGAGGGCCGGTGGCGTCAGTTGGACTCAGGCGTGCTCATCCAGCGGTGGGAGGGCGGGCTCCCGATGGGCCTTCGCTGGCTCAATGCGGACGATAGGTGGTGAGGACGACGCCGGATCGAAAGGACCTGGTTCGCAGGAGTTCGAGCCTGGGCACCGCGGACCCTGCGGGAAAGAGCCGCCGGCCACGACCCTGCACAGCGGGGTAAACAAAGAGCCGGTACTCATCGATGAGGCCTGAGGGAACGAGGGCGTGAACGAGGCTGATGCTGCCCGTGCAGACGATGTCCTGCCCGGCTGCGTCTTTCAGCGCGCGAACCTCCTCGATGGGGTCCCCTCGCAACACAACGGAGCCCTGCCAACCGGGATCATCGAGAGTGGAACTCACCACGTACTTCGTGACGGAGTTCAAGCTCTGGGCGATGCCCGTCTGGTCATCGCTCTGGTGCGGCCAGTATCCGCGCATGTCCTCGAAGGTCCGGCGTCCAAAGAGGACTGCGTCGTGAGTTTCGTCCTGGCGGGCCATCTCCTCGAAGAGGTCATCGGTATCGCTGCCGGCCTCAGGGGAGAACCAGGGATCGAGCATTTCGATCGAACCGTCCAGCGTGACGTTCTGGGTGACCACCAGTTTGCGCGTAGTGCTCATGGCCGCTCCCTTCGCCCGGGCGGCTACGGCGCCGCCCTACCGTGAAAGCTACATGCGACGGCGTCGTGTGGTGGGGTTCCACTGTCAGCCGGCAGTTCGATGCGGCTGGTGTGAAGAGGCGAGCTCACTCTGGTCGAGGAGGCGGGCAAGTCTCTTCTTGCGCCGGTTCTGCGAGATGATCCAAACGAGGTCGGGATCCCGCCCGTCGAGCGCGCCGAAAGCGGCCAGGCCAGGATCGGGGTCGGCAGCGACGGCCACACTCCAGCAATAGCCGAGCCCTTGCCGGAGGGAGCGCACACCCGGCTCACGGCGCGTGGACTGTGGCCGCCCGGCCAGGCTCGTCGTCGCGAGGCGGCACACGTCGATCGCCACCGCGGCGGCCTGTGGTGAGCGCAGCAGGCGGGGTTCGCAGATCGCGGCTGCTGCTGCCCGCTGGACCAAGGGATCGGCATCGCCGGCCCAGTCCAGCACCAGCGACTCCAGCGCGGCGAGATCGGCATCGCCGAGGCGCTGCAGCCCGATAGCGACCGCCTCGCGCACTCTCCAGCGTTCATCGGTCGCGAGCATCCGCAGCCTGGCTTCCACCCCTGGTTCAGCGGCACGGACGCCGAGGGCCAGGGTTCCGCAGAAGATCCGGTACTCGTCGCCGCTGGCGAGCAGTGACTCGACCAACTCGGCATCGGCGACCTCTGCGACGGCCATCGCCAGATCGATGTTGGCGCGCGGGCCCGGGAGCCCGGAGTGCTCGTCGAGGAACTCCGGCCATGATGAGCGGTCGAGTTCCGCGAGGTCTTCACGCCACTGCGCTTTCCCGGCCATAGGTCCAGGCTACGCCTGCACGTGGCCATCAGCGTGGCTGCGAAAAGTGCCCTCAGAATGGGTTGCGGAGAACTCGATCGATCACGGCGTCGGCTTGCTCGGAGGTGAGTCCGGAGGATCGAATCAGGGTGGCCCAGCGGTCGTGTGGGGCTGCGGCGGCGATGGTCTCGTACTCGGTGGCGAGTGGGGCGATCGAGCCCCAGTACTTCTGCTCGGCAGTGATGGTCTGGTGTGCGGACAGCTCGGCCCCGACGTGTTGGAAGACGCCGCGGCCGGTGGGGTCGAGGTTGTCATTCGGGTGGTCGTCGGGCCGGTCCAGGACCACATAGGCGCGGTTGGCGTACTTGCCGCGGGCCATCGCGACGTAGAAGGTCTCCCTCGTCGTGGTCGGTTCCACCAGGGCGTGTAAAGCTCCGACGGTGACGCCCTGCGCCCTATAGACGGTGATCGCGTGGCCAAAGTCCAAGTGCTCGGCTACGTAGAGGGCGGGCAGGACGATCCCACCTCAGCGACCTGAGCAGACTACCGAGAGTACTCCCCGGACATGACGAAGCCCCGGCGAGAAACGTGCTCTCACCAGGGCATATCCGTCGGGCTGGCGGGATTCGAACCCACGACCCCTTGACCCCCAGGCGTCCAGATGGCTCCCGAGAGAGCGATTTCCGCGTGATTCCGGACGCTAGATCATGCAGAGCGTGGCACGACATGCATGGTTCCCATGATTCTGGTCCCCTTCTGGTCCCCTCCCCCAGCGACTCAGACCCCTCACAGCCCCGGGAGGTCGAGTCATCCGGTCACGGAGCAAGCGCGACCAGCACTTCCCGTGTGAACAACTCGTCGAGGACGGAGACATCACCGCCCAGTAGTTCTACATCCGGTAGTACGTGTCCGGCTCAAAGTCAGCCTTCCACCCTCGATTCTTCGGATGCGTAGACATCCACCGCGCCAGCTCCCGGAGCGCATCGTTGAGGTCCTCGAGTAGCGCGACCTGACGATGCACGAAGGTCTTATCCGTAAGGTTGGTGCGCAATGCATGGGCTGGCTTCTGCCTGGCCTGACGTATCTCACGCAGCGGCCTCATTAGGTCTTTCACCACGGCCGCATCGATGCCCTTGCCATCAAGAAAAGCGGCGAGACGAGTGAGGCTGCCGAGGTTCTGGTCGTTCTTGTCCTTACGGGGTGCGCCCGCTGCGTCTAGGCCGTCGTGGCGGATGTTGTCAGACAGCACCTTGTCGAGCTGCACGATGAACTCGTCCCATTCACGCTGCGACGGACGCAGAAGCCATCCGAAGTCCTGCGGTCGATCGGTGTGCTTGAAGAGCGCTTCGCCGAAGGCTCCAGTCCAGAGCGCGTTGAGGTTCGCGAGCTCAATGAAGAGGTGGTCGAACGGCCCGATGCCGTCGGCCCAGTGGCCCATCTGTGTCATCCACCACGCAGGGTGCGGCTCTAGGCCGGTATCGACCACTTGATACGACTGCCAGCGTTGCTGATGCTCCGGGGTGAGTTTGGCGAGATCGCCATAGAAGGCAGCGACGCGGCGGACGATCGGCGTCGTCACGTCAGCGCGGTCGTAACCGGAAAGGTCATAGGCAAACCCAAGATGACTCAACGACACCTTGTCGCGCTCGAGCTCGGTCTCGTCGAGGTAGGCCTCATCGCCGATACCCATGTCAACGCCGAAGTCCCAGTAGCGGAAGTGGTAGCGCGGGTCGTTCCGGTATGGCTCGAGCACGTCGAAGCTGAAATAGGCGAGTTCTAGGGTGCCGCGGCCCTTCGCCATCGCCGCACCGAACGGACGCCCCTTCAGACGCGCCGGAACGCGCACACCCTTCAGAGCGAGCGGAGTCGGATAGAGCACCACGCCGTAGCCGGCCCCCGCCAACTCGTCGAGTGACTCGATCTGCGACTCGATCGTTCGCCGCGAGGGCCACGGCCGGATGTGCGGGTTCGGATAGTCAACCTCCGACACCATCACCTGAAGCTTGCCGTCGGCTACCAGCCTCTTCGCGACGTCAACCAAGGCGGGCTCGACATTCGTGTGCAGGTGGAGTCCGTTGAAGTCGCCGGACTTCAGATACCGGTCCACCACCGCCTTCATGAGGGCATCGGGGGTTGGATCGGTCACTACGCCATTCAACCGCATCCGAAGAATCCGCAATGTATTGGCTGCTGGCACAGCCCAGCGCCCACCGCAACAACGCCCCCTAGCGCCAGCGCTGCGTCGGTGCTGGCGATGCGTGCTGTCAGATCGATCGAAAGCGCTCCAGCCATTCTCAGGCGCCCTCACCGTTCCGCGAGATCGCTGCGTCCAGCCGACGATGGATCATGGACAGCGTTCCCAGAACGTCAAGAGCGTCCAGTTCGCTCATCGTCCAGTGCAACTTGGGCTCGTGGGCCACTGGGTTCCGGAAGGCGCTGAACAGCCCTTTCGCGAGGTTGGCTATACCGAGTTGCTCATCTCGCTCGGTGCGGGTTCGCCCCCCGTTGATCCTGAGTGGTGGGCTTGAGCCGGCCATCGTCTTCTCGATGAGGCCGTATCCATCGGCATCAACGCCGGTCTGAGAACGAATCCGTGCCCCCAAACCCTTGATCGCCTCGAAGACCGCTTCGTAGTAGTCCGCGCGGACGAGGTCTTCTCGACAGTATGTAAGTACCTCGGCATGCGCTCCGCTTTGTTCGAGAATCTTGTAGAGCCGTTCCGAGCGAGCCAGCGCCTCAGTATCGGTGGACGCCCTCTTGGCCGTTGCTACTCGTCCGTCGGCGAGCACTTTGAGGCTCACTAGCGATAGAACCTGATTGAGTTCATCGCGTGCGATGTCTGCACGAGACTTGCGATCGAGCGTGCGCTCCGCTCGCATTGCCGCCCGAACAAGAGCGATCAGCGCATTCCCGTTACCGGTCTTCGCTTGATTACTGGAGACGGCGTGGGCGAGTCGGCGCCACTTGGTGTGACCTTCGCCGGGGTCAGAGCGAAGCGGCACTTCGGCCATGATGCGTGTGAGTTCGGTGCCGCTGTAAAGGTCACCGACAATCTTGGAGACGCCCTCAATGGTCCCGAGGGGAAAGGCGCTGATCACATTGGTCACGTCCGGTTCACACCCACTTGGCGCGGGCCCGCTGCATCACCTTGCGCGCTCCGCTATGGTTCATTCTCCAGCGGGCGATCGCGAGGCTGACGTCGTAGGCATCCGCTGCCTCCTCGTCGGTGGCGTTCGCTCGGGCGAGCCGGAATGCTCCGTCGTTGGGGATCAGCATCTCCCCCGAGAGCCAGTCGGCTTCGGCTTCTTGGTCGCCGCCGAGCCCACACTTCCTCTCGTCGGAAAGCGAAACGCCGAACTCGTGCTCCAGGACGACGTGGGCGAGTTCGTGGCACATGGTGGTGCGACGACGAGTCAAGGGCTGAGCATCGTTCTCCAGGATGACCACGCCACTCCCGTTTGGGATCAGCGCCCCGGACAGTGCGCTTCCGTCCGCTCGCAGGAAGTGATCACGCGCGACACCATCAAGGTCACTGAGCTGGACGACCGGGATGCCGTACTCAGAAGCGAAGGCGTAGGGGTCGAAAGGCGCATGCGCGTCGAGGCCGATCTCGGCCCGTAGCTCCAGCGCGAGGCTCTTCGCCTCGGTCTTGAATCCTCGACGCACGAGTCATCCCTGAGCCCGTGCACGTTCGATGGTCGCACCGATGACCTGTTGCAGGTACTTGACGTCGGTCTCGCTGAGATCCTTCCGGGCGCGCAGGAGCGGTGCGAGCTGCGCCATGAGGTCGGGCTCACGTGCGTTGTCGTGCTGCCCCTCGTGGTCGAAGAAGTCCTCGGCCGGGAGTCGGAGCCAGGCAATGATCGTGGCGAAGCCGTCGGTGTCCGGTTTGAGGCCGTTGCCGAGCCGGGAGAGTAACGAGGGACTCACCCCTACTTCACCGGCGAGCGCTCGCCAAGAAAGCTGCCTCTCTTGACGCGCGGCGTCTAGGGCGGAGTACAGCGCGGCCGTCTTGATCGTGGTCTTGGCCATACCCTCAGTGTGTCACATCTGCGACAGCACGTCACCTTCGACAGAAGTGTGTTAGAATTGAAACACAGCATCGAGTCTGGAACATCGAGGAGGTGAGGAGCATGGCAGGCAAGAGAGGGCGCAGCGCGGTCACGGGTCGGTTCGTGAAGCAGTCCACGGTGAAGCGCCACCCAAAGACCACGACCAACGAGAGCACCGGCAAGCGCGGCGAGAAGTAGCACGCCCCCTGCCCTTCATGCTCGTCGAAGTGTCGGTGGTGTGAGGCAGGCTCAGAGAAGTCCAAGACATTCACAACAAGATCGGAGGGCCCGATGGCTCACCTCAAGCAGCAGTTCAAGGATGCGCTGAGCTCCATCGAGCCCGGCGATGACAAGGCCAACGCGCCGGAGGCGCACCGGCTGGTGCGCGATGCACTCGAAGCCGACGCTAAGCTCGCCGAGTACGGAGTGGACCCGGTGCTGATCGGCTCGTACAAGAGGAACGTGTCGATCAAGCGAGTCAAAGACGTTGACGTGTTCGTGCGGCTCCCGGACCTACCGAGCGACGTCACGTCGAAAGACATCCTCGACCGATTCTTCACCGTCCTGCATGCGGAGTTCGGTAGTGATGGCGATGGTCACCGGCGAACGAAGCGTCAGGATCGCAGTTTGCAGGTGTCGTTCCCCGAGTACGACCTGTATGTCGACGCGGTGCCTGCTCGTCCTTACTGGGACGGTGAGACGTGGGAGATCCCGCAGAAGGGCGATGAGGACGAGTGGGTGCGTACCAATCCGGAGAAGCTCACGTCGCTGTCGACCGCAATGAACTCGGCGCATGACGGCTATTACGTTCCCACTGTGAAGCTGCTCCGTCAGACCCGACGTTCGATACTCGGCTCCGGAAAGAAGCCTGGTGGGTTCTTCATCGAGGTCGCGACGTATCAAGCCTTCGCCTCCGGCCTGGTATCGGGCAACGATCATGCAGAGTATTACGTCTCTGCTCTCGAAGAGGTCAGCAAGATCATCAACGGCTACGTCACCTTCGGCCTCGGGGTAAACGACCCCACCCTGGCGGGGCACACCATCAGCATTCGTGCGACAGATGATGAGCTGGAAGCAGCCAAGACTCGTTTCGCTGAGGCTGCGGAAACCGCACGCGACGCGCTCGACGAGGAGGACGAGGGCAAGGCCGCGCTGGCGTTCCAGGGACTGCTGGGCAAGAACGGCGACGACGAGACAGTGTTTCCGATGCCGCCGGGATTCAACGAGGACGGGTCGAAGCGCGCGTCCGCCATCTCGGCTGGCGCACGGACCGTTCCGGCGGGCACGAGGACCTTCGGGTGACCCTCACCGAGTACGACGACTACGTCGCATACTCACGACAGCACTTCGAGGAAGGGCTGATCCGAGCCGGCTTCACGGAGGATGACCACGGCTGGCGAGGGACAATCGTTCACCCTGGCGGTGCAACCGAGGTTCTCATGACGCTGCGTTCCCGCTACCCCTTTCACCCTCCTCGCGTGGTTCCGCTCGACTCAGATGCGGTCGCGTGGTCCTGGCACAGGGAGTTGGACGGGGCGCTGTGCTTGGTCGCCGAAGACGATCACGACGGACTGTGGTGGACGGAAGCGCCAGCGTTCCTCGAACACGTCACTGCCTGGTTCGAACAGGCGGCAGCAGGCTGGCCAGACGATCGACCCGACCTAGACCTCGACCGTTACTTCAAGCCCTCCGAGGATGAGCGGCTTTATCTCTACGATGACCTGACCCGATATCCCAGCGGATTCGTTCGGTTCCGCCCGGCAGCGAACAACCTGATGCGAATCGCCGGCGGCGCCAAGCCAGCGAAATCCTCGAAGCACAGCAAGGATCGCTTCGGATACGTTGCCAACCTCGGCAATGTAGACGTGCCCCCAAGATCATGGGACGACATCTCCGCTCGCATCAACCCCAGCGTCGACCTGGACCGCAGAATCCGCAACCACACGATCGAGATCGTGGTGCTGATCTACAGCCGGGGCTCTCACGAGGGCGCAATCACACTCGAAGTGTGGCCCACGATAGGTGGCGGCGTCGCGGTCAGACGCCTGAGCTCGGGTGCCGACACCGATGCCGCCAAGTCCGCACGCTCAGGTCTGCTTGCTCCTGAACTCCGCGGACGTCGAGTAGCGATTGTGGGCGTCGGAGCCCTCGGCTCGTTCGTCGCGGACATGCTCGTGCGC
The DNA here is from genome assembly GCF_003752405.1 of Bogoriella caseilytica. Classification (NCBI taxonomy): domain Bacteria; kingdom Bacillati; phylum Actinomycetota; class Actinomycetes; order Allobogoriellales; family Allobogoriellaceae; genus Allobogoriella; species Allobogoriella caseilytica. Next base: position 3,073,781 of record NZ_RKHK01000001.1, on the reverse strand, counting down.
TCCGGTGTTCACAATCTCACCCTGCTCGATGGCGACGTCGTTATGCCCGGAAATCTTGTCCGTCACCTTGTCGGCCCTGAGGCTGTGGGGCGGTCAAAGGTTGAGGCGGTCAAGCAGCATCTGGTTGACCGCAGTGGGATTGCAGCCGCCGACATTGCGGTGATCGATCACTCACTCACCTCGGGCGACGAGGCTGTCGAGCTTCTCGGAGACCACGATCTCGTGGTGAACGCGACCGCCGATTTCGCCACCACTGCACTTCTCCACGTCACTGCACGGGCATTGTCCAGGCGAATCGTCTCAGCGGCGATTCAGAACGGCGGCACGAGCTACCGAATCGATGTGCTGCCACCGCTCGACGGAGCTGAACCGTTGCCGCCCTCGTCAGTCGTTGTCGATCAGCCTGAGTCTGAACTGTTCGAAGCTGGCTGTGGCAGTCCAATCTCTCCGACGCCCCCTTACGCGGTGATCGAGGCGGCCGCAGCGACCGTGCGCCACGCCGTCGGCCTGCTCGTTGATCGCCCTCTCCACCCAGCGGGGGAAACGCGAGACCTGTCGATCGGCGCAGTGAGGAGTCACGAATGACTCGACCACCAACGCGCATCGAACTGCGCGTCGACGCTTACGAGACCATCGCCTTCGAGGCAGCGAACCACCTCCCTCGGGAGACCGGTGGCATCCTGCTCGGCTACCAGGACAACGGCACCATCGTGGCAACTCACGCCCTGGTTGTTGAGGGGCAAGGGGCAACGACGAACAGGTACGTTCGCGACGACATTCGCGCGGACGAGCTCTTGCAGGAGTTTCTGCAGCAACGAGCTGACGACGATCCGATCGGCTACGTCGGTGAGTGGCACAGCCACCCCTCCCCATCTGGACCGAGCACCGTCGATCACGCAGCGATGCGGGCGACCGCCAAGGTTAGTTCCACCCCGATCGCGCTGCTCGTCTTCGCGCCTGGCGCAACCGGTGCGATCTTCGGGCTCATCGCCCGCCGCCAACGGTTCGGGAAGACCACAACGAAGGAAGCAGTAGTCTCTGTCCCTCCTTCAAGATTCCCTCCCCTCGGTCCTTTACCGGACGGTGCCGTCCGCGGCGACGGCCCAGTATTCATCTCCTACCGCCAATCAGACGGCACCGCACAAGCCGACGCCCTCGAAGATCTCCTCCGGGCCGCCGGGCTTGTCGTGTGGAGAGACCACACCGACCTGCGACCCGGCACGACCACCGACCGCCTCGAACAGGCACTCACCCGAGGTCTCTCGGCGGGCGTGCTCGTCGTCACCCCCGACATCGCACACAGCGATATCGTCCGCGAACGCGAACTGCCACGTCTGCTCCAGCTCGACGCCGATCCCAACTTCAGCCTGTGCATCGCGAACACGATCACACGGGCAGGCGAAGAGGTGAAGTGTGACTACGACGCCCCGGATCGGCTCTTGCGACTCGCGCCAGCACGAACCCTGGCTGACAAGAAGCAGGCGAACATGCGCCAGCCGTCTGGCGAAGTCGAGATCGTGCGTGACCTTCTGATGCACCGCGTCGAGCAGCGAAAGCCGATCATTCGCGCAGAGGCACGCGATTTCACGATTCGTGTGCAAAGCCGCCCCGCATCATCTGCCCTTGACGCCGACGAGGAGGACCTTCACATCCGACTCAAACCGTCCGAGGATGGGCGGCTTCCTTCCCGAGGAGGGCTGGAACTGCTCCAGAAGACTCTCCCGCTGACCAGCGATGCCGTGTACACGGCGGACGCAAAGAGCGTGCGTATATCGGGCGGAGCTCACTTGTCAGTCGGCCTCGGAGTTGGCGCGGCGCTGCCTGAAACGAAGATCGGCAGGGTGATCGTGGTCGATCCAGAGGAAAATGCCTGGACATCCGCCGCGCCCGATGACGACCCGCAGACCACCGAGCTGACTATCGAGCCCGCCCAGATAGGGCAGGATCAAGCGGCAGCACTCAAACATCGCGTGGCGATCTTCGTGACCTTGACGCCACATGCAGATCGGACCGCTTTCGAACAGCTTGTGAACGACTCAGCCGATGGATTCGACGCAGCCGAGATCATCTCGCTTGGGAGTACAGAACGAATCGACCCACGAGAGGCAGCTCGTCTCAGCGCGGCCATCGCACAGCAAATCAAGAAATTCTCCGCCAGCCAAGGACGCGCCGAAGTACACCTCGCTTTCCACGGTCCTTACACGATGGCCGTACTCATCGGGCGCTACCTCAATACGCTGCGAACCGTCGTCTATGAATGGGATGGCAACAGGAAGGATGAGCCCCGCTACAAGCCCGTGCTCGTCCTCGAGCCTGGTGTAACGGGCGGACCGATCGCTGACGTCCTCCCGTAAGGATCGGCACGACGAGCACCGAGGATGCCTATACGCGTTCCCTCCGCAGGCACTTCCCGTCATCCAGCCAGACCAAAAGCCTGCTCAAGATGCTCAGCAGTGATGGGGTCGACGGTCTCGCTGCGCTGGATGTAGTGCTGCATCGTGATCCGCGGGTCGGTGTGCCCGAGGAGTTCGGATGCGAGGAGTGCACCTTGGGCGTCGTTGATGACGGTGGCGACGGTGCGGCGGAAACGGTGCGGGGTGACGTTCTCGATCCCGGCCTCATCCATCACGTCGCGCAGGAGCCGGCGGACGTTGTTCGTCGTGTGCGGCGTCCCGACCCGGGTACTAAACAGAAGCGCGCCCGGTTCGGTGTCTCCGCTACGCAGCAGGCGCGAGCGGATCGCCTGCAACGTGAATGACGGCAGCGCGACGCGGCGGACCGAGCGATCCGTCTTCGGATGATCCTGCCGATGCGTCGGCTCGCCTTTGCGGCTGATGATCGTCCCGGCGATCCGTGCGGTCGGGATCGGGCCGTCCAGGTCGAGATCCTGGAGGCGGATGGCGAGGACTTCGCCGATGCGGGCGGACGTGCCGAGCATGACTTCGACGATCTGCCCGAGTTGCCTATCCGGCCTCGGTCCCGCCAGTATCCGCCGGGACTCCCAAGCCTTGATCGCGGCACGGATGTCCTGCACCTCGCCGATTGTGAACGCGTCGGGGATGGTCTTCTTCCGGTGCAGCCGGGAGACGTGGTCCATCGGGCTGCGAGGCAGGATCTCATGGCGGACAGCAAGCGCGAGAGCGAGCCGGAGGACGACGCGGGCGTGCTTGGCGCGGCTGTAGCTGCGCTTGGCGAGGTGCTTGAGGAAGTATTCGCAGCGGGCGACCCCGACCTCACGGAGTGTGAGGTCTTTGAATGCAGGGAGGACGAGGCCACGCATGTCGCGGTCGTAGAGATTCTTCGTGGTTCGTGAGAGGTGGTCTTCGATCTCCATGTCTTCCAGCCAGTACGCGACGAGCTCCGGGAACGCGCTGTCGGCGCTCATCCCGTTGAATCCGGGCTGGTAGATGGAGCGTTCGGCGAGCTTCTGCTTCAGCTTTCGCTCGGCGGCGGAGCGCGAGGACCCGGTGGCCTGGACGAGTCGGCTCTTGCCGTCCCAGTCGCGGTAGCGGGTCTTCGCGATGTGGTTGCCGTTGGGCTGTGCGTTGGTGGCGAGGACTCCGAAGGTGCCGACGGCGTGCGGGGCCTACCCACGCGCGCTCTCCGCACCGCCGGGAAACCCGGCGGCGCGGCCGGGTTCGCGCGTGGCCTCCATCCAGGTGCGGACGTCGCTGACGCCGAACATGATGCGCTTCCCGAACCGGTAGGTGCGGGGACCCTTCCCGTTGGTGCGCCAGTCGTACAGGTAGAGACGGGGTCGCCGAGGTAGTCGGCGAGTTCGTTGATGTTCAGGAATAGTTCCAGCCCGTGGGAGCTGGGCTGTGGGTCATCGTTCATCCCTCCAGTCTCGAAGCCCTTGGCGTGTGACGCTGCCGCCGTTCTGGCACCGGCCCCTGAGCTGGTCTGGGAGCTGTCCGGGCTGCACATGCACTGGCAGTGCGCCTACGAGCCGGAGCAGAACGGGTCCGCACCAAGCGGCTGGCACCGCGACTTCGCCGCCACCCGCGGCTGGCTACGGGACTGGGTCGCCGCCTCCGGCACCCGCCTGGACCGCGACCGCCCCACCCGGCAGACCACCTGGCCCGGCGAGGGCCCTAAACCCGCGATCGAGGATATCGTGATCGCCGACCGCGAGCAGGTCTTCCGCGCGTTCATGGAAGCCGATGTCGCGCGTCGGGAGGAAGCCGAAGGAGCCTTCTTCGCGGCGCTGCCCGCCGGTGACCACGATGAGCGAGACCGTTGAACGTGGCGTCGGCTCGGTCGAGCCGCTGTGGTGCGCCCGGGAGATCTCGGAGTACCTGAACGGCTCCTAAGCCACCGTCTCGCGCTGGCGGTGCGAACGCATTGGCCCGCCGTTCCTCCAGATCGGCGGCGTCTCCCGCTACAACCCGGTCTCAGTCAGAAGCTGGGTGCGCGAGCAGGAGAACGGTCATGGCTGATCCGTGCAAACTCCGAATGCCGCCGGTCGGAGTGCGGCTGTCCACCGACGTCGAACGCCGCGTCGACGGGTTCCGCGCACGCGTGCGATGGACCGACCCCTAGACCAGGAAGCGCGTCGGACGAGTCAGCCACATCCGCACCACCGAGGATGTCGAGTATTCTTCGACCAGATGCGGGGCGGAGCTAGATGACCCGCTCCTACGCGGGTCACGCGGCGGCGTTTTCACCACCGCGACCTTCCGTGAGGCGACCCACTGGGATGACCTCGTGGCCAAGCTCGGCTTCTACAACCTCACCCGGCACGGGCTGCGCCACACCGGAGCAAGCTGGCTGGCCGACGCCGGCATCGCGCTGCACGTGCTCCAGAAGATCCTGGGGCACCAGTCGATGGAGCCAACCAAGGACTACCTGCAGCCCACCACCGGCACCTCGCGGAGGCCGCACGGCAGGCCAACCTGGTCTTCGCCGCACCACCGACACGAAGGAAGCCGGTCGGCGCGACAGCCCCCGCCTGTGAGTCCCGCCAAGCCCGCTCCGACCCTCCGCGGAGGAGCCGGAGCATCGCCTGCCCGCAGATTGGTCCACTCGGAAGGCCCTTTCTGGTCCACTTCCAAGCCCGCGGTCACGCATCCGCAGACGTCCTCGCCGTCCAGTGCATGAGGATCAGCACGGACGCCAGCCGGCTAGAACGGAACTGCCCCCCCCAGACACGACGAAGCCCTGGTGAAAGTTTCCTCTCACCAGGGCTTATTGTCGGGCTGGCGGTGTGTGGTCTCAGGACATCGGAATGGGGTGTCTCGCGTCATCGGAATAGGCATGTCTCAGGTGATCGGCATCAGTGTGGGTCTGGTTCCAGGCTTTGGAGATGTCGAAGCGTCGTCTGGTCATCACAGCCGTTCTTGCCGGGGCTACTCAGTCCGAGGTCGCTCGCCGCTACGGTGTCTCCCAGGGATGGATCAGCCGTTTGATGGCCCGATGGCGAGCCGAGGGCGAGGCCGCTTTCGAGCCGCGCTCACGGGCACCGAAGACCCGCCCGGGCGCCACCGCGCCGGCAACGGTCGACCTGGTTGTTGCCCTGCGCACCCAGCTGAGCGCCCAGGGTCTAGATGCCGGGGCTGAAACCATCGCTTGGCATCTCAAACACGACCACAACACTGCTATCTCCCGGGCCACGATCCACCGGATCCTCACCCGAGCAGGTCTGATCGACCCGAGCCCGAGGAAACGGCCTCGTGCTTCCTACATCCGCTTCGAAGCCGCACAACCCAATGAGACCTGGCAATCTGACTTCACCCACTACCGGCTCAGCGATGGCCGTGACGCCGAGATCATCACCTGGCTCGATGACCACTCCCGCTACGCCCTACACATCAGCGCCCACCGGCCGATCACCGCCCTGATCGTTGCCACGACCTTCCGCGACACCGCAGGCGAGCACGGCATCCCCGCCTCGACCTTGACCGATAACGGCATGGTCTACACCGTCCGCCTGGCCAGCCAAGGCCACCGAGGCGGGCGCACCGCACTCGAGGCCCAACTCCGCCTCTGGGACGTGATCCAGAAGAACTCCCGCCCGGGCCACCCCACGACCTGCGGCAAAGTCGAGCGCTTCCAACAGACCATGAAGAACTGGCTCCGCGCCCACCCCCACCAGCCCGCCACCACCGCCGAGCTCCAAGACCTGCTGGACCAGTTCCGCCACGAGTACAACACCCGACGACCGCACCGCTCCCTGCCAAACCGGGCCACCCCAGCCACGCTCTACACCTCGCTACCCAAAGCCCTCCCAGGGCCCAGTCGCGACACGCAGACCCACGAACGCGTCCGCCACGACATCATCGACGCCTCCGGCAAAGTGACCCTGCGCCACGCAGGACGCCTGCTGAAGCTCGGCATCGGGCGAGACCACGCTCGAACCCCCGCCATCCTGCTCATCCAGGACCTCGACGTCCGCGTCATCCACGCCACCACCGGCGAGATCCTGCGCGAGCTCACCATCGACCCCACCCGCACCTACCAACGCCAAAGCCAGAAACGACAAATGGGCTGAACCCCCACAACGGGGGTTCAGCCCATTCCGATGTCCTGAGACATCACATTGTCGGGCTGGCGGGATTCGAACCCACGACCCCTTGACCCCCAGTCAAGTGCGCTACCAAGCTGCGCCACAGCCCGCGGTCGTTCGGCGGATGAACACCACCGGAACGGCCTCGACGATGCTACCTCAGCCACAGCGCCGGACTCACAACCGAGCGGGTGTGAGCCTCGCGACCCTCGCCGCTCCCGGATAGGCCCCAGGCCGCCATCAGTGACCTGGGCTACGCTGGCGCCGCGATGCCGGCGGTGCAGTGGGCCCGCCGGTCGGCACCGGCGCGGGAGTGATCCATGAACGATCCACAATCCTGGGAGCGAGAACTCGCCACGGCCGGGCACGTGCGCATCACGAGTTCCCCGGGGAAGATCCTGCTCCTGATACCGATGGCACTGGTCTTCGTCGCTGTGGGCTACTGGCTCACCACGAGTTCAGACCTGACGATGCTCGTGGTCGGCTGGGTGTCGATCGTGTTCGGAGCTCTCGGCGTGGGAGCGGCCCTGCTCCAGTTGGCCATACCTGCCGTCATCACGGTGACCGCCGATCTCATTCGCGTCCGCCGCTTCACCACGACCGTCATCCCGTGGACCGCCGTGGAGGCCGTGATGCACCAACGCATTCATTCGACCAACCTGGTGACCTTCCTCCTCACCGACGAAGGCGCGGCTCAGCTCCGAGACTCCGCCACCCGAGCCACCCGGGCCGCGCTCGCCGCCAACCGGCGGAGTTTCGGGAGCGAGCAGCTGAGTCTGCCCACGGCGCTGACGGCCAGCGCCGCCGATCTCGCCGCATGGCTCGCCATCGTGCACGCCCGTGCCACGGGCCATCGAGCCCCGTGGACCGAGAGATTCCAACCACCTGCCCGGTGACGCACAGTCGCCAGAAAGGGAGAGCGTGACCGACAGCCACCACCAGGAGCCCGAGTCCTTCGAGGGGCACACGGCCATGGGTCGGCCGTTGTCCATCAACACGGCCTACAAGCGCTGGGAGCTGACCGCCAAGCGGGAGACCGTGATCGACACCGTCGCACCGCTGCGCCCGCTGCGGAGCCCCTACTTCTGGGGTTGCGTGCTGGCCACCCTCGCCAGTGTCGGGCTGCTCGTGCAAGGAGAGTTCCTCACCGGCACGCTCGCTCTGCTCGGCTTCGGGCTGCTCGGCCTACCGCTCAGCTACTTCGGCGCCACCGGTGGTCCCCAGCTGCGGCTCACGCGCGAGGGCCTGGCACTCCAGCGCCCCGGCCGGCGGAGGCGCGCACCACGCTGGACCCTTCCCTGGGACGGCTTCGACGTCGTGCGGGTGGACGCCTCACGCCGCCCTCTCAGCCTCGAGGTGAACCACCACGGCCAGCAGGCGCTGCGCGGCACGCGGGCCACGCTCGACGGAGGAGTCCTGCGCCTCCCCCGGCTCGCGTTCCCCCAGTTGTACGAAGCCGGCCCCTGGCTGGCCGAAGCGCGCGCCACCTTCGCCGGCAGTGAGGCGCGGCTCGACGACTCCGCCCGCCGCGCCGAGGCCTATCCGGAGCGCACCGTCACTGCCACCGCGCGCGAGCCAGAGAGTCAGAGCGGCCAGCAGGCCGAGTGGAACGCCCAGCTCCGCCAGGACGGGCAGGTGACCCTACGGACCTCCCGCAGAGGAGCTGCGGTCGCGACTGTCTTGTTCCTGGTGCTCGCCGCGATCTGCGGGGCCACCGCGTTGCTGGCCCCCCAGGCCCCGCCCTCACCGTGGAACTCTCCACTCGCTCTGGCCATCGTGGCGGCCGGCGCCCTGCTGCTCGTGGCCTGCGCGCTCTACACCGCCACCCGCATCCTCCGGCCCACGTCCGTGGTGATCCGGAGCGACGGGGTGCACATCGGCCAGGTCGCTGTGGCCTGGCACGAGGTCCAGGAGGTGACGAGCGACAGCCTCAGCGCCGTCCTACTGGTCCCCGAGCCCGCGCGCACCACAGCGGTGATGAGCCGGCTCCCAGCTCTGAAACGGGCGGGGCGGAGCCTCAACCGACGCACCGGGGAACGCGACGGCATCCGCATCCCCGGGCTGCTCGCCGAAGCCGAGGAGCTGCGAGGCTGGCTCCAGGAGCTGCACCGCACCGCCCGCAGCCAGTAGCTCGCACCGACGGCGCCCGCACGCGCGGTGCCGGCCCGCCGGGCAGACTAGACGAATGACCTCGGACCTACGCACCCGGCTGAGCCAGGCCCTCTTGGAGAAGGTGGCCGGCGAGGACGCCGCAGCGGTTCGCGAGCGGATCCACGCCACCCCCGGCCCGCGCTGGTTCGACGACGACTCCCCCATCCAGATCGTGCACGGTGACCCGAGCATGTACATCGGCGGCATCCGCGCGCTGCTCTTGCAGTCGCTGCACCCGCTGGCCATGGCCGCGGTGGCCGCGCACTCGGGCTACCGCGCCGATACCTGGGGCAGGCTGGCGCGCACCGCCACCTTCCTGGCGACCACCACCTTCGGCACTGCGGAGCACGCCCAGCAAGCCGTCGACATCGTGCGCGCGGTGCACGTGCGCATTGCCGGTACCGCCCCGGACGGCCGCCCCTACCGCGCCGACGACCCCGAGCTGCTGCTGTGGGTGCACTGCGCGGAGATCGACTCCTTCCTCACCGCCCACCACCTTTACGGGCGCACCCGGCTCACCCCGGAGCAGCGCGACACCTATGTGGCCCAGACTGCGGTCGTGGCCCGCAAGCTCGGCGCCCACCGGGTGCCCACCACGCACGCCGGGCTCCGCCATGCCCTCGCCGAGTTCCGCCCGCATCTGCAGAGCACCGAGGCCGCACGCGACGTGGCCGCCTTCCTGCTGCGCGAGCCCCCACTGCCGGGCTCGGCGCGCCTGGGCTACGGCCTGCTCGCTCGGGCCGCCGTCGCCACCCTGCCGCGCGCCACCCGGCCGATGCTCGAGGTGGCCGACCATCCCCGCCTGGACCGCTTCGTGCACCGCCCCGTCGGGCACCTGGGTACCGCAGCCATGCGGTGGCTCAATGACGCCGAGCCGATGGCCCGGCCTCAGCGCTCCCCCGACTGAGCCGGCCCGAGGAGACGCCGCGGCGCATCGGGTGGAGAAACTGGCGGTCAGCGCCACTTTCCCCACCCGATCGTCACGCCACGCCTCGTCACCTCACACCACTGGTGGTGCCCCTCTCCCAGCTCAGCGGCGCTTGCGCTTCTCCCGCACGCGCACGCTGATCTCGATCGGCGTGCCGGTGAACTCGAAGTGCTCACGCAGCCGGTTCTCGATGAAGCGCCGGTATCCCGGCTCCAGGAAGCCCGAGGCGAAGAGCACGAAGCGCGGTGGCCGGGTGGCGGCCTGTGTGGCGAAGAGGATGCGTGGCTGCTTGCCCCCGCGCACCGGGTGCGGGTGCGCTGCAGCCAGCTCCCCGAGGAAGGCGTTCAACCGCCCGGTCGGGATGCGGGTGTCCCAGGAACTCAGCGCGGTGTCCAGCGCGCGGGTGAGGCGGTTGGTGTGCCAGCCGGTCAACGCGGAGAGGTTCACCCGCGGCGCCCAGGTGAGCTGGACGAGGTCCTGCTCGATCTCGCGCTCCAGAAGCGGACGGCGGTCCTCATCCACCATGTCCCACTTGTTGAAGGCGATCACCAGCGCGCGCCCGGCGTCGATGACCTGCTGGATCACGCGGGTGTCCTGCACGCTCATCGGCTCGGAGGCATCGATGAGCACCAGGCCCACCTCCGCCTTCTCCAGGGCTGCCTGGGTGCGCAGCGAGGCGTAGAAGTCCGCGCCGGAGGTCTGATGGACGCGCCGTCGGATGCCGGCGGTGTCCACGAACCACCAGGGGCGCTGGTCCACCTCGATCAGCTCGTCCACCGGGTCACGGGTGGTGCCCGCCGTGGAGTCGACCACCACGCGCTCCGAGCCGGCCAGCCGGTTCAGCAGCGAGGACTTCCCCACGTTCGGCTTACCCACCAGGGCGATACGGCGGGGCCCTCCCTCGGGCAGGTCACCGGCCACCCCGGAGACCTCGGGGAGGATTCGCATCGCCTGATCGAGCACGTCGCCGCTGCCGCGGCCGTGCAACGCGGAGACCGCCCATGGCTCCCCCAGGCCGAGGGACCACAGCGCGCTGGCGTCCGCCTCTTGCATCTGGGAGTCCACCTTGTTGGCCACCAGCACCACCGGCTTGCCGGAGCGGCGCAGCAGGCGCACCACCTCCTCGTCGGTGGCGGTGGGGCCCACCACGGCGTCCACCACGAACATCACGGCGTCGGCCATGGAGATGGCGACCTCCGCCTGGTGGGCCACCGAGGCGTCCAGTCCGGCGGCGTCGACCTCCCAGCCGCCGGTGTCCACCAGAGTGAAGTCACGACCGGCCCACTCGGCCGGGTAGCTGACCCGGTCGCGGGTGACGCCGGGAACGTCCTGGACCACGGCTTCGCGGCGCCCGAGCACCCGGTTGACGAGCGTCGACTTGCCCACGTTCGGGCGGCCGATGACGGCGAGCACGGGCAGGCCGGGCCGGGGTCCCTCCTCAAAGGGAATCTCCTCGTCCTCCAGCAGAGCGAGGTCGGTCTCGTCGAGTTCGTAGTCGGCCAGGCCTGCCCGCAGCGCCTCGGCGTGGCGGGAGTCCTCGGCTGGGTCGACTACCTCGGGTCCCTCTCCCGACTCCGTGCCGGGCGTCGCTTCCGGCTCCTCGCCGATCGGCGCAGTGGCGTCGACGTCGTGGGGCTCGCGGTCATGCTCGGGGGTGGTCATGCCCCCATTCTCTCAGTCCGGCAGCTGGACGCCGGTCATCGTGATCGCGGCGTCCACGTGGGCCTTCATCCCGGTGCCGATCCCCTCCATGGCGCGAGTCAGCGCCGCGCGGCCGGTGAGCCCTTCGAGCTGGAGATCCAGCGGCCTGCCGATCACCACGTGCAACTTGGCTCGCGCAGGCGGCACATAGCCCCGCGGGTCGCCCGGGCGGCGGGTGCCGAGCACCGCCACCGGCACCACGGGCGCCTGGGTCTGGGTGGCCAGCCAGGCCACGCCGGCGCGCACCTCGGAGACATCGCCTCGCCCGCGGGTGCCCTCGGGGAAGATGCCGACCACGCGGCCCTCGGTCAACAGCTGCTTGCCCACGGCCAGCGCGGAGCGCCCGGCCTTGCGGTCCACCGGGATCTGGCCGGCCAGGGTCATGGCCGGGCCGCCGGCCCAGTGGTCCCAGAACTCCTGCTTGACCAGGATGTGACTGCCGCGCGGCAGTGCTCCGTGCAGCAGGGGCCCGTCCACGATCCCGGTGTGGTTCGAGGCGATGAGCACCGGGCCGCTCGCCGGTAGGTTCTCCTTGCCGTGCACCTGGGTGTTCCACCAGATGTGGTCGAGCACCCACCCCACCCGGCGGGACCAGATCGGGCCCCACCGGTGGATGTCCTGGGCTGTCACGCGCTGGCCACGCGTAGGTTGCTGGGTCATCGCGCCGCCTCCTCGGAGTGCGCGCAGGTCGTGTGGTCCGCGATAGCGCCGAGGACGCCCTCGACCACCTGCGAGATGTCCAGCTCGGAGGTATCGATGGTGAGCACGCCGTCGGCTGCCGTCATGAAGTTCGAGACGGTGGAGTCATCGGCATCGCGGCGCAGCACCTCATCACGGGTGGCCTCGATCGTGGCGAGGTCGGCCACGCCGTGGCGTTCCTTGGCGCGGCGGGCCAGGCGCGTGGACTCGGAGGCGGTGAGCAGGATGCGCACATCGGCGTCGGGGGCCACCACGGTGGTGATGTCGCGCCCCTCGGCGACCACGCCCGCGCCGGCGGAGCGGCCATCACGGGCCTCCTGGGCGAGGATCTCGCGCTGGAGCCGCTTGAGTTCGGCGCGCACCTCGAGGTTCGTGGCGATCTTGGAGACCACCTCGGTGAGTTCCTTGGCGCGGATGTCCTCGGTGATGTCGGTGCCCGCGCACACCACGTGCGGGTCGTGCGGGTCGGTGATCATCTCCAAGGGCATGGCGCGCACCACGGCCGCCACGGCGGCTTGGTCGTCGAGCTCCACGCCCTCATGCAGGCTCCACCAGGTGGCAGCGCGATACATGGCGCCGGTGTCGAGGTAGGACAGCTGCAGGCGGGAGGCCACCTGCCGCGAGACCGTGGACTTCCCCGTCCCCGACGGGCCGTCCACGGCCACCACGATCCCTCGGCCCGTCATACCTTCTCCTTCGTTCCTGCCGCAGATGTGCGGCCTGTCTTCCCCCGCGTCACGGAGCAACCACTTGCCAGCCCCGGCGTTCCAGCGCCTTCTCCAGCGGGCCGGCCGCAGCGGGCAGAACGGAGATCCGCGCCAGACCCACACGCTGCCCCGCGGAGTGTTCCAGGTGCAGATCTTCCAGGTTCACGCCCTCCTCGCCAACTTCGGCGAGCAGCCGGGCCAGGGCCCCGGGCTCGTCGGGCACCAGCGCGGTGACTTCGCTGTAGCGGCGCGGCGCACCGCCGTGTTTGCCCGGAATGCGCTCCACGCCGCGGTTCCCGGCGGCCACAGCCTGCGCGAGCGGCCCGGTGGCGCCCGGGGCATCGGGTCCGTGCTCAGCCGAACGATCCAAGGGCTCCAGGAGCTGGTCGAGATCCTCGCGCAACTGGCGCAGCACAGCCGCCACGGGTGCGGCATTGCCCACCAGGATCGTGGACCACAGCTGCGGATCGGAGGCCGCGATGCGGGTGACGTCACGCAGGCCCTGCCCGGCCAGGGCCAGCGCCTCCTCCGGAGCGTCCACCAGGCGGGTGGCCACCAAGGTGGCGGCGAGCTGGGGCAGGTGGGAGACCAGGGCGACGGCGTCGTCGTGCTCGCTGGCACCCATGCGCACCGGTGCCGAGCCGACGTCCGCGGCGAGTGTGCGCACCGCGAGGACGGCGTCCTCCGCGCTGCCGGCGTGGGGGACGATCACCCAGGGCCGGCCCGCGAACAGATCGGCGTGCGCGGCGGCGGCGCCGGATCGCTCCCGCCCGGCCATGGGGTGCGAGCCGACGTAGCGGGAGACGTCCAGTTCAGCCGGGCGGCTCGTGGCGAGGACTTCCTCCTCGATGGGTGCTTTCACGCTCGCCACGTCGGTGACGACCGCCCCCGGATGGGCGCGCAGCGCCTCGATCACCGCGACGGCCGCCACATCGGGCGGGGTGGCGACGACCACGATGCTCGGTGCGGCGGTGTCGGCCGGGTCGGGGATGTCGCCGGCACCGAGATCCCGGGCCAGGGCCAGGGCTTGCGGGGAGGCGTCCGCGAGCTGTACCTCGACGCCGGCGCCGCGCAGAGCCAGGCCCAGGGAGGCGCCGAGCAGTCCGGCGCCGATCACCTTGACCGGGCCGCGGGTGCCCACCGCCCCGGGGCCGTGGGTCGCGGCGGTCACAGGCCGACCGCCTGCATCAGGGCGCCGAGCTCGCGCCCAGCGATCGTGCGGGTACGGCCGGCGCGCAGGGAGCCCAGACGCACGGGCCCCACCTGGGTACGCACCAGCTGGGTGACCGGGTGGCCCACCTCGGCCAGGAGCCGGCGCACGATGTGGTTGCGGCCCTCGTGCAGGGTGAGTTCCACCAGCGAGGTCTGCCCGGAGATGTCCTTGATGGCGAAGTCCTCGACGGTGACCGGGCCGTCCTCGAGTTCGATGCCCGCGGTGAGCTTCCGGCCCAGCTTCGGCGCCACCCGGCCCTCGACGGTGGCCACGTAGGTCTTGGAGACCTCGTACGACGGGTGCGCGAGCCGGTGCGCGAGTTCGCCGTCATTGGTCAGGAGCAGCAGGCCGGTGGTCTCGGCGTCCAAACGGCCGACGTGGAAGAGCCGCTCGGCGCGGTCGGCCACGAACTGGGAGAGGTCGGGCCGCCCGTTCTCGTCACTCATGCTCGAGACCACGCCGAGCGGCTTGTTCAGCGCGATCGTCACCTGCGAGTCATCGAGTTGCACGCGCAGCCCGTCCACGTGCAGCACCGCGGTGGCCGGGTCCACCCGGGTGCCGAGTTCGCGCACCACGGCGCCGTCCACGCTCACTCGGCCCTGGGCGATCATGGTCTCGCAGGCCCGCCGCGAGCCCAGGCCGGCGTGGGCCAGCACCTTCTGCAGGCGCACGCCCTCGGCGTCGTCGGTGCTCACGTCAGCTCCTCATCGTCATCCAGGCCGTCAGGAAGGTAGGGCGCCAGTGGCGGGAGATCGTCGAGGGAACTCAAACCGAGGCGCTCCAGGAACGAGGTGGTGGTGCGGTAGCGCGCGGCACGCTCACCACCGGCGGACTCCGGCTCCACGTCCTCGATCAGGCCGCGGGCCTGCAAGGTGCGCACCACGCCGTCCACATTGACCCCGCGGATGGCGGCGATACGCCCGCGGGAGATGGGCTGACGGTAGGCGATCACCGCGAGAGTCTCCAGCGAGGCCTGGGTGAGTCGGGCTGTCTGGCCGTCGAGCACGAAGCGTCCGACCAGGTCCGCGTGCGCCGGGTGGGAGTAGATGCGCCAGCCGCCCGCGGCCTCGCGGAGCTCGAAACCCCGCGGGCGCGTGGCCGCCTCTCCCTCGCCGCGGTACTCCGCAGCCAGCCGGTGCAGCATCTCGGTCACTTGACCGGTGGGCAGGCTGAGCACCGCGGCCAGGCGTACCGCGGGCACGGGTTCCTCGGCCACCATCAGGATCGCCTCGATGGCTGCGAGCCACTCCTCGGGGGCGACGTCGTCCGGAACGGTCTCGTAGGGCAGCGGCGCCGCGGCCTCGCGGGGATCAGTCATCGAAGTCATCTTCCACCGTGACGGCGCCCATCTCGCTGCCGGACCAGCGGATGGTCAGCTCACCGAGCGCCTCAGCCTGATCGAAGACGACGTCACCGGAGCGGAAGAGCTCCAACAGGGCGAGGAAACGCGAGACCACGTGACCCAGCGTCGGGGCGTCCTCGGTAAGCTCCGCGAAGGTGGCCTGACCGGCAGCACGGAGGCGGTCCACCAGCAGCGCCGCCTGTTCGGCCACGGGTACGACGGCGTGATGCAGATGCGCGGTGGAGACCTCGGGGTCCTCGGGACGGCGCGAGAGCGCCACCGCGGCCAGGCGTGCGAGGTCGTGCGGGGAGATCCGGGTGATCAGTTCCGGCAGCAGCGCGGCGAAGCGCGGTTCCAAGGGCGCCGCTCGCGCGAAGCGGCGCGAGCCCTTCGTCCACTGCTCGTGCAGGTGCGCCGCAGCCTCCTTAAAGGCTTTGTACTGCAGTAGCCGGGCGAAGAGCAGGTCGCGGGCCTCAAGCAGCTCGAGGTCCTCCTCGTCCTCCACGGCGCCACGCGGCAGGAGGCGGGCGGCCTTGAGGTCCAGGAGAGTGGCGCCGATGACCAGGAACTCGCTGGCCTGGCCCAGGTCCCACTCGCCGCCCTCGGCGTTCTGCTGGGCGGTGATGTGGGAGATGAACTCGTCGGTGACCTGAGCCAAGGCCACTTCGGTGATGTCGAGGCGGTGCTTGGCGATCAGGGAGAGCAGGAGGTCGAAGGGGCCTTCGAAGTTCTCCAGTGTCACCGCGAAGGAACTCAGTGGCCGATGGCTGCCGGGCCGCTGGTGTTCGGTGACCGCGGTCATCAGGGTGCGTCGCCGCGGGCCACCAGCTCGCGGGCCAGGCGGCGATACGCGTGCGCCCCGGAGTGGGTGGGGGCGTAGCTGGTGATCGGCTCGGTGGCCACCGAGGCATCGGGGAACTTCACGGTGCGCCCGATGGTGGTGGTGTAGACCTGATCGCCGAAGGCTTCCTGGACGCGCTCGAGCACCTCCCGGGAGTGCAGGGTGCGCAGATCGACCATGGTGGCGAGAATGCCATCGATCTGTAGGCGCGGGTTGATCCGCTCCTGTACCCGTTCGATGGACTCCACCAGCAGGGCGACACCCCGCAGTGCGAAGTACTCGGTCTCCAGCGGGATAATGACGCCGTGCGCCGCGGTCAGGGCGTTCACCGTGAGCAGGCCGAGCGAGGGCTGGCAGTCGATGATGATGACGTCGTAGTCGTCCATCACCGGGCGCAGCACCCGCGCGAGCGCCTGCTCACGCGCCACCTCGGAGACGAGCTGGACCTCCGCGGCGGACAGGTCGATATTGGCGGGGATGAGATCCAGGCCGGGCGTGGAGGTGGCGGTCAGGATCTCGCGCACGTCCGTGCGCGGCTCCAGTAGCAGGTTGTAGATGGTGCGCTCCAGCTCGTGCGCGTTCACCCCCAGGCCCGCGGAGGCGGCGCCCTGCGGGTCGAAGTCCACGATGAGCACCTTGCGCCCGTACTCGGCCAGCGCGGCACCGAGGTTGATGGTGCTGGTGGTCTTACCCACCCCGCCCTTCTGGTTGCACATGGCGATCACCCGTGCCGGGCCATGGCTGTCCAGCGGCTCTGGCACAGGGAAATCCGGCGCAGCCCCAGGGGCGACGTCAGTGGCCGGAATCAGGCCCTCCTCGTGCATACTCACCGCGCCCAGACTAGTCGACATCAGCACCGGGGCCCGGCATCGACACCGGCGATCCGGATGCCGAGGCCAGGCCCCGTGCTGCTGTGGGTCAGTTGGTCCTCAGCTGACATCCCCACGCCAGCCACCGGTCTCGAGACCGCGACCCTCGATGAACGTCTTGAAGCGCTCGGCATCGCCCTTGACGCGCTTGCTGTCCACGCCCAGCGCCGAGCCGATCTTCTCGGCTGCGCCCTCCGGGTCCCAGTCCAGCTGGATCATGACCCGGGTCTTGTTCTCCTCCAGGTAGTGGAAGGTGACCACACCGGACTGCTTGAGGTCGCCCTCGACGGTGGTCCAGGCGATGCGCTCATCGGGATGCTGCTCGGTGATCTCCGTGACGAACTCGCGGGTCTGGCCCCCGATCTCGGTCACCCACCGGTTGCGCGTCTCGGTGAGCTGAGTGACGGACTCGACGCCCTCCATGAACTCCGGGAAGGACTCGAACTGCGTCCACTGGTTGTACGCGATGCTCAGGGGGACGTCCACATCAATAGACTGCTCAACGTTGCTCATGTCCTGCCTCCATCAGATCGATTGGCCTCCCCCAGCCTGACAAGGCATCGCCCACCCCGCGACCGGAGAGCCGAACCGGCCGTGGTTCGGCGGGGACGGCGCTGCCGGGAGTGCGCGCCCGCGATGCGTTCTGCTAACCCCGCACCCGCGATGGGTCCTGTTAGCCCCGCGCCCGGGGGTGTGCCGAGGCGTAGACCTCCCGCAGGGTCTGTGCTGTGACCTGGGTGTAGATCTGCGTGGTGGTCACCGACGCGTGACCGAGGAGCTCCTGCACCACGCGCACATCCGCCCCGCCGGCCAGCAGATGGGTGGCGAAGGAGTGGCGCAGGGTGTGCGGGGAGATGTGCTCGGCCACCCCGGAGCGCGCCGCTGCGGCCTGGAGTGCCGCCCAGGCACTCTGCCGGCTCAGGGCATTGCCGCGGGTGTTCAGGAACAGGGCTGCGTTGCCGCGACCGGCGCGGGCCAGCTCGGGACGCCCGCGCACCAGGTAGGCCTCGATGGCCTCGGCGGCGTAGCGCCCCACCGGCACCATGCGCTCCTTGCGCCCCTTGCCGTACAGGCGCAGCGCCGGAGCCTCGTCGTCGAGCCAGAGGTCGTCCACGGCCAGGCCCACGGCCTCGCTGATGCGTGCACCGGTGCCATAGAGGAGCTCGAGCAGCGCGCGATCACGGAGCGGGACCGGCCCCTCCCCCAGCGAGGCGGCCTCCAGCAGACGCTCGACCTCCTCCACGGAGATGGCCTTGGGGAGGCGCCGCGAGGGTGCCGGAGCTCGCACCTCCGCGCTCGGGTCGATCGTGGTGAGCCCTTCGGCCAGAGCAAAGCGATGCCAGCCGCGTACCGCAGCGATCACCCGGGACGCCGAGGACGCCGCCAGGGCGGTGCGGCCGTCCGAGCCGGAGCGCAACGCCTCGGCGAAGGAGGCGACATCCTCCTCGGCCACACCGCTCAGGCTGCGATGCCCGCGATCGCTGAGGTACGAGGTGTAGCGGCGCAGGTCGGCGGCATAGGCCGCAAGAGTGTGATCACTGAGGCCGCGCTCCACAGCGAGATGGGCGAGGTAGTCCTCGCGGGCGCGTTCCAGGCGCCCCCGGCCCGGCTCAGCCATGGTGCCCGGTCACCACGGGCTGCCGCACCGGAGCACCGTGCTGGCTCACCAGGGCAGCAGCGGGTCCACTGCCACCGCGAGGAAGACCACGGTGAGATAGGTGATCGAACCGTGGAAGAGCTTCATCGCGGCCTGCTTGCTGAGCTTGGCGATGTTGCCCTCGGCGCCGGGCTGGGCCAGGCGCTTCACTCGACGGAGCAGGGTGAGGCATCCGGCGAGGAACCAGGCGCCGGCCAGGGCGGCCACGCCGGTGTAGATCCACCCGAGTTCGGACAAGGGGACCAGGGCCAGAGTGCACGCCACCATGATGGCGGCGTAGACGATGATCTGCCGCGCCACGCGCACGTCGTCCGCGACGACCGGCAGCATGGGGACGCCGGCGCGGGCATAGTCCTGCTTGAACTTCATCGACAGCGGCCAGTAGTGCGGCGGCGTCCAGAAGAAGACCACCAGGAACAGCACGAAGGGCGCCCAGTCCAGGCTGCCGGTCACGGCCACCCAGCCGATGAGCACCGGCATGCACCCGGCCACACCGCCCCAGACGATGTTCTGCGAGGTCCGGCGCTTGAGCACCATCGTGTAGAAGATGACGTAGAGCAGGATCGCGCCGAGGGTCAGACCCGCCGCGGGGAGGTTCACGAAGGCTGCGAACCAGCCGATGGAACCCGCGCCCAGCACGGTGGAGAAGACCCAGGCCTGGCGCGTGGTGATCTCACCGGTGACCAGCGGCCGCGTCTTGGTCCGGTTCATGACCCGATCGATATCCCGATCGAGGATCATGTTGTAGGCGTTCGCGGAACCGGCGGCCGCCGCTCCCCCGACCAGGGTGAGCAGCACCAGGGAGATCCCGGGCCAGCCGCCCTCGGCGAGGATCATGGCCGGGATGGTCGTGACCAGCAGCAGCTCGATGATGCGCGGCTTGGTCAGGGCGACATAGGCCTTCCATCGCGGCCGGACCAGCGGGCGCAGCGCCACCTGGGCCTCGGGGTCTGCCAAGACGGCGCCGTCGGGCGCAGACGCAGAAAGGTGAGGGCTGGGCACGCACCTCACCTTACGCAAGACGACTCCCCGAAGCACTACTACGCCACGTCGGAGAGCCGGATTTCCTGGGCCAGATGTGTCACATCGAGCCGGATCCGGTCGCGGTGCGCCGCCTGGTGAGACCAGCCGCCCTCACGGTGAACGACCCCCGGTCCGACCGGTAGAGTCACCACCGACGATGGAGCGCGCGCCCGTGTCCCCGTGGGCTTTTCGGGACGTGCACGGAATGACTGGACCCCGCACGTGGTTGCCACGTGCACGAATGACTATCCCCTGCGCGTGGCTGCCACGTGTGGCTAGAGAGAGGTTCTCGTGATCGACGTCTCGCCCCTGAACTGGACAGAGCTGGACCGCCGCGCCGTGGACACCGTGCGGGTACTGGCCGCAGATGCCGTGGAGGAGGTCGGATCGGGGCACCCCGGTACCGCGATGTCCCTGGCCCCGGCCGCCTATCTGCTCTACCAGAAGGTGATGAACCTCGACCCGGCCGATGACCAGTGGCTCGGCCGTGACCGCTTCGTCCTCTCCGCGGGTCACTCCTCCCTCACCCAGTACATCCAGCTCTACCTCGCCGGTATCGAACTGGAGCTCGAGGACATCAAGGCGCTGCGGACCTGGGGTTCGAAGACCCCCGGCCACCCCGAGTACCGCCACTCCCAGGGCGTGGAGATCACCACCGGGCCGCTCGGGCAGGGCCTCGCCTCCGCCGTCGGTATGGCCTACGCGGCGCGCAAGGAACGCGGGCTCCTCGACCCGGACGCCGCCGCGGGCACCAGCCCCTTCGACCACTTCATCTACGCCATCGCCTCCGACGGCGACCTGCAGGAGGGCGTGACCTCCGAGGCCTCCTCGCTGGCCGGGCTGCAGGAGCTCGGCAACCTCATCGTGATCTGGGACGACAACAAGATCTCCATCGAGGACGACACCAACATCGCCTTCACCGAGGACGTGCTGCAGCGGTACCAGGCCTACGGCTGGCACACCGAGTCGGTGGACTTCACCCACGGGGGCACCGAGTACCGCGAGGACGTCGACGCGCTCTACGCCGCGATCGCGGCCGCGAAGGCCGAGACCGGCAAGCCCACGCTCATCCGGCTGCGCACCATCATCGGCTGGCCGGCGCCGACCAAGCAGAACACCGGTGCCATCCACGGCTCGGCCATCGGCGCCGAGGAACTGGCCGCCACCAAGAAGGTGCTCGGCTTCGACCCGGAGAAGCACTTCGAGGTGTCCGATGAGGTCATCGAGCACACCCGCGCCCAGGTGCGTGAGCGCGCCGCACAGCGCCGCCAGGCCTGGGACTCGGACTACGACGCGTGGCGCACCGCGAACCCCGAGGGCGCGGCCCTGCTCGACCGGCTGCGCGAGCGAGCACTGCCGCAGGGATGGACGGACTCCCTCCCCAGCTTCGAGGAGGGCAAGGAGGTCTCGACCCGCAAGGCCTCCGGCTCGGTGCTCACCGCCCTGGCCGACACGCTGCCCGAGCTCTGGGGCGGTTCCGCCGACCTGGCCGGATCCAACAACACCACCATGGACGGTCAGCCCTCCTTCCTCCCGGTGGCCCGCTCCTCGAAGAAGTTCCCCGGCGACCCCTACGGGCGCACCCTGCACTTCGGGATCCGCGAGCACGCCATGGCCTCGATCCTCAACGGCATCGTGCTGCACGGCCTGACCCGCCCCTACGGCGGCACCTTCCTGACCTTCTCGGACTACATGCGCGCCGGCGTGCGCCTCGCCGCTCTCATGGGCGCCCCCTCCACCTTCGTGTGGACGCACGACTCGATCGGGCTGGGCGAGGACGGCCCCACCCACCAGCCGGTGGAGCACCTCACCGCGCTGCGCGCCATCCCGGGCCTGGACGTGGTCCGCCCCGCCGACGCCGCCGAGACCGTCTACGCCTGGCAGGGCATCATCGAGCGCACCGATCGCCCGGCCGGCATCATCCTCACCCGTCAGAACGTGCCCAACCCCGCCCGCGGGGACGGCGCAGCCAGCGGCAGCACGCTCGCCTCGGCCGCAGGCACCCTGCGCGGTGCCTACGTGCTCGCCGAGGCTGCCGAGCTGCAGGACGGACTCCCCCAGGTGGTGCTGCTCGCCACCGGCTCGGAGGTCCAGCTCGCCCTGGAGGCGCGCGAGGTCCTTGCCGCCGAGGGCATCGGCGCCCGCGTGGTGTCCGTGCCGAGCCAGGAATGGTTCGACGAGCAGGAGGCCGAGTACCGCGAGCAGGTCCTCCCCGCAGCGGTGCGGGCTCGGGTCTCGGTCGAGGCGGGCATCGCGATGTCGTGGCGTCACCTGATCGGTGACGCCGGCCGGTCGATCTCCCTGGAGCACTACGGTGCCTCCGCCGACTACCAGACCCTCTACGAGAAGTTCGGCATCACCACCGACGCCGTGGTCGCAGCCGCCAAGGACTCGCTCGCAGCGGCCTCCGGCGACCCAGCCCCGAGCGGCGGGGAGTCCCCCACCGACCGCGGCACCGGCGATCTGCCTGCCTCCTGACCGGAAGGATCACTGCCATGTCCCGGCTGCCTCAGCTCCATGATCAGGGCGTGTCCGTATGGATCGACGACCTCACCCGGCGACGGCTGGACGACGGTTCGCTCGCCGACCAGGTGGCACGTGGTGACATCCGCGGCCTGACCACCAATCCGGCGATCTTTGCCAAGGCCCTGGCCGACGGCGAGGCCTACGACGCCCAGCTCCAGGAGCTGGCGGCGGCCGGGGCGGGTGTGGAGGACGCCGTGCTCGCCCTCACGGCGGACGATGTGCGACGAGCCTGCGACCTCTTCGTACCGGTCTTCTCCGAGAGTGCCGGTGAGGACGGACGCGTCTCCCTCGAGGTCGACCCGCGGCTCGCCCACGAGACCAACCGCACCATCGAGACCGCGCGGCTGCTGTGGAAGACGGTGGACCGCCCGAACCTGATGGTGAAGATCCCGGCGACGGTGCCCGGGCTCCCGGCCATCACCCAGGCGATCTCCGAGGGCATCAGCGTGAACGTCACGCTGATCTTCTCGCTGGATCGCTATCGCGCGGTGATGAACGCCTACCTGGACGGACTCGAGGCTGCCCAGGCGGCGGGCGTGGACCTCAGCACCATCCGCTCGGTGGCGTCCTTCTTCCTCTCGCGTCTGGACACCGCGGTGGACGCCCGCCTCGATGACCTCGCGGACGACTCCGCCGCTGCCCTGAAGGGCAAGGCGGCCGTGGCGAATGCGCGCCTGGCGTACGAGGCCTATGAGGCGGTCTTCTCCGGGCCCCGTTGGGAAGCGCTTTCCGAGGCGGGAGCTCACCCGCAGCGCCCGCTGTGGGCATCGACCGGAGTGAAGAACCCGGACTACCCCGACACCAAGTACGTCGATGAGCTCCTCGCGCCGGGCGTGGTCTCGACGATGCCGCCGGCCACGATCGAGGCTGCCGCCGATCATGCCCGACTCGAGCTGGGCCCCTTCCCGGGCTCCGCCTCCTACGCCGAGGCGCAGGAGGTCTTCGACGAGCTCGAGCGCCGGGGTATCTCCTACGACGACGTTACCGAGCAGCTCGAGGACGAGGGCGTCACCGCCTTCGTGGAGAGCTGGAGCGAACTGCTGCACATCATTTCTGACGCGCTGCGTGAGAACGACCCCAAGGGAAAGGCCTCAGCATGACTGCCAACGCCGCCACCATCGCCTGGGCCGGTCCGGAGGAGGGAGCTGTCGTCGAGGTCAGTGCCACCGGGGCCGCCGCCTCCGCGGTCTCGGAGCACCTGCCCGGCCTGCTCGAGGCCCAGGTCGCCAGCCGGCTCAGCGCCCAGGACCCCACCCTGTGGGGCCCGGACGCAGAGGAGGAATCCGCCAAGCGCCTCGGCTGGACTGCTCTGCACGAGACCTCCCGCGCGCTGATCGAACCCCTGACAGCGCTCTACCGCGAGCTGCAGGACGAGGGCATCGACCGCGTGGTGCTCTGCGGCATGGGCGGATCCTCGCTGGCCCCCGAGGTGATCGTCGGCACCGCTGCCCGTCAGCTCGTGGTGCTCGACTCCACTCACCCCGATCAGGTCCAGCGTGCCCTGGACGGCGATCTCGCCCGCACGGTCGTGGTCATCTCCTCCAAGTCCGGCTCCACGGTGGAGACCGACTCCCAGCGCCGCACCTTCGAGGCGGCCTTCACCGCGGCCGGTATCGAGGCGGCCAGCCGCATCGTGGTGGTCACCGACCCCGGCTCTCCGCTGCACCAGGCCGCCACCGAGGCGGGCTACCGCGCCGTGTTCGAGGCCGACCCGAACGTGGGCGGGCGATTCTCTGCCCTCACCGCCTTCGGACTGGTCCCGGCGGCACTGGCCGGCGTCGACGTCGGCGAACTCCTCGATGAGGCAGCCGCCGTCGCGCCGGTCTTCGCCGAGGACAGCGAGGCGAACCCGGCACTGGTGCTCGGCGCCGCGATCGCCGGTGAGCTGCGCGAGCACCAGGGCGTACTCGTGCCGGTGCGCGACAAGCTCGTCTTCACCGACGCCGCGTCGGGGCTTTACCACTTCGCCGATTGGGCCGAGCAGCTCATCGCCGAATCGACCGGCAAGATCGGCACCGGCCTGCTGCCCGTGGTGGCCGAGAGCGACGCTCCGGAACTGACCGGCTCACCCGCCGCCGACGTCCTGCCGGTGCTGCTGACCTCCATCGTGGACGAGGAGAACGTGGGCGCCGAGGCAGAGGCCGGTGGCGGCGAGGAGAGCATCACGGCCACCGAGGTCACCGTGGCCGGTTCCCTGGGCGGGTTGATGCTGCTCTGGGAACACGCCATCTCGATCGCCAGCCAGATCCTGCGCATCAACCCCTTCGACCAGCCCGATGTCGAATCCGCCAAGTCCGCTGCCCGCGAGATGCTGGACTCCGCCGGCGGTTCCCAGGAGCCAGCGGCCTTCACCGGTTCCGGGATCGAGGTGCGCGGCGGGGACTTCCTTCAGGGCACCGACACCGTGGACGGTGCGGTCGCTGCTCTCCTCGGTGAGCTGGACGCCGTGCCGGAGGGCCGCGGTTACCTCGCCGTCCAGGCCTACCTCGACCGGGAAGGCGCCGCCGCGGAGCTTCTCGCGCCAGTGCGTGCGGCGCTCGCCCAGCGCACGGGACGCCCGGTGACCTTCGGCTGGGGCCCGCGTTTCCTGCACTCCACCGGCCAGTACCACAAGGGTGGTTCCCCCACCGGTGTGTTCCTCCAGCTCACCGCAGACCCGGAGCACCTCGTGGACGTACCGGGCCGTGCGTTCGACTACGCGACGCTGATCGCCGCCCAGGCGGCGGGTGACGCCGCCGTGCTCGCCGGCCAGGGCCGCCCTGTGCTGCGGCTGCACATCACCAGCCCGGACGCCCTGGCCTGGCTGGCCGGGGTGCTCGCAGCGCCCGGCGCCGTGAACTGAGGAAACCACTGATGCCCAACCCGTTGCGCGATCCCTCCGACCGTCGGCTGCCGCGGATCTCCGGCCCAGCAGGGCTGGTGATCTTCGGCGTCACCGGCGACCTCGCCAAGCGCAAGCTCATGCCAGCGATCTACGACCTCGCCAACCGCGGTCTGCTTCCGCCGTCCTTCGCACTGACCGGCTTCGGCCGCCGGGACTGGAGCGAAGCCGACTTCGCCGAGATCGTCCACGACGCCGTCCGCGAGCACGCCCGCACGCCCTTCGATGAACGCACCTGGCAGCAGTTGGCCTCCGGCTTCCGTTTCGTGCAGGGTGAGCTGGACGATCCCGAGGCATTCGACCGGCTCGCTCAGACCGTGCACACCCTCGATGAGCAACGCGGCACTGGCGGCAACCACGCCTTCTACCTCTCGGTCCCGCCGAAGTACTTCCCCGGCACCCTGCAGAACCTCGCCGCCTCCGGCCTGGCCAAGCAGAGCAACGGTGCGTGGCGGCGTGTGGTCATCGAGAAGCCCTTCGGGCACGACCTCGAGTCGGCCAGGGAGCTCGACGCGGTGGTCTCCGAGGTCTTCCCCGAGGACTCGGTCTTCCGTATCGACCACTACCTCGGCAAGGAGACGGTCCAGAACATCCTGGCGTTGCGTTTCGCCAACGAGCTCTTCGAGCCGATCTGGAACGCCAACCACGTCGACCACGTGCAGATCACCATGGCCGAGTCCATCGGGATCGGCACCCGTGCCGGGTACTTCGACGGCATCGGCGCAGCGCGCGATGTCATCCAGAACCACCTCCTGCAGCTCCTGGCCCTGACGGCCATGGAGGAGCCGGTCTCCTTCGATGCCCAGGCACTGCGCACCGAGAAGGAGAAGGTGCTCTCGGCGCTGCGCCTCCCCGAGGACCTCGACCGTCACACCGCACGCGGGCAGTACGCCGCCGGGTGGCAGGGCGGCGAGAAGGTGCGCGGCTATCTCGAGGAGGAGGGCGTGGCCGAGGGCTCGATCACCGAGACCTACGCCGCGCTGCGCGTGGACATCGACTCGCGGCGCTGGGCCGGCGTGCCCTTCTACCTGCGGGCCGGCAAGCGCCTGGGCCGGCGCGTGACCGAGGTGGCAGTGGTCTTCAAGCGCGCCCCCCACCTGCCTTTCGATCTCGGCGCCACCCAGCAACTGGGCTCCAACGCCCTGGTGATCCGGGTGCAGCCCGACGAGGGCGTGACCATCCGCTTCGGCTCCAAGGTGCCGGGAACGGCGATGGAGGTCCGCGACGTGACGATGGACTTCGGGTACGGCCACGCCTTCACCCAGGCCTCCCCCGAAGCCTATGAGCGTCTCATCCTCGACGTCCTGCTCGGCGACCCCCCGCTCTTCCCGCACCAGCGCGAGGTGGAGCTGTCCTGGAGGATCCTGGACCCGGTGCTCGAGCATTGGGAGAACCACGGCAAGCCGGAGGCCTACACCCCGGGCAGCTGGGGGCCGGACTCGGCCACCGAGATGCTCGCCAGGGACGGTCGCGTCTGGCGGCGGCCATGACCGATAGCTGCACGCAAGGAGCTGCGCGATGATTGTGACGCTGACCGACACCACTTCGGCGAAGGTGGAATCCCGCCTGGTCGACGTCCGGGAGAAGGGTGGCGCCGTGGCCCTGGGCCGCGTGCTGACCCTGGTGATCCTGCCTGATGACCGGCAGGGCGCCGAGCGGGCGATCCGCACGGCCAACGGCGCCTCCTACGAACACCCCATGCGAGTGATCGTCGCGATGCCCGACGGCGAGGGCGAGGCCGGCCTGGACGCCGAGATCCGTGTGGGTGCGGACGCCGGCGCCTCCGAGGTGGTGGTACTCCAGCCCCGAGGTGGAGCCGGATCCTCCGCGGCCAGCCTGGTGACCGCCATGCTGCTTCCCGACGCCCCGATCGTGACCTGGTGGCCGCAGTCGCCGCCGAGCAATCCGGGTGAGGACCTGATGGGCTCACTCTCCCAGCGCCGGATCACCGAGGCCGCGCGCTGCGCCGACCCGCTGCGTGCGCTGGCGAATCTCGCTCACGGCTATACCCCAGGCGATACCGACCTCTCCTGGTCATCGCTGACGTTGTGGCGCGCCCTGCTCGCCGCCGCCCTGGATGAGTCGGACAACATCGCGGTGGACTCGGTGCGCGTGACCGGTGACGCGGGCCTGCCCGCTGCCTCTCTGCTTTCGGGCTGGTTGCAGGTCTCGCTGGACTGCCCGGTGGAGCTCTCCGACGATGCCTCGGGAGCACTCACCGAGGTACGTATGGACACCGCCGCGGGCCCGATCGTCCTGCACCGGCCCAACGGCTCGACCGTGGCCACGCTCTCGCGCCCGGGCCGGACCGACCAGAAGGTCAGCCTTCCACGCCGCGACAACGAGGTGGCCCTCATCGAGGAGTTGCGGCGCCTCGACCCGGACGAGATCTACGGCCGGGTGCTCACCCAGACGGTCACGGCTCGCTGACCACCTGCGGCACGAGGTCGTCTCTCGGCGGAGCCCAGGTGGCGGCCTCGGCCGCCACCTGCTCGCCCGAGCGGATGTCCTTGACCTGATCGCCCTCGTCGCCGGAGAACCACACGAAGGGGATCCCGCGACGATCGGCGTAGCGGATCTGCTTGCCGAACTTCGCGGCTGTCGGTGCCACCTCACAGGGAATGTCCCGGGTCCGCAGCGCCGCAGCCACCGCTTCGCTGGCCGCTCGGGACTCCTCGTCGGCCACGGCCACGAGCACCGCAGAGGGCACCGGCCGCGAGGCTCGCAGACCCGTGCGCGCGATGACCGGCACGATCACGCGCGACAGGCCCAGCGAGATCCCCACCCCCGGGTAGGTGGTCTTGCCATCGGTGGCCAGGGCGTCGTAGCGCCCACCCGAGCAGATCGAACCGAGAGACTCGTAGCCGGTCATCCTGGTCTCGAAGACCGTCCCGGTGTAGTAGTCCAGCCCGCGCGCGATCGAGAGGTCGGCCTCGATGCTGACGTGCTCATCATGCAGATCGGCGCAGGCGCTCAGCAGTGCGAGCAGTTCCTCGAGTCCAGTATCCAGCAGCTCGTGGGTGACTCCCAGATCGCGCACGGCCCGGGCCACCTCGGCCGGCTCGGCGGAACGAATGCCGGCCAGTTCCAGGATGCGATCGGCCATGGCTGCGTCGATGCCCTCGAGCTCGGTGAGCAGCTCCCCCACCTTCTCGGCGGGGAGCTTGTCGAGCTTGTCCACGATCCGCATGGCCTCCTCGGGATCGGGCACCCCGAGCCCGGCGTAGAACCCCTGGATGAGCTTGCGGTTGTTCACCTGGATGCGGAAGCCCGGCAGGCCGAGCAGCGCAGGGTCGGCCAGGCGCGCCATGGCCTGGGCCATCACGCGCGTGACCTCGACGTCGTGGTGGAAGGGCAGGGCGTCGCGCCCGACGATGTCGATGTCGGCCTGGGTGAACTCGCGGTAGCGGCCCTCCTGGGGGCGCTCCCCCCGCCAGGCCTTCTGGATCTGGTAGCGGCGGAAGGGGAAGCTCAGCTTGCCGGCGTTCTCGAGCACGTAGCGTGCGAAGGGCACGGTGAGGTCGAAGTGCAGACCGATCCCGGAGTGCCCCTCGACCGACTCCTCGTGCAGCCGGCGCAGCAGGTACACCTCCTTGGAGGTCTCGCCCTTGCGCAAGAGCTGGTCCAGAGGCTCGACGGCACGGGTCTCGATCCCGGCGAAGCCGTGCAGCTCGAAGCTGCGGCGCAGGGAGTCGATCGCGCGCTGTTCGACCATGCGGGTCTCGGGAAGGAGCTCGGGGAAGCCGGAGAGGGAGGTGCGGGCCATGGGTTCAGCCTAAGGCGCTGCGCAGGTGCGGATTACTCACCCGCTCGGTGGCGAGCGTGCTGGCCGGCCCATGACCGGGGAGCACCACGGTGTGCGGCGGCAGGGAATGGGCGAGGGTGCGCAGGGTGGAGGTCATCTCCTTCTCGTCACCGCCAGGCAGGTCGGTGCGCCCGATGGAGCCGGCAAAGAGCACATCGCCGGTGAAGGCCAGCACGGGCGTGAGCTCCGGGGCATCCGCCCCTCGTGGCAGCGCGATGTGAGAGGCAGGGTGCAGCTCATCGGAGAACAGGAGCACGGTGGAGCCCTCGGTGTGCCCGGGAGCGGGCACCGCCCGCAGGCTCACGCCCGGCACGATCTCCGCTCCCCCACCCTGCAGGGTGGCCGCTGGGAAGCCCGTGCCCCGCTCGATGGCCCAGTGGCGCCGGCCATAGGGCTCGGTGAGCTGAGTGAAGAGCGCGGCGAGTTCCGGTCCGAGCGCTCCCGCGGGATCGGCCAGGCGATAGCGGTCCGGGGCGCCGAGGTAGATGGGGCGCTCCGGCGTTGCGGCGTCGGTTCTGAGGTCAGCGGCGGCCCCGGGCTCGGCGTCGGGCCAAGCGTCGCCACCAGGCTCGGCGTCGGCGAGCACGATGGCGTCCCAGAGGTGGTCGGCATGCCCGTGGGTGAGCGCCACGGTGTGCACGCTGAGGTGGTGCTCGCAGAACACCTCACGGAGCGCCTCGCGTGCTCCGGCGCCGGGATCGATCACCAGGGCGGGCTGCGGCTGCGCGGGCGTGCCGGGGCCTGCGGCCACCACATAGCAGTTGGTTTCCAGCACCGGAGCGATCACACGCAGCACAAGCATGGTGACGAGCCTATGTCGCCCGGCCACCGGAACGGTTCGCCCGAAAGTGGGAAAAGTTGCCGGAATGTGACCTTCATCCTCCTAGACTGGTCGGACGCTTGACCACGACCGTCCGCGGCCTGCGAGGGCCGCCATCCGGGCAGGGCTACGGCCTGCCCTTCCACAAGGAGCACCCCACGTGACCGACCAGCCGACGCCCCGCCCGACGCCCCGGCCCTCTCCCGCGACCGTGCGCCCCAAGCCAGCTGCCCGGCCCGCTGCGTCCGGCCAGCCCGCAGCACGCCCGCCGGCCCCGCCCGTCGACCAGCAGGCCGCCGCGGAGGCCGCGAAGTGGGGGCGCGCCGAGGAGGACGGCACCGTCTACGTGCGCGAGGCCGCCGGGGAGCGCAGTGTCGGGCAGTACACCGGCGCCGACACCTCCGAGGCTCTCGCCTTCTACGTGCGCCGCTACCTCGACATCCACGCCCAGGTGGTGCTCTTCGAGACTCGCCTGCCCCAGCTCGGCCCGGGCGAGATCGATCAGACGCTCAAGCAACTCACGGAGGCCGCCGCGGCTCCTGCCGCCGTCGGTGATCTCGATGGCCTGCGCGCCCACATCGAGCGTTTGCGTGAAGCCGGGGAGGCTCGCAAGTCCGAGGTCGCCGCCGAGCGTCAGGCCGCCAAGGCCGAGGGCACGGCGCAGCGCGAGGCACTGGTGACCGAGGCCGAGAAGCTGGCGGCTCAGGATCCGCAGCGCATTCAGTGGAAGCAGACCGGCCAGCGGATGCGTGAGCTGTTCGAGGAGTGGAAGAAGCACCAGCAGAGCGGGCCCCGCCTGGACCGGCCGGTCGAGGAATCGCTGTGGAAGCGATTCTCCGCCGCGCGGACCACCTTCGACAAGAACCGGCGCCAGTTCTTCGCCGAGCTCGACGCCAAGCAGAACGAGGTCAAGGCGGCCAAGGAGAAGCTCATCAAACGGGCCGAGGAGCTCAACTCCTCCACCGACTGGGGCCGCACCACCATCGAGTACCGCTCGCTCATGGACGAGTGGAAGGCCGCCGGCCGCGCCTCGCGCAAGGAGGACGACGCCCTCTGGGAGCGTTTCCGCGCCGCGCAGCAGGTGTTCTTCGATGCCCGCAACGCGGAGAACGAGCAGATCGACGCCGAGTACAAGAACAACCTCACCGTCAAGCTGGCGATCCTCGAGGAGGCGGAGGCGCTACTGCCCGTCTCGGATCCCAAGGCGGCCCGCGAAGCGCTGCGCCCGATCCAGGACCGCTGGGAAGACGCCGGCAAGGTCCCGCGCGACGACGTCAAGCCCATCGAGGCCCGGATGCGGGCCGTCGAGCAGGCGATCCGCGACGCCGAGCAGGCCGAGTGGGACCAGTCCAATCCTGAGTCGAAGGCGCGTGCCGAGGGCCCGACGGCGCAGTTGCGTGAGGAGATCACCAAGCTCGAGGCCGAGCTTGAAGCCGCGCAGGCGGCAGAGGAGACCTCACGGGTGGCCTCCCTCCAGGAGCAACTCACCGGCCGGAAGAACCTGCTGCAGATGTTCGAGAAGGCCGCGGGCTGAGCACCTACTCCGCGGCCACTTCCTCGGCACTCGCGGCGAAGGTGTTGCAGGCCGCACTGCGGTTCTGCAGGTAGCCGGCGCTCCACCACTGCGCACGCACCGTGCCCGCGCCGTGAGTCTCCGACGGACCGAAGCTGGACATCCAGTCCAGGAAGGGCTGGTACAGCGAGCCGACGTCCAGGGTGCCTGAGGCGTCGGCCGACCCGAGGTACATGCCGGAGAAACACTCCGCCTGAGTCTCGAGCCGGCGAAGAACCTCCAGCCCGTCCTCACTGTCGTAGCCGGTGATCATTTGCTCTCGCTGGGCAGCCTCAAGGATGCCGGAGAGGAACTGGGCGTGGTGGCCGTACTCGTGAGCCACCACGTAGAGGTACTGCTCCGGTGGCACGTCGGCCTGGACCCCCATGGTGTCCATGGGGAGGTAGATCCCGTTGTTGACCGGGCAGTAGAAGGCGGCGAAGTCATCGGAGCCACCGGTGCAGGGCGAGGTGGCCTGGACAGCCTCCTCGACAATGATCACCTGGGGCGACTCATGACCCACGTTCACTGAGGCCAGGGCCGGCGCCCACATCTGGTCCATGCAATCCACCGAGCTGGTCCAGTGCGCCTCGATCTCCGCGAGCGAGGCGCCGAAGGGCGCGAGCGGGCAATCGATGTTCGGCAGACCCACATCCGGGTCGTTCAGCAGCGGGATACCCGGGAGCTCGTCGTAGGTGATGGAGCTGGTGCCCGGCGTGGGAGCAGGCGGGTCGACCGGGTCCGTCGGCGGGTCGGTGGGCTGTGGCGTCGGGGCAGGCGGGGGCGTCGGCGCCGTGGTCGGTGGGGGGTCGGGCGTGGGCACGGGACCGGGCCCAGGAATGTTGGAAACTGCGGAAAAGGCCCACGCCACGCCCAGGGAGAGCACCATCATGAAGCCCGCGACCACGCCGACCCCCAGGAGCGCGCCGCCACCACGTCTGCGGCGCGGGCGGAATCCGGGTGCGGGGAGGTAGCGAGGCGAGGTCTGGGGCGGGCCATACGGGCCCCCCGGATAGCCGCCAGAGCCCTGGGCCTGGTGCCCTGCGGTCGGAGCCGCCGGATACGGAGCGTAGCGCTGAGGCTGCTGCACGTAACCCGGGGGGCGCTGGCCGTGACCGCCGGCGTAGGCCGGAGGAGCGCTGGGCTGCCCGGGCGGCGGTTGGGCAGGGCCATAGGGCGAAGCCGACGGCCGGCGATCGGCAGGCGGACCGTAGGGAGACCGGGCCTGGGAGCCGTAGGGAGGCGGACGCTGCCCGGCTGGAGGCACATGCCCTGCCGGCCGTTGGCCCTGTTCCGGATTCCATCCGGCCATCCGCTCCCCCGATCTCCTCGTCCTGGCCTCACTGTAGAGGCTCTCTCGTATTGTGTGGCACGGCGCTGCGGATGACTCCGGCCGCGGCGTCCCTACTGCGCCGCGACCTCCTCCGCCGGAGCGCTGTAGGTGTTGCAGGAGGCCGTGCGATTGCTGAGGTAGCCCGCGCTCCACCACTGCGCCTGGATCTCCCCCGAACCGTGGGTCTCCGAAGGGCCACCCGTTCGGGTCCACTCCATGAAGCCGTGGTAGTGGTCGGACATGTCGAGATTCCCTGCGGAATCGGAGGATCCCAGGAACATGCCGGCAAAGCACTCCGCCTGGATCTCCAGGCGACGGAGCACCTCACGCGCACCAGGGCTGAAGACGCGCCGGGCGCGCTCCTCAGCATCCGAAGCCTGGCCGATACCGGAGAGGTACTGCACGTGATGCCCGTACTCGTGGGCCACGATCCAGGCGTAGTAGTGCGGCATGACCTCGGGCGGCGAGCCGAGGAGATCGACAGGGAGGTAGATGCTCTCATCCGTGGGGCAGTAGAAGGCGAGGTAGTCCGCGCCTCCGTCGCCGCAGGGCGAGGAGATCTCATCCAGGGACTCGGGCACGAACAGACCGGGCGAGCGGTGCTCGATCTCCGCCGCACGCAGGGCCGGTTCCCACATCCGATCCAGGCAGTCGATGACGTCGCTGGCATGCGCTTCGATCTCGGAGCGCGTCTCCCCCTGCGTTGCGAGGTCACACTCCAGGTTGGGCAGGCCGATGCCCTCAGCCAGGAGCGGGTGATCGGCCAGCTCATCGAAGGCGAACTCCGGAATGCTCCCGGCCGTGTCCTCGGGCCGTTCCGTACCGGCTGGGGTGCCGGGATCTGCGGCAGAGCTCTCGCCGCCCTCATCAGCCGGGGCTGACTCGGAGGCGATAGGAGTGACGGGTGCCGGCGCCGCCTCATCGGGCACCAGGCGCGCGAGCGATGCCAGGATCGCCACCACGACTGCAATCACGATGATGACCAGGACGATCACCACGGCGATCGCCGCTGTGCCGGCAGAGGACCGCGGGGCCGGTGGGCCTGGCGGTGGCTGCAGACCGTGCTGCCCAGGCCCGTATCCCGGCGTTCCGTGCCTTGGCGGTGGCGGCCACGGCGGCTGACCGGACGGCGCGCGCTGATCAGGCTCTGGGTTCCACCCGGTCATCCCACTCCCCTCGCCGCAACTGTTCAGATACTAGTGAGGGACCGGACCCGGTGATGCCACCTCTGCGCCGCCGCGCGCTACAGTTCCGGCATGCGCCGCCGTGCTCCTCGCCTCCTCGCCACGCTCGCTCTTGGCCTTGCCATCGCAGGGCTGTCCGTCACGGCCAGCGCCGACGAAGCCGAGAGCGAGGCACCTGACGAGGCGGCTCCCACCATTCGCGTGGAGTTGATGCTCGATGACGAGGGCCTCCTCGCGGTGACTGAGCGGATCACCGTGCCAGTAGGCATGGAGGTGAGCCGGGACCAGCCACTGCGGCAGCCGGCCGGTGAGGCCGCGGAGCGGGTCTACACCGTGGAGAACCTCTCCGTCTCGGGTGCCGGCGCTGCCGAGGCCGACGGGGACTCGCTGACGGCCACGGCACCGGAGGGCGAGACAGAGATCGCCTACACGGTCACCGGTGCAGTGGCCCAGGGCCCTGACGAGCAGACTCTCACCTGGTACCCCACCGGCTGGTGGAACGGGGAGATCGGACAGGTGACGGCCGCCGTGCTGGCTCCCACTCCTCGGATGGCACTCGCGGACTGCCGCTCCGGCGCCCCCGAATCCGCGGCGCGCTGCACCCTCGCGGCCCTCAGTCACTCCGGGATCCTCGAGATCGATCAGCGCGGACTCGACGCCGGGCACCGCATCGAGATCGTGGTCGGTCTACCCGATGGCACCGTGCCCGTGAGCGCCCAGTGGGACGAAGTCATGACACTGTCCCGGGCACTGTCCATGACGCTGCCGGCTGCGCTGGCCTTCGCCGGGCTCGCCGCGTTGGTCGTGCTGGCCAGCGTGTCCGTGGCGGTGACGCGCCGCCGAGACCTGGCCGCCCTCGAGTCCGGCCACGTCGACTCCATCATCGCCTACGGCGAGAAGGTCGACGTGGTCACCCCGCACAACATCCCTCCCGGGCAGGCCGGCACCCTCATCGATGCGTCGGTGGACCCCGTCGACCTCGCCGCGGCCACTGTGGGCCTGGCCGTGCGCGGGCACCTGCATTTCGCGGAGGTCCGCGATCACGACGACACGGTGGACTGGGTGGTCTCCCGCGGGGCCGGTGACGCCGATGCGCTGAGGCCCTACGAACAGACGCTGGTGGCGGGCCTTGCGCCCGATGAGCAGGCCAGGCCGGTCTCCTCACTCGGGGAAGCCACCGCTCTCGATCTGGGTGCCGTGCGCGGCGGCATCTACGGTGAGATCTTCGCCCGGGGTTGGTTCGCCGATCGCACCGCACGCGGCTGGCCCACTTGGATCGGCGGGGCCCTCATCATGCTGGGCTTCGTGGGCGGGGTCGCGCTCGCTCTCACCATCGGCCATGCTCTCATCGGCGTGGCCACCATCGGGGCCGGAGTCCTGGTCCTCCTCGCGCCGCGCTTCCTGCCCTTGCGCACCGGCCTGGGAAGCCAAGCCGCCGGTGAGGTCATCGCGATGCGCCACCACCTGCACCTGCTGGCGCCCGAAGGCATTCCCGAGGCGGACCGTGAACTGGTCTTCTCCCGCGGACTGCCCTACGCGGTGGTGCTCGGAGAGACGAAATCATGGCTCGAGAAGTTCTCCGAACTCGCTCCTGCGGCCAATGGCGAGCCCGGGGTGGCCTGGTTCGGCGGCTTCGAGAACAGCCCTGACCTGGGGCGTTTCGCCAAGCACTTCCCGCACTTCCTGGCTGAACTGGAAGGCGTCTTCGCCACCACCGACCACGTGGCCACCCTGCAGCCCAGCGACGATTAGCGGCGCTGGATCAGTGCTGGCGGCGCTGAATCAGTCCGCCGACGCCGGGCGCTTGGACCCGGTCATCCGGTAGGCGTCGAATACGCCGTTGATGCGACGCACGGCGGCCATGACGTGACCGAGGTGGGAGGGCTCGGCCATCTCGAAGGAGAAGCGGGAGATGGCGACTCGGTCCCGGGAGGTGGTCACGGAGGCCGAGAGGATGTTGACGTGATTCTCCGAGAGCACCCGGGTGACGTCCATGAGCAGGCCGTTGCGGTCGAGCGCCTCGACCTGGATCTGCACCAGGAACACCGACTGCGCGCTACCCGACCAGCTCACCTGCACCATGCGTTCGGGCTGGCGGCGCAGGGACTCGATGTTCCCGCAATCGGCCTGATGGACTGAGACGCCGGCCCCTCGGGTCACGAAGCCCACGATGGGGTCGCCGGGCACCGGGGTGCAGCAGCGTGCGAGTTTGACCCAGATGTCGGTGTCGGACATGCCCTCGACCACGATGGCGTTCTCGGTGGTGCGGGAGGCGCGCCGGCTCTCCCCCGGCATCGTCGCCTCAGCGAGGGTCTCCTCGGCGCCGTCCTCGCCACCCATGGCTTCGACAAGCTTGCCCACCACGTTGTCGGCCGAGATGTGGTGCTCCCCGACGGCCGCATACAGCGACTCCACGTCCGGATAGCGCATCTCCGTGGCCAGGGAGCTCAGCGAGGCGTGGTTCATCAGGCGCTGGATCGGTACGTTCTGCTTGCGCATGGTGCGCGTGAGGGCGTCCTTGCCGTTCTCGATCGCCTCTTCACGCCGTTCCTTGGTGAACCACGCCTTGATCTTGTTGCGGGCGCGCGGCGACTTGACGAAGCCGAGCCAGTCCTGGCTGGGCCCCGCCTCCGGCGACCGGCTGGTGAAGACCTCCACGGTGTCGCCGTTCTCCACCGTGGATTCCAGAGGGACGAGCTTGCCGTTGACCTTCGCGCCCACCGTGCGGTGACCGACCTCGGTGTGCACGGCGTAGGCGAAGTCCACCGGAGTGGCCCCGGCGGGGAGGGAAAGCACGTCACCCTTGGGGGTGAAGACGTATACCTGGGCGCCGGACATCTCGTAGCGCAACGAGTCGAGGAACTCGCTGGGATCGGAGGTCTCGCGCTGCCAGTCCACGAGCTGGCGCAACCAGCCCATCTCCCCGGCCCCGGCGGGAGCCTCGAGGGCGCTGGTGGAGCGGGACCCGCCACTGTTCGCCTGTTGCTTGTACTTCCAGTGCGCGGCCACGCCGTACTCGGCCCGGCGGTGCATCTCGTGGGTACGGATCTGGATCTCGACCGGCTTGCCGTTCGGCCCCACCACGGTGGTGTGCAGCGACTGGTAGAGGTTGAACTTCGGCATCGCGATGTAGTCCTTGAAGCGCCCCGGCAGCGGCTTCCATCGCGCGTGCATGGCCCCGAGGGTGGCATAACAGTCCCGCACGGACTCCACCAGCACCCGCACCCCGACCAGATCGAAGATCTCGTCGAAGTCGCGGCCACGCACGATCATCTTCTGATAGATCGAGTAGTAGTGCTTGGGCCGGCCGGTGACCAGGCCCTCGATATGGGAGTCCTTGAGCTCTTCCTCGATCTGGTGGGACACGATCGAGAGGTACTCGTCCCGCGCCGGCGCCCGCTCCGCCACGAGGTGCACGATCTCCTCGTACACCTTCGGGTACAGCGTGGCGAAGGACAGATCCTCCAGCTCCCACTTGATGGTGTTCATGCCCAGGCGGTGCGCCAGCGGAGCGTAGATCTCGAGGGTCTCACGCGCCTTCTTCTCGGCCTTGTGCGAAGGCACGAACTTCCAGGTGCGGGCGTTATGCAGGCGGTCGGCCAGCTTGATCACCAGGACCCGGATGTCCTTGGCCATTGCGACCACCATCTTGCGCACGGTCTCGGCCTGCGCGGCGTCGCCGTAGGTGACCTTGTCCAGCTTGGTGACGCCGTCGACGAGCAGGGCGATCTCGTCACCGAAATCCTCGGTGAGTTGCGAGAGCGGGTACTCGGTGTCCTCCACGGTGTCGTGGAGCAGCGCAGCCGCCAGTGTGGGCGCGGTCATGCCGAGCCCGGCCAGGATCGTGGCCACCGCGATGGGGTGGGTGATGTAGGGCTCGCCGGACTTGCGCTGCTGGCCCCGGTGAGCCACCTCTGCGACCTCGTAGGCGCGACTGATCAGGGCCAGGTCTGCCTGCGGGTGGTTCGCCTCGACGATGACGAGCAGCGGCTTGATCGCCGTGGGCGCGTCCGCGAGGGCATGCGGCTGCACCGATTCCTCGCTACGCACCTGCTCGCCAACCATTGGGCGATTCTACGAGAGCTGCACGGTTCCGCGTGCCCACGGTCCGAGCAGGTGCGCGCATCAGTAGACGAGGACCGAATCGACCTGGCGGCCGGTCAGTGCCGCGCGGCCCTGGAGGAAGCCGAGTTCCAGCAGCATGCCCAGCGCGACGACCTCACCGCCGGCTTCTTCGATGAGGGAGGCGGCAGCGGCCGCCGTTCCGCCTGTGGCGAGCACATCGTCGACCACCAACACGCGCGAATCAGTCACGACCGTCTCGGGGTGCAGCTCGATGCGGGCCTGACCGTACTCCAGGGAGTAGTCGACGCCGATGACCGGGCCGGGAAGACGTCCCGCCTTGCGGATGGTGATCATGCCGATCCCCAGGGTGGCCGCGATGGGCGCCGCGAGGATGAAGCCGCGCGACTCGATGCCCGCCACCGCATCGATGCGACCCCGGTACACCTCGGCCAGTCCATCCACCAGGGCCTGCAGGGCCGGGCCGTCCGCCAGCAGCGGAGTGATGTCGCGGAAGAGGATGCCCGGGCTCGGGAAGTCCGGGATGTCCCGGATGTGGCCGCGCACGAGGTTCACGAGTGAGTCCGGGAAGGGCGAGCCCGGCGCGCGGACCCCGTCCGCCTGGCTCACTTGCCGCTCTTCTTTCGCCGAGGTTGCGCAGCGGTGCCCAGGTGCCGCCCAGCGACCACAGAACCCCCCCGCTCGGTGGCCAGAGCGGCCTCTTCGTCGATGCGCTCGGCGCTCAGCGGGCCGGAGGCGACCTTCAGGCCGCTCTCGCGCCGCTCGCGCCGGTCCACCACGACCTTGGTGTGCTTGATGACCTTGGCGTCGCGCTCACGCAGGCCCACTTCGATCGGTGCCGCGAGGTAGATCGAGGAGTAGGCGGAAAGGATCATGCCCACGAACAGCGCCAGGGCGATGTCGCGCAGGGTGCCGGCACCCATGAAGAGCGCACCGATGAACAGGATCGCCGCCACCGGGAGCACACCGGTGACCGAGGTGTTGATCGAGCGCACCAGCGTCTGGTTGACGGCGCGGTTCGATCCTTCGGCGTAGGTGTGGCGATCCTGGGTGAAGAGGTCGGCGTTGTTCTCGCGCACCTTGTCGAAGATGACCACCGTGTCGTAGAGCGAATACCCCATGACCATGAGGAACCCGACCACGGCCGCAGGCGTGACCTCGAAACCGACCAGCGCATAGATGCCCACCAGGAGCACGATGTCGTGCAGCAGGGCCGCCAACGCCGCCACCGCCATCGTCCAGGTGCGGAAGTAGATCAGCATGCCCAGCACGATCAAGCTGATGAAGATCACCAGGGAGATGATCGCCTGCTGGGTGACGTCCGAGCCCCAGGTGGGGCCGATGAAGGTCGAGGTGATGTCGTCCGGGCTCACTCCGTAGGCCTCGGCCAGGCCGTCGCGCACCTGACGGGTCTCGACGTCGGTGAGCTCACCGGTCTGGACCCGCACGGTGGTGTCGCCCACCGTGGAGACGCGTGGCGGCTCACCGCCGACCTCGGAGATCACATCGTGCGCAGGCTGTTCCTCGGTGGTCTGCGCTCCGGAGACGGTGAACTGCGATCCCCCGGAGAACTCGATGCCCGGGTTCAGCCCGCGCACGAGCAGCACCGCGATCGACAGGATCATCAGTACCGCGGCGATGACGACCCAGCGGTTGCGGCGATCAACGATGTCGTAGGTCTTTTGACCGGTGTAGAGGTGGTTACCCCAGGTGCGGAAGGACATCACCGCTCACCGCCTTCCGTGGTCTGCTCATCCGGATCCGGGCCGCCGTTCTCGGCGCTCTCTGCCGCGCTCGCTTGCTTGCGTTGCAGAGCCCGGCGTTCGGCGATGGTGAGCTTGCGACCGTCTTCGGTGATGGCCGGCGGCAGGGGTGACCGGTCGTGCCGGTTCACCGCCTGGCCCGCGCCGGCGGCACCCGCACCCACCGTGACGGGGATCCGCGAGGAATGCTCAGCGTCTTCCGGTGATGCGGCTGCCTCGGCAGGGCTGGAGCGGTGACCCGGTCCGCCGAAGCGACCGCGCCCGCGGTAGGTGTACGAGGTCGCGCCCAGCGACTCGGGCTGCAGACCGGAGAGCTTGTGTCCCTGACCGAAGAACTTGGTCTTCACCAGCAACAGCATCACCGGGTGGGTGAAGAGGAAGATCACCAGGATGTCGACCAGGGTCACCAGACCGAGGGTGAAGGCGAAGCCCTGCACACCGCCGACGGCCAGCACGTAGAGCACCGCAGCGGCGATGAAGTTCACCGCGTCGGAGGCCAGGATGGTGCGCTTGGCGCGCGGCCATCCGTGCTCGATGGCGGCTCCCAGCGTTCGTCCTTCGCGCACCTCGTCGCGGACTCTTTCGAAGTAGACGATGAAGGAGTCCGCGGTGACACCCACCGAGATCGCCAGACCCACCACACCGGGCAGCGAGAGCCGATAGCCCATCTGCCACGACATCAGCGTGATGAGCCCGTAGGTGACCACACCGGCGAGCACCAGGGAGGACACGGCGACCAGACCGAGCGCCCGGTACTGCCACAACAGGTAGGCGATCACGAGCACGGCTCCGATGGCGGCGGCCAGCAGACCTCGCTGCAGCTGCTCGGTGCCCAAGGTGGCCGAGATCTGCTCCTGGGACTGGATCTCGAAGTCGATCGGCAACGAACCGAAGGAGAGCTGGTTGGCCAGCGTGGCCGCCGATTCGGAGGTGAAGTTGCCGCTGATCTCGCCGCGGCCCCCTGGGATGACGTTGTTCATCGTGGGTGCCGTGATGACGTTGCCGTCCAAGACCGCGGCGAACTGATTGCGGGGCGGCTGGCTCTCCAGGCGCACCAACTCTGCGGAGAGGTCCGCGAAGATGCGCCCGCCCTCGCGGTCGAGTTCGAAGTTCACCGCCCACTGGCCCGTGGGGGCGCCACTCTGTGTCGTCTGCATGCCGGAGGTGGCTTGCGTGATGTGCTGTCCGGACAGCGGCGAGGGCGCCAGGATGTACTTCGTCATCCCGGTCTCATCACAGGCCGCGATCGGCTCGTCCGAGGGGTGGTCCAGTCCGCCGGCACGGTTGGCCGGATCCAGGCAGTCCAGGGTGTAGAAGTCGTACATCACCTGCTCGGTGATCCAAGCCGTGTCGGTGTAGGACTCCGGCTCGGTCGCCGGCTGATCGGAGATCTCGCCATCGCCGTCCACGTCTGCGGCGATTCTGGCGGCCTCCTCGATCTCTTCCTCGGTCGCCGGCTCACGCTCGGCAGCAGCGGCCTCGGCCTCCTGCTGGAGCTCGGCGAGTGCCTCCTCGATCTCCTCGTCGGTCATGTTCTCGACATCGAGATCGGCAAAGGGATCCTCGCCCTCCTCCAGCACCGTGTGGGCGTCGATGACGCCGGGCCCACCGATCTGGAGCACGGGGCGGAAGTACAAGCGGGCAGAGCGCCCGACGAGCTCGATCGTCTCGTCCGAGGGGGTGCCGGGGAGGCCCACCACGATGTTGTTCGATCCCTGACTGGTGATCTGGGACTCGGCCACACCGGAGGCGTCCACGCGCTGACGCATGATCGCGATCGCCTGATCGATGTCCTCATCGGTGATCTCGGAGCCATCGGTGGTCCGTGGCGTCAGGATGAGCTGCGTGCCACCCTCGAGGTCGAGTGCGAGATCGGGCGTGGTCGAGCCATCGGACCAGCGGTCACCGCCGACGATCGAGGCGAAGATCGCGACCAGCAGGACGCCGAGAATGACGAGGGTGCGCGCGGGGCGCTGACGAGAGGGTGCTGCCACGACTCTGTGCCCTTAGCCCTTGTCTTGGTCGGTCAGGCGCCCGTCTTCGCCCACGGTGGGGCCTCCGGGCCGGAAACCCTCGGGCTCCGCCGTTGCACCACTGTCCGCGGACAGCTCGATGCTGGGAAGCTCCTCGCCCTCGCCCTCGCCCTCGTCGCCGTCCTCGGCGAAGGGCGGGTCCTTGACCTCAGCGATGGCGGCATCGAGCCAGATGCTGAGTTCGCCCGTGGGGCTCTCGAGCGTGACGACCTTGCCGTCCACCTCGACGACCTTGCCGAAGAACCCGGCTCGGGTCATCACCCAGGTGCCGGGATCGAGTGAGTTCAGCAGCTGCTCCTGCTGAGCCTGCTGCTTCTTGCGGCCACGGCTGGATACCAGCCACAGCAGCAGCAACATCGGCACGAGAAAGATCAAGATCTCCATAAGGGAGGCACTCCGATTGCGGTTGGGCGCGGACCAGGAGAGTCTACGCGCTAGCCGCCGAACCAGTGCACGGCCCCTACGAGCTCCGCGCGGCGCGCCCTCGGCCAGTCATCCGGGCGCAGACAAGCTCCGGCTCAGCTGAAGAGCACGTCCGAAGGCGGCGCTTCCAACCCCAGGTGGGAATAGGCCGCAGCAGTGGCCTGCCGCCCTCGCGGGGTCCGGATCACCAGGCCCTCACGGACCAGGAAGGGTTCGGCGACCGTCTCAACCGTCTCCGGCTCCTCCCCCACCGTGGTGGCCAACGTGGACAGGCCCACGGGCCGCCCGGCGAAGCGTTCACACAGGGCGCGCAGCACCGCCCGGTCCAGGCGGTCCAGCCCGAGGCGGTCGACCTCGAAGACCTCCAGCGCCCCGTGGGCGGCAGCCAGGTCCAGCGCACCGGTGCCGCGCACCTGAGCGAAGTCCTGGACCCGGCGCAGCAGGCGGTTGGCGATGCGCGGCGTGCCCCGGGACCGCGAGGCGAGTTCGCTGGCCGCATCAGCACCCAGGTCCGCCTGGAGCAGACCTGCCGAGCGGCGCAACACTTGCTCCAGGTCCGCCGCGGAGTAGAACTCCAGGTGAGCGGTCAGGCCGAAGCGGTCTCGCAAGGGCGCCGGCAGCAGCCCGGCCCGGGTGGTCGCCCCGACCACGGTGAACGGAGGGAGCGTCAGCGGGATCGACGTGGCCCCGGGTCCCTTGCCGACGACGACGTCCACGCGGAAGTCCTCCATGGCGAGGTAGAGCATCTCCTCCGCCGGGCGAGCCAAACGATGGATCTCGTCAATGAAGAGCACATCGTGCTCCTGCAAGGAGGACAAGATGGCGGCGAGATCCCCCGCATGCTGGATCGCAGGGCCGGACGTGAGCCGCAGCGCTCCGGAGGACTCGTGGGCGATGATCATCGCCAGGGTGGTCTTGCCCAGGCCGGGTGGCCCGGACAACAGCACATGATCGGGCGGGGTTCCGCGATTGCGAGCTGCCTCGATCACCAGGGAGAGCTGATCGCGCACCACCGGCTGGCCCACGAACTCGTCGAGACGCTTCGGCCGCAGCGCCGCCTCGGCCGCGCGTTCGACCGCGTCGGCTCCACCATCCATCGGTGCGGCAGAACCTTCCGGGAACTCAGCCACGTCGCGCACCTGCCAGGTGCTGCAGGGCCGCCCGGAGCACCGCCGCGCGGTCGTCGGCCGCGGGAGCGTCGGGCGAGTCCAGCACGGCGGTGACAGCCGCGCCGGCCTGCTTGTCGTTCCAGCCCAACTGGGTCAGCGCCTCAGCCACCTCCGCGGCCAGGCCGCCGGGCACCTCGGCATCCGTCGTGGCAGGAGCGGGGGCGCTGCCGCCGGTGGGCGGGCCGAGCTTGTCTCCGAGTTCCAGCACGATGCGCTGAGCACCCTTCTTGCCGATTCCGGGCACCCGCTGCAGGGCAGCGAGGTCCTCCTCGGCCACCGCACGGCGCAGCAGATCCGGAGTGTGGACCGCGACCATGGCCAGCGCCAGGCGCGGTCCCACTCCCGAGACGGTCTGGACCGCCTCGAAGACGGCGCGCTCGTCGTCATCGGCAAAGCCAAAGAGGGTCAGGCTCTCCTCCCGCACCACCAGAGACGTGGCCAGGCGCGCCGCGGCACCCACACGCAGCGACGCCAGGGTGGCCGGGGTCGCCTCGATGCGCACTCCCACCCCGCCGACTGCCAGCACAGCGTGGTCCAGGCCAAGCGCCTCCACGACGCCACTCATCGATGCGATCACTACGTGTCCTCCTGGTCGGCACGATGCCTAGCGCACGGCCGGGCCGCACTGGTGTACACCTGTACGAAGACCGTACCTGCTCAGCGCTGTTCGGCCACGGCTCCGGCACGGCGCGCCGAGCGCTCGGCCGCCGCCCACGCCCGCTGCGCCGCGGTCATCCCGGGTGCCTCGGGCGCGCTGCCTGCGCCGCCATGCTGGCCGGCCACCACCGCGCGATCGGATGGACTCGCCCCGGCCACCCCGGCACGCCAGGAGTGGCAGATCGCCAGTGCCACCGCATCGGCGGCGTCAGCCGGCTTCGGAGCGGACTCGAGCCGCAGGATCCGGCGGACCATCTCCTGAACCTGGGCCTTCTCCGCGCGGCCGTCACCGGTGACGGCCGCCTTGACCTCACTGGGTGTGTGGAGCCCCAGGGGCAGACGTGCCTGTGCTGCAGCCAGCATCGCGATGCCCGCCACCTGGGCGGTCCCCGTCACGGACCGGACGTTCGCCTGGGCGAAGACCCGCTCCACCGCGATGGCGCCGGGCCGGTGCCGGGCCATCCACTCCTCCAGCCCCTCGGCCACGGCCAGCAACCGGAGGTGGGGAGCAAGGTCGGCCGGCGTGCGCACCACGCCGGCTTCGACCAGGGAGACCTGCCGGCCGGGGGCCGTGTCGATCACGCCGATCCCGCAGCGGGTCAGCCCTGGATCGACTCCGAGAATGCGCATGGCGTGGGCGCCTCAGTCCTCGCCGAGCTCCGC
Source organism: Bogoriella caseilytica (assembly GCF_003752405.1). NCBI lineage: Bacteria > Bacillati > Actinomycetota > Actinomycetes > Allobogoriellales > Allobogoriellaceae > Allobogoriella > Allobogoriella caseilytica. The sequence goes on along the minus strand of NZ_RKHK01000001.1, from coordinate 3,029,253 downwards.
GAGCACCGATTCGGGGACGTCCACGTTGGAGAAGACGTTCTGCACGTCGTCGCTGTCCTCGAGTGCCTCGATGAGGCGGAAGACCTTGGCCGCGCCATCAGCGTCGACCTCGATCTCCATCGAGGGCACGAAGCTGGCCTCCGCGGAGTCGTAGTCCACACCGGACTCCTGCAGCGCCGTGCGGACCGCGACGACGTCGGTGGCCTCACTCATGATCTCGAAGCTCTCACCGAGGTCCTGCACCTCCTCTGCGCCGGCCTCGAGCACCGCGGCCAGCACGTCGTCCTCGGTGAGCCCATCGACCTTGGGCACCTGCACGACGCCGCGGCGGTTGAACAGGTAGGAGACCGACCCGGGATCGGCCAGGGAACCGCCGTTGCGCGTGAAGGCGACGCGAACATCCGAAGCGGCGCGGTTGCGGTTGTCGGTGAGGCATTCGACCAGGACGGCGACGCCGCCGGGGGCGTAGCCCTCGTACATGATGGTCTCGTAGTTCGCGCCGCCGGCCTCCTCGCCGGAACCACGCTTGACCGCCCGCTCGATGTTCGCCGCAGGCACCGAGGCCTTCTTGGCCTTCTGCACGGCGTCGTAGAGGGTCGGGTTGCCCGCGAGGTCACCACCACCGGTGCGCGCTGCGACCTCGATGTTCTTCACGAGCCGCGCGAACAGCTTGCCGCGCTTGGCATCGATCGCGGCCTTCTTGTGCTTGGTGGTTGCCCACTTGGAGTGACCGGACATGGCTGGTGACTTGCCCTCTCGTTGTCATGACGTGGTGGCTCGACCCGTCATTCTACGCCCCGGTGCTATTCCTCGACCTCGCCCAGGTGGGCGCAGCTGCCGTCCCAGCCGGTCAGCAGGCTGCGCACCAGTGCGGGCAGGTTGCTCGGATAGACCACCGCGCCGCCGGCGAGTTCGGCCTCCAGCTCCGCGACATCCCACCAGCGCATCTCATCGAGGACCTCGCGTTCCCCGGCGGTCCAGCCGGCATCACTCAGCTCGGTGGCTGTGCCGCCAGCGAGGCGGGCCAGGAAGAACTGCTCCTCCTGCCGGCAGGTCACCCGGAAGAAGTCGAAGATCGCCGAGCGAGTGAGCACGGGGCCCTCAAGTTGCTCCGGGCGTAGCTCCAGGCCCGTCTCCTCGGCGGTCTCCCGCACCGCAGCGGCGCGCGGGCTCTCGCCGGGTTCCAATCCGCCACCCACGGTGAACCACCAGGACCTCTCCGGCTCATCGGCATCGTGCCCCCGCACCAGGAGCACCCGCCCGCTGGGGTCGAGCAGGATCACTCGCGCGGCGTGGCGCGAGAGCAGGCCATCCGGCCCCGGCACCCACTCCGGGCCCAGCCGGCTCCCACTCATGTGCTCCACCCCGCGCGGGCCCGGCTGACGGCACTCAGCAACTGGTGTTCGTCCCGGCGGACGCCCATGTCGTGCCGCCCGATGAGGACCCGCTGGCGGGTGAAGGCCAGCCACGTCGCGTAGCGCTGGAAGTCCCTCATCGCACGGTGGGCGTCGCTCCCCTGGTTCTTCGCCCAGGCCCGGGCCATCCGCCGGCCTCGCAGGGAGGTCAGCATCTCGACCTCCATCGGCGCGAACCATCCTGCGTGGGCGTACTCGGTGAGCCGGCCGCGGATGATCATCCGCTCGTCGTGGCGTAGCCACACGATGAGCGTGATGTAGGCGGCGAACAGCGGTATCTGGAAGACCACGAACAGCAGGAGGTAGACCACGCCGAGGACGGCGGAGGCGTTCCAGACGGCGTGCAGCAGGATCGCAGCCACCAGCCCCACCGGGAAGGCCCACATCCAGGTGCGGCGGCGCGCCCGGGAGGCCAGACCGAGGGCGATGCCCATGGCGGCCGTGAACAGGACGTGCGCGAACGGGCTCATCACGGCCCGGCCGAAGAACACCAAGCCGAGGTCTCCGTCCTCGGCGGCCCGGCCGAAGTAGAAGATGTTCTCGGTGAAGGCGAAGCCTGCGGCGATGACCGCGGCGTACACCAGACCGTCCACAGGGCCATCGAAGTGGCGTCGGCGGGTGAGGAAGATGATGAGCAGACCGAAGCCCTTGAAGATCTCCTCACTGAGCGGCGCGCCCACCACCACGCCGGTCACCGTGGCCAGCAGCTCGGAACCCGAGGCCTCCTCCACCGCCGTGAACCACGCGTTGTTCACCACGAGAGCTCCGGCCACGGCCGCACCGGCCCCCCAGAGCAGCGCGCCGATCAGGAGCAGCCGGGGCTCCGGCTCCCAGCGGTCGACCCACCACACCAGGACCAGGATCACCAGCAGCGGCAGGGAGGCCAGCAGAGCGGACAGCAGAGTCGATCCGGCGCCGCCCTCCGCCACGATCCAGGCCAGGGCAAAGACGCCTCCGAGCAGACCCAGCGAGAGCAGCATGATCTCGACGATCAGCGTGCTGCGACGGCGGTGAGGTGCCGTCCGCCAGCGCGGGTGCTCGGGAAGCTGCGGCTCGCCGGGCGCGCGCGTGCTCATGGGCTGAACGCTACCCGGCCGTAGACCTCCAGGAGCTGATCGGTGACCGTCGGCCAGTCGTAGCGACGGACATGCTCGCTGGCGTACTCACGCATCCGGGTACTCCCGGCGAAAGCGGCGAGCAGGCGGTCCGCGAAGGCCCTCGGCTCCCCCACCGGCACCAGGTGTCCCGCCCGGCCGCCATCGAGGACCGCGGAGAACGCGGGCAGATCCGAGGCCACCACGAGGGCGCCCGCCGCCATGGCCTCGGTCAGCACGATGCCAAAACTCTCGCCCCCCAGATGGGGGGCCACGTAGATATCCACGGACTTCAGCAGGCTGCGCTTGTCATGATCGGAGATCGCACCGAGGAACTGCACGGAGTCCCCGTAGGGCGCCAGCTGCCGTCGCTCGGCTGCGGCGTGGCCACGTCCGGCGATGAGGAAACGCACGCCCGGGTGGCGCTCCAGGACATGCGGGATGGCCTCGGCGAGCACCGCCAGGCCCTTGCGCGGCTCGTCGAGCCGTCCGAGGAAAGCCACCGTGGGCCGCTCCGCGGTTCCCACCCACCGCAGGTCGGCTTCGGCCCGGGCGAAGCGGCCGACGTGCACGCCGTTCGGGATCACCTCCGCGGATCCACCCGCGTAGTGGGTGAGGGTGCGGCGGGCTTCCTCCGAGACCGCTACCCGCGCCCCGATCTTGCCGAGCGACGCACTGAACATGGCGCCGGCGGCCCGCAGACCGAGCGAGCGGTCCATGGAGGTGTGGAAGGTTGCCACGATCGGACGGTCGGTGGTCCACAGGGTCAGCAGGCTCAGGGCCGGCGCCATGGGTTCGTGCAGGTGCAGCAGGTCGAAGTCACCCTGGCGCAGCCAGCGGTTCACCCGGTTCGCCGCCATGGGGCTGACGTTGAGCCGCGCCACCGAACCGTTGTACGGGATGGGGGTGGAGTGCCCGGCGGCCACAACATACGGTGCCACCGGAGTGCTCGCTCCGGCAGGGGCAAGCACCGAGACCTCGTGACCGCGGCCGATCAGTTCCTCAGCCAGGTCACCCACGTGTTGCTGCACACCGCCCGGGGCGTCCATCGAGTACGGGCAGACGAGACCGATGCGCATCAGCCCTCCTCCGCGCGCACGGCCGCGTCCGTGGCGGCCCCGCTCGTGGCTGACGCCGCATGCAGCCGTGCGGCGTCCAGATCCTCCACGAAAACGCGCTGCAGCATGTGCCAGTCCCTGGGATAGAGACGGATGCGTTCGGCGAGGGCATCCACCCAGCGCTGGGTGAGCTCGGCGACGCCGTTCGCGGGAGCGACGTCGTCGGGGCGCCACACCGCGGGCAGGAGTTCGATGACGATTCCCCACGGGCTCCCCGCACGACGACGGCGCGGGCCGGTCAACCGTTCACGCCGGATCATGGCCGGGTAGAGCGGCAGCTCGCCGCCGAGCGCCAGCGCCGCCGGCCCAGCCGCCACGCGCGCGCGACGGCCGGCGAGCTGCACCTCCACACCGCTGCTGCTCAGATCGCGGTCGGCCAGCAGCGGGGTGGCATGAGTGGTGCTGCGCACCCGGCGCAGCAACTCCCGGAAGACACCCGCCTGCATGGGAAGGATCTCCAGGCCGATTCTCCTGCGCATCGCGAGGAACTCCTCGAAGACCTCGGAGGGTTCGAGAACCTCGGCCACCGTCAGCACTGGCGCCAAGGACGTCGTGGCGTATGCCCCGGCAAGGTCCCAGTTCCCGCAATGCCCGAGGGCCGCTACGAAGCCTCTGCCCTCCCGGCAGTCTCTCGCGGGCTCACGGTCACCGATCACCCGCACGCGCGCCTCGATCTGCGCCGGAGTCAGGCCGGGCAGCTCCACGGCCTCGTAGAAGTTGGCCAGGTACCTCCGCAGGTTGCTGCGGCTGAGCCGGCGGATCTCCCGCCTGCTCAGATCGGGTCGCATGCGCGTGAGGTTGCGCTCCAGCAGGGTCACACCGCCTCGGCGAGTCCCCCAGGCGAGGTCCGCGGCCAGGTCGAACAGGAGCCTCCCCAGGCCCCCGGGGAGGCGCTGGGCGGCACGTGCCACCGGGAAAGCCCCTGCCAGCATCAGTCGATCGCCTGCCGGGCACTCCGGTACGCGCGTCCCATGCGCTGGAAGACAGTGATCAACGCGGCTAATGCCAGCACCCACAGCGCCACCGTCAGCACCACCGGCGGCAGGCCGAGGCCCACAAGGAAGAGCGCCACCAGGATCACCACGAGCCGGTCGGCACGTTCCGCCAGTCCGCCGTCACCGCGCAGGCCCACCGACTCCGCTCGCGCCTTGGCATAGGGCACGACGGATCCGAACACCAGGGCGGCCAGGGCCGCGGCCACGGTGAGAAGTTGCCACGTGCCCTCGAGGTGCCGCAGCGCCCAGATGATCACTGCGGCCAGCAGCGCGCCGTCTGCCACGCGGTCCATGGTCGAGTCCAGGAACGCTCCCCAGACCGACTCCTGCCCGGTGAGGCGGGCGAGCTGGCCGTCGAGGTTGTCGAGGAGGACGCAGACGGTGATCACCAACGGGCCGATGACCAGCATGTCGAGGGGAATCAAGGTCAGTGCTGCCAGGCAGGTGAGCACGGTTCCGGCAACGGTCACCACATCCGGGCTGACGCCCAGGCGCGCGAGCAGCCGGGCCGCCGGCCCGAAGAGCGCGCGGGCAAAACCTCTGCCGGTGGTGGAGAGCATGGATCAGCCCTCCCGCTCGATGGCCAGCCACGCTTCTGCGAGCAGACGGCGGGTCTCCCCCAAGACCTGCGGCAGCGCCTTGGTCCGGGCCACGATCGGCAGGAAGTTCGCATCCCCGCCCCAGCGCGGCACCACGTGCTGGTGGAAGTGCGCGGAGACACTGCCGCCGGCCACCTCGCCGAGATTGACCCCGAGGTTGAAGCCCTGCGGCGCGGAGACAGCGCGGATCGCCTGCAGTGCCTGCTGGGTCAGGGCGGCGATCTCATCGCGCTCGGCGTCAGTGAGCTCGGTGTAGTCAGCCACATGGCGGAGCGGGCAGATCAGTAGGTGACCGGGGTTGTAGGGATAGAGATTGAGCACCACGTACGCGTGCTCGCCGCGCCGGACGATCAGCCCATCAGCGTCCTCGCGCCCCGGAGCCCGACAGAAGGGGCAGGTGCTCTCCCCCGCGGGGGACTCCTGCCGCTCCGTGCCACCGACGTAGACCATCCGGTGCGGCGTCCAGAGCCGCTCAAAGGCGTCCGGCGTGCCCGGATGATCTGGGGCCTGCCCGGCTGCTGCCTGCGCAGGGCCGGGCCCGGTCACACCTGCTCCCGGGCCTCGATGGCCCGCAGGATCTCGGCGATGGCCTCCGCCACCGGGACCTGATTGCGCTGGGAGCCGTCGCGGTACCGGAAGGACACCGCACCGGCGTCGACGTCCTCACCACCGGCGATGACGGTGAAGGGAATCTTCTCCTTGGAGGCGGTGCGGATCTTCTTGGGGAACCGGTCCGCTCCATCGTCGAGCTCCGCGCGGACGCCCTGGGCTGCCAGCTGGCCGACGACGTCCGCGAGGTAGTCGTTGAAGGGCTCGGCCACCGGGATGGCGCGCACCTGAACCGGAGCGAGCCACGCCGGGAACGCACCGGCATAGTGCTCGGTCAGCACGCCGAGGAAGCGTTCGATCGAGCCGAAGAGCGCGCGGTGGATCATGACCGGGCGCTGGCGTGAGCCGTCGGCCGCGGTGTACTCCAGCTCGAAGCGCTCCGGGAGGTTGAAGTCGAGCTGGATGGTCGACATCTGCCAGGTGCGTCCGATGGCGTCGCGGGCCTGCACGGAGATCTTGGGGCCGTAGAAAGCCGCCCCGCCGGGGTCGGGGACGAGTTCGAGACCAGAGGCCTCGGCCACCTCCGCGAGGGTGCGGGTCGCTTCCTCCCAGACCTCGTCCGAGCCCACGAACTTCACCGGATCCTTGGTGGAGAGCTCGAGGTAGAAGTCCTGCAGGCCGTAGTCCTTGAGCAGATCGAGCACGAAGGTCAAGGTCGAGGTGATCTCGTCCTTCATCTGCTCGCGGGTGCAGTAGATGTGGGCATCGTCCTGGGTCATGCCACGCACCCGGGTGAGTCCGTGGATCACGCCGGACTTCTCGTAGCGGTAGACCGAGCCAAACTCGAAGAGCCGCAGCGGCAGCTCGCGGTAGGAGCGGCCGCGGGAGGCGAAGATGAGGTTGTGCATGGGGCAGTTCATCGGCTTGAGGTAGTAGTCCTGCCCCTGCCGGGTGATCTCGCCGTGCTCGTCGCGCTGCTCGTCCACGTGCATCGCCGGGAACATGCCCTCGCGGTACCAGTCCAGGTGCCCGGAGACCTCATAGAGCCGCGACTTGGTGATGTGCGGGGTGTAGGCGAACTGGTATCCGGCGGCTACATGACGCCTGCGGGAGTAGTCCTCCATCTCCATCCGGATCATCGAACCCTTGGGGTGGAAGACCGGCAGTCCGGAGCCGATCTCGTCCGGGAAGGAGAAAAGATCCAGCTCGGCGCCGAGGCGGCGGTGGTCGCGGCGCTCGGCCTCGGCCAGGCGTTCCTTGTAGGCCACGAGCTCGTCCTTGGTGGGCCACGCGGTGCCGTAGATCCGCTGTAGCTGTGGGTTCTTCTCGCTGCCGCGCCAGTAGGCGCCGGCCGCGCGCATCAGCGAGAAACCATTGGCGATCAGTTTCGTCGACGGCAGGTGCGGGCCGCGGCAGAGGTCCTTCCATGCCACCTCACCGCCGCGGCGGAGGTTGTCGTAGATGGTCAGCTCACCCTGACCCACCTCCACCGACTCTCCCGACTCCCCGGTCTCGGCTGAGCCCTTGAGGCCGATCAGTTCGAGCTTGTAGGGCTCATCGGCGAGCTCCGCGCGTGCCTCGTCCTCGGTGACCACGCGCCGGCGGAAGGTCTGACCTTCTTTGACGATGCGCTGCATGAGCTTCTCGAGCTTCTTCAAATCCTCGGGAGTGAATGGCTCGGCGACGTCGAAGTCGTAGTAGAAGCCATCGGTGATCGGCGGACCGATGCCGAGCTTGGCCTCGGGGTTGACCTGCTGGACTGCTTGGGCAAGGACGTGCGCGGCGGAGTGCCGCAGGATCGACAGTCCCTCGGCGCTCTCGATCGTCACCGCGGTCACCTCGGAGCCCTGGGGAAGACCCGAGAGATCCGTGTCCAGGTCGCGCGGCTCACCGGCGACGTGGAGGGCCACCACGTCACGGCGCCCCTCGTAGAGCTCAGTGCCGGTCGTCCCTGCGGCGATCGGGTGTTCGACGCCGTCAATGACCAGGATGTGCTCTGCAGACACGGGTGGTGCTCCTCGCGCGGGGATGGTGGGTGGACCGTCCCCGATGGTACCCAGCCGCCACGCGGGTCCGGGCGGATCATCCCGCCCGGACCCGCGTGGCGTGCGCCCCGGGCGCTCGTGCGCCTGGCACGGGGTGGCCGAAGGGCCTACCTCACTGGCTCACGGGCCCCTGCCGCGTCGGCGGATGAGGCGATCACCACAGCGCTACCGCCCGGCCACAACCCGCAGGCGCGCCCGGCTCGCGACCAGTGCCGCTCCGAGAACGCTCAACACGCCTGCCAGCATCATCAGGCCCATGGGTTCGGCGCCGGTCGCCGGCAACGGGTCAGCGCCGGGGGTGGAAGGAGCAGGGCTTCCCTCCACCACGTCGCTGGGCTCATCAGTGGCGTTCTCGGCCGGCGGGCCGGTGGGTTCCGGCTCAGGGCTCGGTTCTGGCTCCGGTTCAGGCTCGGGCTCCGGCGTGGGCTCCGGCGCTGGCAGGACGTCGAGTCGCTGCTCGAAGAGCCAGTCCAGCACCTGACTGTTGGCGTAGGTCGGCACCCATGACGCATGCGGGTTGACCGGCGTCGTGCCCGCTGGGAAGGTGGTGAAGAGGTGCCGAGCCCCGGTGGCGGCCGCTTCCAGACGAGCGTTCGCCGCCGCGAGCTCCTGCTCCGATCGGGGTGCGTTGCCGTCCCATTCGCTCCAGACCACCGGTGCGCCGGCATCCTCGAAGGCGCGCAGGATCCGCAGACCGGAGCCCGGGGCGTCATAGGGCACCACGAAGTCGTCGACCGAGTGCAGGGCCCAGATGGGCAGGTCGCTCAGGGTCTTCAGTGCGGTCTCCTCATCCCCGGCTCCGCAGACCAGCACGGCGGCGGCGAAGAGGTCGGTGGTGGTGGGCAGGATCGCCCAGGATCCGTAGGCCCCCATGGAGAGGCCGGTCAGGTAGATCCGCTCGGGGTCGATTCCCGGATACTGCTCCATGGTCTGGCGGACGAGCTCGATGACGGCTTCCTGGGTGGCGGGATCCCACCAGCCGCCCTGGCCCGGGTCGGCCCGGCCTGCCTGCGGGGAGAGCACGTAGGCAGGTGCTCCGGCCTGGCGGGCGGGGTCGGCAAAGGCCACCGAGATCTGGTTGCCCGCCACCTGCGCATAGTTGTCCGAACCGCTCTCACCGTGCCCGTGCAAGCTCACCACGAGCGGCACCTGCTCGCCCGGGCTGAGCTGCGGCTCGAAGAACCGGTAGGGCACCGTCGCGCCGGCGGTTCCGGTGTACTCCAAGGCCTCGTAGTCATCGACCACGAGCGTCCTCGCACCCGTGGTCAGCACGGCGGCGTCCTGCGCGGGAATCACGCCGTCCGCGCCCTCCAGCTCCGCCACCTGCTGGATCTCGTACGCGCCGGCGAGATCGACGAACTCGGTGAAGACGTTGTAGTAGCTCGCCCCGCCGAGGCCGTCGGACGGGTCGAGTTCGATCACCACCCAGTTTCCGGTACTCCACTGGCCCGGGCTGGGCGCGGCGGAGCTGTAGGCACGAGCCACCGTGCGGGTGCCGGAGATCGGCGTGGCGAAGTCACCGCTGACCTCGATGTCCACCGCGACCTCGAAGGCTCCGACGTCGATGCTCTCCAGATCGAGGAGAACGTCGTACTCGAGGGCTACTGCGGAGACCTGCGGCCCTTCGGGCACGATCTCCACGATGGCCACGGCGTCGAGGATCTCACCGGTGGCGACCACGTCGATGTCGGGCTCGACCTCCACCATGGTGTCCTCGGACGTGAGCTCCTCGGTCTCGACCTCCTCAGACGTGGCCTCGCCATCGACGTCGTCGCCGGGAACCTCGCCGCCCGCAACCTCGCCGTCGGCACCATCACCGGAGCCCTCCGGCTCGGCAGCGTCATCGCTTTCGGCGACCTCCTCGGACGTGGCCTCGTCCAGTGCCGCAGCTCCATCCTCGACTGGCTCCGGAGGCTCGTCGAGAGCCACCGCTGGTGTTCCCAGAGCCAGGGCCAATGGAACGGCGAGCAGACCTGCTCGCCAGTGTTTCGGCGTCATTGCCGATGCTCGTGCCATGAATGGTCCTCCTGTGCTGGCCGGAGCTCGCCGTCGCGGTTCCCGATCACCGACGACACTGACGGCAAGACCCGGTGGATGGGTATCGGGCCCGCCCATTCCAGCGAGACTCACCTCACGTTGACGCTCGCGCGGGCACAACCTGTCGATTTCCCGGCACAGGCTGCACGGGCCCGGACCAACCGTGTCCTGAGGAGCCGCCGCGCCGGGTCAGCCGCGGCGCCCCCTCACCGGGCACAGCAAAAGCCCCCGGCACTGCCGGGGGCCTGATCCACTGCGTGGGCGATACTGGGATCGAACCAGTGACCTCTTCCGTGTCAGGGAAGCGCGCTACCGCTGCGCCAATCGCCCTCGTGATAGCACGACCGCGAGGTGGCGACGGGATTCGAACCCGTGTAAACGGCTTTGCAGGCCGCTGCCTCGCCTCTCGGCCACGCCACCCTGGGAAACCCACCGGGTGGTGGGGTGTCTCCGAGCGGATGACGGGATTCGAACCCGCGACCCTCACCTTGGCAAGGTGATGCTCTACCACTGAGCCACATCCGCATGGATCGCCTGGTACTGCGAGGGCTTCTAGTGCGCCTCACGGCTCCTGACGACTCGTAGAACTTTAGACCACGGATTCCTCGTCCACCAAACAGATCGCCGGCGTGGACCGGTGAGAGATGACACAGCGCCCCGCCCGTGCCGGAGTATCGCCCGGGGCGGAGCGCCTTGTAGTATCGGTAACCGGTTCGCTGATCGGCATCATGCAGCAGGATGCTCCAGGCGGGTCCCGGGCGATTGGCTCAGTGGTAGAGCGCCTCGTTCACACCGAGGAGGTCACTGGTTCGAACCCAGTATCGCCCACGGCATGAGGAAGGCCCCCGACCGGTTTCACCGGTCGGGGGCCTTTCTCGTAGGACGGGGGCCTAGATCGCGCTCAGCCCTTGACCGCTCCGGTGGTCAGGCCGGCTACGATCCGGCGCTGGAAGGCCAGCGCCATGATGATCATCGGGATCGTCACCACCACACAGGCGGCGGTGATGGTGCCGATCGGGCGCTGGAACTCCACTGCCCCGGTGAAGGTCGCGATGGCCACCGGCACCGTCTGCGCCACCTCAGCGTTGCGAGGTGCAAAGGTGGAGGCGAGCAGGAACTCGTTCCACGCCGAGACGAAGATGATGATCGCGGCGGCGAACACACCCGGCGCCGCGAGCGGCAGGATGATCTTGTAGAAGGCCTGGAACGGCGTCGCACCATCGACCTTCGCGGCCTCTTCGAGCTCCTTGGGGATCGCGGCGAAGAAGGTCACGAGGATGAAGATGGTCAGCGGCAGAGTGAAGGCCGTGTACGGGATGACCAGCCCCTCCCAGGTGTTGAGCAGCCCCACCGAGCGCCATAGTTCGTACAGCGGCGGCACCAGGGCCACGGGCGGGAAGAGCGAGACCGCCAGCACCCCCGTGAGCCAGGCAAACTTGTTGCGCAACGGCAGGCGCGCGATGGCGTAGGCCGCCAGGGAACCGACGATGACGCACAGGATCGTGGTGGAACCGGCGACCACGAGCGAATTCCGCAGATTCAGGTGGAAGGTCTGGGAGAAGACCGCCACGTAGTTGTCGATCCCGAAGGGTCCCTGGAACAGATTGGGGCTGTTCAGCGCCCGGTCCCCGATCTTCAGGGAAGTCATGATCAGCCAGACGAAAGGCGCCATGCACCAGCCGATCACCACGACCAGTAAAGCGGTACGACCGATGTTGCGGGCGCGATCCCGCCCCGCATACGAGTTGATGACCGGGCCGTCCGGGCCCTGGTCCCTGGTGGCCGGAGCCACATCCTCCTCAGCGACAGCGCTCATCAGGACCCCTCCTTTCCGATCACCAGATCACGGCCCAGCAGAGCCACGAACACCAACCCCACACCCATGATGATGAGGAAGGCCAGAGTGGACAGTGCCGAACCGATACCCGGGTTCGGCGTCTGCACCACATATTGCTGAACCAGCATCGAGAGCGACTCTGTGCCGAAGGTCCCTTGGGTCATCACCGCCGGGAGGTCGTAGACCCGCAGCGCCTCGACGGTGCGGAAAAGCAGCGCCACCAGGATCGCGGGCCGGAGCAGCGGCAAGGTGATTGACCAGAAGCGCCGGAAGACTCCGGCGCCATCGACCTTGGCGGCCTCGTGCAACTCGTCGGGAATGGTCTGCAGGCCGGCGAGCAGCAGCAGCGCCACGAAGGGCGCCGTCTTCCACACGTCGGCGAAGATCACCGCGAACGGCGCAGTGCCGGACTGCCCCAGCCAGTTGATGTCACCGAGCCCGAAGAGATTGTTAATGAAACCGGGCGAGACGTTGAACATGAAGAACCACATCTGCGCCGCCACCACCGTGGGAATCACCCACGGCACCAGGATCGCTGCGCGGGTCACGCCACGGCCCACGAAGGCCATGTTCATCAGCAGGGCGAAGCCCAATCCGATGAGGAACTCCGCGCCCACGGAGGTCACCGTGAAGTAGACGGTGAACCACAGCGACTCCCAGAAGCGGGAGGACGACAGTGCGGTGGCGTAGTTCTCGAGGCCAGCCCAGCCGTTGTACTGGCGCCGGGTGTAGTCCTGGAAGCTGACGACTACGGCGTAGACGACCGGGAAGAGCGCCACGAGGGCCATGAGCAGAACGCCGGGGGCGACGAAAACGCGTGCGAGAGCGCGTTCGCTGAGGCCCTGGCGGCGGGTGCGGCCGGTCGGTGCAGCGGCCGGTTCCGGAAGTGTCGTATCGCTGAGAGTAGTCATCGGTCCACGACCGGCGCTCGACGTGGCCACGGGCCGCGTGTGCCAGTGGCCTGAGGGGCAACCCGCCGGCGCACGGGGGCCTCGCCCGGAGGGCTGCAATCAACATTGGTCAGCATGCGTTCTCCTCGTCAAGAAGGTGCCGGCTGTCGAGAGCATGCTCTCGCGCCCCGCCATACGCACGTCGCTGGGCGTAGCAGGCTCGTTTCTGTCACCTGATCTCGTGATGTCGCCCCGTGCTGACCTGGCAGGGCGGTCGGCACGAGGCGACATCATGGCGTCTCCAGTTCCGTTCAGAGAGTGGACTCGAGGAAGTCGTGGATGTTCTGCGCGGCTGTCTGCGGGTCGGTCTGGCCGTTGTAGGCCTCGAAGATCTGCCGGCTCATCTCGATGCTGATCTCAGCCCAGGCCGGCGACGGCGGACGAGGGCGGGAATCCTCGAGGATCTCACCGAGCAGCTGAGTGGACGGCGAGTCCGCGTCCTCATAGGCCGAGGAGAGCACCGGGGCTCCGAGTAGCGCCTGGGCCTCTTCGGAGGTTGCGGCCCAGACCACGAAGTCGGTGGCATCGTCGGTGTGGTTCGAGAAGGCGCTCACGGCATTGTTGAAGCCGCCCAGCGCCGTCACCGTGCCCTGGCCATCGAAGGTCGGCAGCGGAGCGATGTCGAAGTTCTCCGCCACCTCGTCGTCGGAGTCGGACTGGGTCAGGTCGTACACATAGGGCCAGTTGCGCTGGAAGGCGGCATTGCCCTGCGAGAAGGCGATGCGCGCCTCCTCCTCCATGGCCGAGTTGAATCCGGAGTTGAAGCATCCGGACTCGTAGGCCTCCGCCATCCACTCGAGGGTCTCCGCCGCCAGATCGACGTCGAAGGTCACCTCGGACTGGTCATCGTTGAAGAGTTCGCCGCCGTTGCCCCAGAAGTATTCGAGCCAGTTCACCACCAGGCCTTCGTACTGGGCGCCCTGAGCGATGTAGCCGCCGACCTCGTTGTCGGTCGCGATCTCGCACAGCTCATCCCAGGTGGTGGGGGCTTCCTCCGTCACATCGGTGCGGTAGACCAGGTAGCCACCGTTGGTGTTGATCGGGACGGCCCAGAGCTCGCCGCCCCATTCGGCGGACTCGATCGGTCCATCGAGCACGAGGCCCTCGATGTCACCGCGGACCCCCTCGAGAGACTCCACCCAGCCGTTCTCCTGGAACTCACCGGTCCAGATCACGTCCACGCCGAGAATGTCGAAACCCGAGCCTCCGGCGTCGAGTTCGAGGGCGAGCTGCTCGCGCTGCTCATCGGCGGACTCGGGGAGGGTCTCCACCGTGACCGGGCGGTCCGGGTTCTCCTCGTTCCACAGTTCAGCGATCTGCTGGAAGGCGCCGCCCGTCTGGGCCTCAGCGCCTCCGATGGCCCAGACCATCTCGTCGCCGCCTCCACCATCGGGCGTACAAGCGGCCAGACCGGACGCTCCCAGAGCGGCCACTGCCACCGCCGCGGTGGCCCGCCGGCGCGGCGACCGCATCGTCGTCACAGGCATGTTGTCTCCTCATCGAGTAGTAACAAGTGCGACGATCATGCTCCGACGCGTCGAAATAAGCAACGTCCGATATTCAGGAGGCCCCATGCAGCCCGAGGCGACCGAGCGTTTGCGCCGCCATCTTGAGGTGCTCTATCCCGGTCGCGGCGAGGAGGTCCTGGCTGATGTCCTCACGCTGGTCCAGAGCTGGGCGAGGTCGGGCGCATCTGCTGAGCAGGAGGGCCGGCACACCGCGGACCGGGACACGGAGAGCTGGGGTCGCCAGGGGCTGGCCGGCGCGGGCTATAGCGAACAGGACGTCTTCGTGATCGCCTATGGCGATCACGTGCGGGAGACGGGAATCGCTCCACTGCGCACCCTGGCCAGCGTGCTGTCCCGGCATGCCCCCGAGGTCAGCGCCGTCCACCTGCTCCCCCACCATCCGGCCACCGGCGACGGTGGCTTCGCGGTCGCGGACTACGAGCAGGTGGAACCAGCGCTGGGGACCTGGGCCGACGTGTCCGCCCTTGCCCAGCAGTTCCGGCTCATGCTGGACGCCGTGGTCAACCACACCTCGACCGCGCATCTGTGGTTCCGCAACTTCTGCGCCACGGATCCCGCCGACCCGACCTCCCCTGCCGGGCGGTTCTACCGCACCGCGGACCCGGCCGATGAGCGCTTGGCGCAGGTGACGCGCCCGCGCACGACGGATCTCCTCACCGCGGTCGAGGCCGTGGAGGGTAAACGCTGGGTGTGGACCACGTTCTCCGCCGAACAGGCCGACCTCGACTTCCGCGAACCCGCGGTCCTGCTGGCGATCACCGCCGTGCTCCTGGACTACCTGCGCCGTGGCGCCTCATGGATCAGGCTCGATGCCATCGCCTTCCTCTGGAAGGAGCTGGGCACCACCTGCATTCATCTCCCCCAGACCCACGAGGTCGTGCGGTTCTGGCGCACCCTGGTCGATGCCCTCGCTCCGGGCTCGGTACTGCTGACCGAGACCAACGTGCCGCATGCGGAGAACGTGTCGTACCTCGGCACCGGCGATGAGGCCCACGCGGTGTACCAGTTCGCCCTGCCACCCCTGACCCTTGCTGCCTTCCATCAACGCGATGCCTCGGCGCTGACCTCGTGGCTGGCCAACCTCGATCCCATCCCGGCCGGAACCACCTTCTTCACCTTCCTCGCCTCCCACGACGGCATCGGCTTGCGGCCGGTGGAGCAGCTGCTCAGCCGGGAGGAGGTGGCCGCACTGGGTGAGACCGTGGCCGAGCATGGCGGTCTGGTCTCCTGGCGGACCCTGCCGGATGGCAGCCGCGCGCCCTACGAGTTGAACTCGACGTACTTCGATGCTCTGCGCCCGCCGGGCGAGCCGGAGGACGAGCACCGCGCGGTGGCTCGCTTCCTCGCGGCGCACGCGATCCTGCTGAGCGTGCCCGGCGTGCCTGCGTTGTATCTCCATTCGCTGCTGGGCTCACGCAACTGGACGGCGGGTGCTCAGGAGTCCGGACACGCTCGCGACATCAACCGGGAGCGTCTGGAGCGCTCCGCGCTCGAGGCCGAGCTCAGCGATCCGGCGAGCCGGCGCACCCGGGTGCTCGCCGGACTGCGGGAGATGATGCGGGTGCGCACGGCGGTGAGTGAGACCGCGGCGTCCCCCTTCCATCCCGATGCCGCCATGGACGTCCTCGACGCCGGCTCCAGCGTGGTCGCTCTGTGCCGGCGGGCGGCAGCACGCACGGTCCTGTGCCTGCAGGAGGTGAGCGGACAGGCTCAGCGTGTGCGGATCGCTGGGCTGCCGGACGGGCTCCGGCACGCGCGCGACCTCCTCGGCCCGGAGCTGGGCTCCGGTGCCGGAGAGGTCGTACGCGCCCTCCCAGAGATTGGCGCCGACGGGCTGGACGTCGAGCTGGGAGGTTATGGGGTGCGCTGGCTGGAGCTCAGCTAGCCGGTCCGATCGTGGCCGGAGTGGTCAGCACGCGCCGCGCCCCCACCTCCCGGGTCTGCCCGGTGAGCCGCAGCTCCGCGTGGAGCGGGGTATCGGCACTGGAGCGGCCCACCCACAGGTCGGTCGAGCCGGGCTCGACGATGCGTCGAAGGTCCAGCCCGGTGAAGGCGAAACGATCCGCATGCACGCTGAAGCTCACTCGCCGGGACTCCCCCGGTTCGAGGCGCAGCCGCGCATAGCCGATCAGTTCGCGGACCGGACGGGCCACCGAGGCCACCTGGTCGCCGGAGTAGAGCTGCACGACTTCCTCCGCCGGCCGCTGCCCGCGATTGGCGACGCTGACGTGCACACTGACGGTCCCATCGACGCTGATCTCCGCAGAGCTGAGCTCCAGGGCCGAATACTCCACCTCGGTGTAGCCCAAGCCGTGGCCGAAGGGATACAGGGGGGTGGGGTCGAGGTTGGAGACACCCTGGCTGTGCTGCCCCAGCGGGGCAGCGAGGTAACCCACGGGCTGGCCGCCCGCCCGCGCCGGGATTCCGATGGGCAGTCGTCCGGCCGGCTCGACAGCGCCGGTGAGGACATCCACCACGGCCGGGCCGCCCTCTTCACCGGGGAAGAAGGCCTGGACGACGGCGGCGGCACGCTCAGCGAGGCCGCCCAGCGCGTAGGGCCTCCCGGTGACGAGCACCAGGACCACCGGCGTTCCCGAGCCGAGCACGGCCTCAACAAGCTCGTGCTGCACCCCGGGCAGCCGCAGGTCCTCCACATCGCAGCCCTCACCGGAGGTGCCCGCGCCGAACATCCCGGCGAGATCGCCGACCGTCACGACCGCGAGATCAGCAGCAGCAGCGGCCTCGACAGCGGCGGGAATGCCGGAGCGATCCTCGCCCGTGATGGCGCAGCCCTGCTGGGGCGTGAGCGTGGTGCCGGGCAGTCCGGAGCGCAGGGCATCGAGGATCGTAGGCACCTCGATGCCGAGGCCCTGGCCGGCGAAGGTTCCGGCCGGGTACTTCGCCAGCACGTGGTTGGGAAAGGAGTAGCAGCCCATCATGGTGCGGGCCTCTCCAGCTGAAGGGCCGATGACCGCCACGGTCCGGCCGCTCCAGGCGGAGGGCTCCAGTGGCAGCACCCCATCGTTCGCGAGCAGCACCACCGAGCGTTGCGCCACCTGCCGGGCGAGTGCACGGTTGCCGGGCGAGTCGAGGTCTCTCGATTCGTCCACCTCGGGCTGCCAGCCGTCCTCTGAGCCGTCCTCTACGTCGAGCATGCCCAGGGCCAGTTTCTGGCGGAGGACGCGACGAGCGGCGGTATCGATCACCGACTCCTCCACCAGCCCCTCGCGGACCTGCTGGACCAGGGTGCGGTACCCACCGGTGTGGGGCAGTTCAATATCGAGACCGGCCGCCACCGCCAGGCGCGCAGCATGGGCCTGGTCCTCGGCAACCCGGTGCATCTTCTCCAGGAAGGCCACCGCCCAGTAGTCCGCGACCACCGTCCCGGTGAATCCCCAAGTCTCCCGGAGCACCTCGGTGAGCAGCCAGCGGGAGGCTGCCGGCGCCTCGCCGTCGATGTCGGCATAGGAGTTCATCACCGAAGCCGCACCGGCTTCACGCACGGCCATCTCGAAGGGCACCAGGATGAGGTCGAGCAGAGCTCGGCGCCCGAGGTGGACGGGGGCATGGTTGCGCCCGGCGGTCGACGCGGCGTAGCCGGCGAAGTGCTTGAGGGTCGCCATGACACCGGCACGCTGGAGACCTCTGACGTACGCGGAGCCAAGGGTGCCGACCACGTACGGGTCCTCGCCCATGGTCTCTTCCACCCGGCCCCAGCGAGCGTCGCGTACGACGTCGAGCACAGGTGCCAAACCCTGCTGGACGCCGACCGCGGCCATGTCCGCCCCGATCCGGGCAGCCATCTCCTCAACCAGGGCGGGGTCGAAGGTTGCGCCCCACGCCAGGGACGTGGGGTAGACGGTGGCCTGAAAGGCGGTGAAGCCGGTGAGGCACTCCTCGTGGGCAATCGCGGGGATACCGAAACGGTTCGCCGCTATGACCGCACGCTGTCTCTCCCGCAGGTCGCGGGCGCCTTCCGCCACACTGAGCGGCACTGTGCCGTAGGTGCGGGTGAGGTGTCCGAGGCCGTCGACGATCTCGTCCTCGAAGTCCAGCTTGCCTGCGGACATCGCGTCCTCCATGGGCGCGACCTCGCCCTGGGCCTCCTCGTCGTTGCGCATCTCCCAGTGCGCCCCCAGCTGAGAGACCTTCTCCTCCAGCGACATCTGCCCCAGCAGTGCCGCCAGGCGCTGCTCCGGACTCAGATCGACGTCGTTCCACGGACCGGTCACGCGTCCGACCGTCGCCCGGCTCATCCCTTGACCGCCCCGGTGAGACCACCGACGATGCGGCGCTCGAAGAGGCTGAAGAAGATCAGCGCGGGAATCATCGACAAGGAGGTGAAGGCAAGCACTCGAGCAGTATCCACCGAGTACTGCGACGCGAAGACCTGCACCCCCAGAGGCAAGGTGTACATCGCCTCGTTGTTCAGGATGAACAGCGGCAGCAGGTAGGCGTTCCAGCTCGCCACGAAGGCCAGGATGCCGGTGGTGATGACGCCCGGCAACGACAACGGCACGACCATGCGGGCGAAGAAGCCCAGGCGGCTCGCGCCGTCGATGGCGGCAGCCTCCTCCAGTTCTCGCGGGATGGCCCGCAGGAAAGGCACCAGGATGATCACGGTGACCGGCAGCGCGAAGGCGATCTGCGGGAGGATCACCCCGCCCAGGGAGTTCATCAGACCCAGGTTGCGGATGAGGATGTACAAGGGCGTGATCGCCACGGTGAGCGGGAACATCAGACCGGCGGCGAAGAGCGCATACAGCGCACTGCGTCCGCGGAAGGGGTAGCGGGCGATCACGTAGGACGCCATCACGCCCAGGGTCACCACGCCGGCAGTGGTCGCCAGACCCACGAGCGTGGAGTTCCCGACCTGGCGCCAGAACTCGGAGGAGGCCAGCACGCCGAGATAGTTGTTCACCACCCATGGATCCGGCAGACCGGAGGGGTCAGCGGTGATCTGGGAGTTGGTGCGGAATCCACCAAGAATGATGTAGATCACCGGCGCCAGGCAGACCCCGACGAAGAGGAAGGCGACGAGGTAGGTGCCCACGCGGCCCCACGTCAGGGGGCGCTGTTGCGGGCGTGGACTCAGCCGTCGTCGTGAGTTCGGGCGCGAGCGCAGTGTCGTACTCATCGCATCCTCCCGCCGGTCAGTGCACCCTCGGTATCCCGGCGGAGCACGAATCGTTGATAGATCAGGGCCACCGTGAGCGAGATGAAGAACAACACCACCGCCACCGCGTTGCCGTAGCCGAAACTGCCGGCATTGCGCCCCTCGGTGACCATGTAGGTGGCCATGGTCGAGGTCCCGACCGTGGCGGCCACGTACTGGCCCCAGATGATGTAGACGAGATCGAAGAGCTGGAGGGAACCGATCATCGAGAGGAAGGCCCAGATGCGAATGGTGGGGCCGAGCAGCGGCAAGGTGATCCGCCGCTGAATCTGCCAGTAGGAAGCACCGTCGATGGCTGCGGCCTCGAAGAGCTCCTCCGGGATGGACTGCAGTCCGGCGAGGAACAGGATGACCGCGAAGCCGATGTACTTCCACGAGATGATCGCCAGGAGCGTCCAGATGGCCACATCGGAATCAGCGAGCCAGTCCACCCGCCATTGCTCGAGCCCGATCTTGATCAAGAAACTGTTGATCGCTCCCGTGGTCTGCAGCATCAGGGCGAAGCCCGTACCCACGATGACCTCGGAGAGGACGTAGGGAACGAAGATCAGCACCCGGACCAGGGATCGCCCGCGGATGCGCTGGTTGAGCAGCAGGGCAATGGCGATGGCCACCGGACCCTGGGCGACCAGCGACATCACCAGCAGGAACCCGTTGTGCCGCAGCGCCGCATGGAAGCTCGGATCGGTAAGGATGATGCGGTAGTTCTGCAGGCCCACGAAGTCCGTGGCAGGGCCGTAGCCACTCCAGCGGAAGAAGCCGTAGTAGGCCGCCATGATCACCGGGAAGATGACGAAGGCGACGAAGACGATCACCGCCGGGCCGGCGAGGAGCGCGATCTCAGCGCGGATGCGCCAGCGTCCGGCTCCGGCCCGTCGGGGAACCGCGGGGGGCGGCGCCTTGACGTCGCCCCCCGCGAGCGGGGCCGGTCCGGTGGCGAGGGAGCCGGTCGAAACGGCCACGGTGCCCTCAGCCTCGGGCGGCGGCGTCGTTCACGGCCTGAACCACGCCCTCGGGGTCGGTGTTGCCCGCCAGCAGATCCACCACCGCGCCGTTCAACGCGTTGCCGACGTTCTGCCCGTACAGCGTGTCGAGCCAGACGCTCACGTACGGCGCCTCGGAGTAGGCCTCGAGGATGTTCTGCAGCGCAGGCTCCTCCACGGCTCCCTGGGCGTCGGCGTTCGCGGGGATCGTCACAAAGGCCTCGGCGTAACCCTCCTGGTGCTCCTGCCGCATGTAGAAGTTCAGGAAGTCGACGCACTCCGCCGGAGCATCGACGAAGCAGGTGTAACCGTCGACGCCACCCATCATGGCGGCGGGATCGCCGTCACCACCCTCAACGGCCGGGAACGGGAACCAGCCCAGGTCTTCCATGGGCTGCTCGTCCGGGGTGAGCGAGGCAATGACTCCGGGGTTCCAGGCACCCATGAGCTCCATGGCGGCCTGCTTGTTGGCGAGCAGACCAGCGGAGGAGCCAGCGCCCTGCTGCGCCGGGGTGGTCAGGAAGCCTTCGTTGAAGGGCTCCTCGGCCACGAGGGCCTCGAGGTCCTCGGCGGCGCGCAGCCAGCAGTCGTCGTCGAAGCTACGGGACTCCGCAGCAGCGTTCATGGTGTCCTCGGAGCACTGGCGCAAGGCGAAGAAGTAGTACCAGTGGGCTGCGGGCCAGGCGTCCATGGCGCCGATGGCAATCGGCGCCACGTCGATGGCCTTGAGCGCCTCGGCGGCGTCCAGCATCTCCTCGATGGTGGCGGGCGTACTCTCGATGCCCGCCTCCTCGAAGAGGTCCTCGCTGTAGAAGATCCCGCCCGGTAGCACGGCCGTGGGCATTCCGTAGATCTGCCCGTCGATCGCGAAGGCGCTCAGTGCGCCACCCACGGCCTCCTCGACCTCTGGGTCGACCAGATCGGTGATGTCCATCGCCTGGCCGGCATTGACGACATCGGCGAGCTTGCCGCCGCCGCGGGACATGAAGATGTCCGGGGCGTCCCCGGAGTTCAGGGCGGTCTGCAAACGGCCGTCCATGTCCTCGTTCTGAATGGACTGCACGGTGATGGTCACGTTCGGGTACTCGTCCTGGAAGGCCTGGACCGTCTCGTCCCAATAATCGCGGCCCGCGCCGGTGGTCGAGTTGTGCCAGAAGGTCATGGCGACCGGTTCGCCTTCGCCCTCGGCTCCGCCTCCGTTGTTGTTGTCGCCATTGCTGTCGCCACCACACGCGGCGAGCACCAGGGCCATGGTCATGCCGACAGCGGCCGCAGCCGCTCGGCGATAGTTCCTTGTCATCGGGAGACTCCTTCGTCGTCATTGACGGAACAGGACATACGGTGACACCCCACACAGACCATGTCAAACGTTATCGATAACGTTTTCGACACGGTGTGAGAACGCGTCGTCCGGGAGCGTCTGAGGAGCTAACGTCTCCCTATGAGCAGCGACGCTTCTCCCGTGCGGCCCGCGCGCAAGGCCCGGGTCACCATCACTGATGTGGCCAGGAGCGCCGGCGTCTCGGTGGCCACCGTCTCGAAAGTGATCAACGATCGCGACGGCGTTGCACTGGGCACCGCCGAGCGGGTCAAGGCAGTGGTGTCCGAGCTCGGTTACGAGTCCTCCCTGGTCGCCAGCTCCCTGCGACGCGGGCGCAGCGGCGTGCTCGGAGTGCTGCTCGCTGAGTTCGAGCCCTTCTCGACCGAACTCCTCAAGGGCATCTCAGCCCGATTATCCGGCTCCGACTACGACCTCATGGCGTACACCGGCGCTCTGGGGCCACATCCCCAGGATCAGGCAGGCTGGGAACGTCGCTCCCTGTCGAGCCTGGCCGGGACGCTCATCGACGGCGCGATCATCGTGACTCCGACGGTGGAGCTGCCCGACACCACCATCCCCGTGGTGGCCGTCGACCCCCATGCCGGCCCGTCCGGCCCGGCGGCCATCGACTCCGACAACCTCGGCGGCGCCCGGGCCGCGACCGAGTATCTGCTCTCCCTCGGGCACCGCCGCATCGCCCACTTGCGCGGCCGGGCCGATCTGCAGTCCGCACTGCTCCGCGAGCAGGGTTACCGCGAGGCGCTCACCGCGGCGGGCATCCCCGAACGCCCGGAGCTGATCGCCGACGGCGGTTACCGCTCCAGCCCTGCCGCTGAGTCCGCCCGGAAACTGCTGACACTCCCCCAGCCGCCCACGGCGATCTTCGCCGCCAACGATCTCTCCGCCATCGCCACCATCGACGTCGCTCAGAGCCTGGGACTACGGGTGCCCGAGGATCTCTCCGTGGTGGGCTTCGACAACGTTCCTGAGGCCGTCGGCACGGCGCCGCCGCTGACCACGGTGGCCCAGCCCTTGCGGGAGATCGGGCAGGAGGCCGTGCGGATGTTGCTTGACCTCCTCGCGGGGCACAGCCTCGCCCAGCCTCATCTGCACCTTCCGGCGCAGTTGGTGGTGCGCGGAACGACCGCGCGCCCCGCTGACATCGTTGCGCGGGCGTAGCCGTGAGAGCCTAGGCGACATGCAGATCTGGCCAGGCAAGCCCCATCCTCTCGGCGCCACCTTCGATGGCTCCGGCACCAACTTCGCCATCTACTCCTCCGTGGCAGACATGGTGGAACTGTGCCTGCTGCCTGGCCCTGGCGAGGAGGGCGAAGAGGTCCGCATCACGCTCACGGAGGTCGACGCCTTTGTTTGGCACGCCTACCTTCCTGGAGTGCGCCCGGGCCAGCGCTACGGCTTCCGCGTGCACGGACCCTACGCACCCGAGGCCGGGCATCGCTGCGACCCCTCCAAGCTGCTGCTGGACCCCTACGCCAAAGCCATCCACGGCCAGATCGATACGGATCCGAGCCTCTTCTCGTATCAGTTCGACGATCCGGAGGAACGCAACACCGCCGACTCCGCGCCACACACGATGACCTCGGTGGTCGTCAACCCCTACTTCGACTGGGGCTATGACCGACCGCCGGACCACGAGTACCACGACTCGGTGATCTACGAGGCACACGTCAAGGGCCTCACCCAATTGGCCCCGGATCTGCCTGAGGACCTTCGGGGCACGTATGCCGGCGTGGCGCACCCCTCGATCATCCAGTACCTCGTGGACCTGGGCGTCACCGCGATCGAGCTGATGCCGGTCCATCAGTTCGTCAACGACCCGCACCTGCAGCAGAAGGGCCTGGCGAACTATTGGGGCTACAACACCATCGGATTCTTTGCCCCGCACAACGCCTACTCCGCCTCCGGCAGCCTGGGAGCGCAGGCCGAGGAGTTCAAGACGATGGTCAAGGCCCTGCACGAGGCGGGGATCGAGGTCATTCTCGACGTCGTCTACAACCACACGGCCGAGGGCAACGACAAGGGCCCCACGCTCTCCTTCCGGGGCATCGACAACAAGTCGTACTACCGCCTCGTCGACGGCGACGAGGCGCACTACTTCGACACCACGGGCACGGGGAACTCCCTGCTCATGCGCTCGCCCCACACGCTGCAGATGATCATGGACTCGCTGCGCTACTGGGTCCAGGAGATGCACGTGGACGGCTTCCGCTTTGATCTGGCCTCCACGCTGGCGCGCGAACTGCACGAAGTCGATCGGCTCTCCGCCTTCTTCGACATCATCCAGCAGGACCCGGTCATCAACCAGGTCAAGCTCATCGCTGAGCCGTGGGACGTGGGCGAGGGCGGCTATCAGGTGGGCGGGTTCCCCCCACTGTGGACCGAATGGAACGGCCAGTACCGCGACACCGTGCGCGACTTCTGG
The DNA here is from genome assembly GCF_003752405.1 of Bogoriella caseilytica. NCBI lineage: Bacteria > Bacillati > Actinomycetota > Actinomycetes > Allobogoriellales > Allobogoriellaceae > Allobogoriella > Allobogoriella caseilytica. The sequence goes on along the minus strand of NZ_RKHK01000001.1, from coordinate 3,005,162 downwards.
CGCGGAGAGCCCGCGACCCTGGCGGAGCTGGCCTCCCGGATCACCGGCTCGGCCGACCTGTACGAGCACACCGGCCGCCGCCCGATCGCCTCGATCAACTTCGTCACCGCCCACGACGGCTTCACCATGCGCGACCTGGTCACCTACAACGAGAAGCGCAATGAGGCGAACGGTGAGGACTCCCGCGACGGCGAGGACCACAACCGCTCCTGGAACTGCGGCATCGAGGGCCCCACGGAGGATCCGGAGATCAACGCGCTCCGGGCGCGCCAGCACCGCAACTTCCTGGCCACCTTGATGCTGAGCCTGGGTGTGCCCATGCTCTCCCACGGTGACGAGGTAGCCCGCACCCAGCAGGGCAACAACAACGTGTACTGCCAGGACAACGAGCTGTCCTGGATCGATTGGGAGCTCGACGAGGAGCGCGAGTCGCTGCTGCAGTTCACGCGGCGGCTGATCGAGCTGCGCCGGAACCAGCCGGTGTTGCGCCGCCGCCGCTTCTTCAAGGGTTCGCCCGAGCACGGCGGGGAGTCCGAGCAGGGTGAGATCGAGTGGTTCACCCCGGCCGGCAGTCACATGGACGACGAGGACTGGCAGACCTGGTATGCCCGCTCGATCATGTACTTCCTCAACGGCCAGGCCATCCCGGAGCCCGACGCCCGTGGCGAACAGGTGCTCGGTGACTCCCTGCTCGTCCTCGTGAACGCCGATGCCGAGGACAATGACTTCACGCTGCCGGGGTGCGAGTACGCACCGAGCTGGCACGTGGCGGTCGATACCGCCGAGCTCGCCGCACAGCCCGAGGAACGCACCGTCCAGGCCGGCGAGACCATCACCGTCACCTCCCGCTCCGTGCTGGTGCTGCTGGCGCCGCTGGAGGAGGAGAACGGCGCATGAGCCAGCCGCCCTCGGCCGGCCGCCGCACACCGGTCAGCACCTACCGGCTCCAGCTCACACCGGATTTCGGCTTCGGCCCAGCGGCGGAGCTCCTGCCCTACCTCGATTCCCTCGGGGTCACCGACCTCTACCTCTCCCCCGTGCTGCAGGCCGCTCCCGATTCGCAGCACGGGTACGACGTCGTGGACCACTCGCGCATCCGGGCCGAGTTCGGCGGGCGCGAGGGACTCGAGACCCTTGCGGCGGCCGCACATGCCCGGGATATGGGTCTGGTGGTCGATATCGTCCCGAACCACATGACCGCCCCGGTTCCGGCCTTCCTCAACCCCGCCTGGTGGTCCTTCCTGCGTGACGGGCCGGACTCTCCCTACCGCCACTGGTTCGATGCCGACCTCCCCACCCTGGTCCCGGTCCTCGGCGCCCCGGTGGATGAGGTGCTGGCCTCCGGTGAGCTGGAGCTGACCCACGAGGTGGTGCCGGGCGAGGAGCGCCGCGGTGCCCAGCCGGTGCTGCGGTACCACGAGCACGTGCTGCCGGTGCGGGAGGGCACCGAGCACCTGGCGCTGCCGGACCTGCTTGTTGCCCAGCATCACCGGCCGGCCTGGTGGCGAGTGGGCGACGAGGAACTGAGTTACCGCCGCTTCTTCGACGTGACCACCCTCGTGGGGTTGCGCATGGAGGACGAGCGCGTCTTCGAGGCCACCCATGCCCTGCTCTTCGAGCTCTTCGACGCCGGGGTGATCGACGGTTTCCGGGTGGACCACCCCGATGGCATGGCGGACCCGCGGGAGTACTTCCGCCGCCTGCATGACCGCACTGGCGGCGCCTGGGTGGTGGCCGAGAAGATTCTCGAGGGCGAGGAGCACCTCCCCGAGGACTGGCCGGTGGCCGGCACCACCGGATACGACCTCGCCTGGCGCCTGCACGGCCTGCAGGTGGATCCTGCCGGCGCCGAGCCCTTGGCCGCCCTGGCCCGGGATCTCGGCGCGACCACCGAAGCTGTGCCCGTCCTGGCCGAACGGGCCAAGAGGGAGATCATCGACGGCTCACTCCGTGCCGAACTCACGCGGCTGACCTCCGCCGTGCGGGCGGTGCTATCGGAGAACGGACAACGTGACCACACCACGAGCGCCGTCCGGGCCTGCCTGATCGAACTGCTCGTGACCTTCCCGCGCTACCGCGCCTACGTGGTGCCCGGTGAGCCCATCCCCACCGAGTCGCGGGAGATCATCGGTGCGTGTGCCGACCGTGCACGCGAGTGCGTCAGCGAGGTGCACCGCCCCACGCTGGACGCGGTCCTGGCCGTGATCCTCGGTGACGGGCTGGACTCCCCTGCGGCGGGCGAGGCCATCATCCGCTTCCAGCAGGTGTGCGGTGCACTGACCGCCAAGGGCGTGGAGGACACCAGCTTCTACCGGTGGACGACCTTGACGAGCCTGTGCGAGGTGGGCGCTGCCCCCGAGCGCTTCGGGGTGGACATCGAGGAGGTTCACGCCTGGGCCCGCCGCACCACCGCCACCCATCCCGCCACCATGACGGCGGGATCCACACACGACACCAAGCGCGGTGAGGATGTGCGTGCCCGCCTCAGCGTGCTCGCCGGCGATGCCGAGGCGTGGGTAGCACTCATTCGGCGGCTGCGCGGCGACGACCGTCCCGCGAGCCTGGACGGTGCGGCGGAGAACCTGCTCTGGCAGACCCTGGTGGGAACCTGGGGGCCCTCGGGCCCCATCGAGCTCGAACGGATCCACGACTACCTGCGCAAGGCCGTGCGGGAGCAGAAGTCCTGGACCACCTGGACCAGTCCCGACGAGGCGGCGGAGCAGGACCTCTTCCGTTATGCCTCGGACTTGCTCTCCGACCCCCGCGTGCGGGCCGAGCTCAGTGCGTGGCATGCCGAGCACGCGCAGGACATCCGGCGCGCGGTGCTGTCCACGAAGCTCGCGCAGCTCACCATGCCCGGCGTGGCCGACATCTACCGCGGGACCGAGGTGGTCGAGACCGCCTTGGTCGATCCGGACAACCGGTTGCCGGTCGACTTCGCTGCGCTGGCCACGGCCCTGTCAGAGGTGGACGCCGAGCAGGAGCCCGCAGGGTGGTCCGCGCTCGACCTCGAGAAGCTGCGGCTGACTGCGGCGGCACTGCGCTTGCGGCGCCGCCACGCCGCGGCCTTCGTGGGACCGGCCTCCACCTACCTGCCTCTGCCGAGTTCCAGCGGGACTCTGCTGGCCTACGCACGAGGAGACGCCGGCGGTCCGCAAGCGGTGGTCCTGGCGACGCGGCTGCGCGCACCAGAGCCGGACGCCTCAGTGGTGCTCCCCGACGGCCCCTGGCGCAACCTTCTCCGGCCCGGATCAGCGCCCTGGCAGGGCAACGTCACCGTCGGAGAGGTGCTCGACGCCTCCCCTGTCGCCCTGCTCGAGAAGGACGCCACATGAGTCAGACCCTGCGCGTATGGGCCCCGGCTGCGCAACACGCCGAGCTGCTACTCGGCGCACCGGGCTCCGCCGAGCGCTCAGCCATGGTGGCCGAGGACGGCGGCTGGTGGCGCTCAGCCGACGTGCTCGCCCCAGGCACCGACTACGCCTTCTCCCTCGACGGCGGACCGGCCCTGCCTGATCCCCGCTCACCGTGGCAGCCCCACGGTGTCCACGAACCATCCCGGACCTTCGACGCCGCGGCCCATCGCTGGCAGAGCGAGGACTGGGCGGGACGCTCGGCGCTCGGCTCGGTGATGTACGAGCTGCATATCGGCACGTTCACCGAAGCCGGGACCCTCGACGGCGCCATCGAGCGGCTGTACCATCTCGTGGACCTTGGCGTGGAGACGGTGGAGCTCATGCCGGTCAACGCCTTCCCCGGCACGCGGGGCTGGGGCTACGACGGCGTCGCGCTGTGGGCGGTGCAGGAGTCCTACGGCGGGCCAGCCGCGCTGCAGCGATTCGTCGACGCGGCGCATCAGCGCGGCCTCGCGGTCTGCCTGGACGTCGTCTACAACCATCTCGGCCCGGACGGCAACTATCTCGCCCAGTTCGGTCCGTACTTCACCGACCAGCACAGCACTCCCTGGGGTCCGGCCGTCAATCTCGACGCCGAGGGAGCCCACGAGGTGCGGCAGTTCGTCATCGACTGCTCCCTGCGCTGGATGCGCGACTTCCGCATCGACGCCTTGCGCATCGACGCCGTGCATGCGCTGCGGGATGATTCGCCCCGGCACATCCTCTCCGAGCTCGCCGATCACACAGCCGCCCTCAGCGAGGACCTCGGCCGGCCGCTGACCCTGATCGCGGAGTCCGATCTGAACGACCCCGTGATGGTCACCCCCACCGGGGACGGAGGCTTCGGCATGGACGGACAGTGGGCTGACGATGTCCATCACGCGCTGCACAGCTACCTCACCGGTGAGCAGCACGGCTATTACAGCGACTTCGGTTCGGCGCAGATCCTGGCCAAGGCGCTGACCGGCGTCTTCGTGCACGACGGCAGCTACTCCAGCTTCCGCGGCCAGCACTGGGGGGCGCCGGTGCCGGAGAGCATCAGCGGGCACCGCTTTGTGGTTTTCGACCAGAATCACGACCAGGTGGGTAACCGTGCCCTGGGCGACCGGCCGAGCCAGGCCCTCTCCCCTGGTGAACTTGCCGCCTCAGCCGCTCTGCTCCTGCTGGGCCCGTACACCCCGATGCTCTTCATGGGGCAGGAGTGGGGCGCGCGGACACCCTTCCAGTACTTCACGGATCACCGCGGGGATCTGGGCGAAGCGGTGCGACAAGGCCGCACGGCAGAGTTCGGCACCCATGGCTGGGCAGAGCTCTACGGCACCGAGGATCTCACCGTGCCGGATCCGCAGTCCGAGCAGACCTTCCGCGACTCCACCCTGGACTGGCAGGAGGCTGATCAGCCTGGGCCGCATGCCGAGCTCCTGGACTGGTACCGCCAGCTCATTGCGCTGCGTAGGGCCGAGCCCGACCTGTCAAGTGGTGACCGCACAGCGACCACCTGCCACTGGGGCGAGGGATGGCTCGTGATGCGCCGCGGGGATATCGAGGTGGCTGTCAACCTGCCGCGCGGCGAGACTCCTCCCGTGGGCGAGGGCACGATCCTTGCGGAGTGGCCCGGTGCGGTGACGATCCGGACGTGAGCGGGTTCCGTGGCCGGCCGTCGAGGAGTCAACCCTGGTCGGGGCGGTAGTAGACCGCCATGCGGTGACCTGATTCCTCGATGACCTTCATGGGCGTGCGGAAGACCTCGGTGAGGATGGGCTCGCGCATGATCTCCTCCGGCGTGCCCTGGTACCGGATGCGCCCGTCGGTCATGGCCACGATCCGGTCGGCGTAGGCCGCGGCGAAGTTGATGTCGTGGATGACCAGCACCACGGTCTTGCCCAGTTCATCGGCGGCCTGGCGCAGCTGCCTCATCATCGAGACCTGGTGCTGCATGTCGAGATTGTTCAGCGGTTCGTCCAGCAACAGATAGTCCGTGTCCTGGGCCAGCACCATCGCCACGTAGGCACGCTGACGCTGGCCGCCGGAGAGCTGGTCGAGATAGCGGTGCTCCAAGGGCCCGAGATCCAGGAAATCGATCGCTTGGGAGATCAACCGCTCGTCCCCCAGGGTCAGCCGTCCGCCGGAGTGGGGGTAGCGCCCGAAGCCCACGAGCTGACGGACGGTCAGCCGGGTGACGAAGTGATTCTCCTGCCGCAGGACGGACAGCACCCTCGCGATGGTCTTTGAGGGCGTGGTGGCGATGTCGTGCCCGGCCACCTCGATGGCGCCGCCATCCAGGTCCAGGAGCCGCCCGATCATGGTCAGGATGGTGGACTTCCCCGCACCGTTCGGCCCCACGAGCGCGGTGATGCCTCCTGGCTGGAGTTCGACGCTCACCGGGCCGATGGCGACCTCGGAGGAGTACTCCTTCATGACGTCAGTCAGGGTGATCACAGCCGGCCCTTTCGCATGAGGAAGATCAAGAAGACGACTCCACCGATCAGTTCGACGATGACGGTGACCGCACCGCCGGCGTCCCAGAGGTGCCGCAGCACGAAATAACTGCCCGCGAGGATGGAGTAGGCAGCCAGGAAGCCCATCGGGAACAGGTGCCGGTGGGAGTAGGTGTCTGCCAGCTGGTAGGACAACATGGCGGCAAGGAAGCCGAGGAACATCATCGGCCCCACCAGGGCCGTGGCCAGGGAGACCAGCACCGAGACCAGCATGAGCAGCGCGATGAGCTCACGCTTGTGGTTCAAGCCCAGGTTCAGGGCGGCATTGCGGCCCAGGGAGATCACGTTGAGCCGGTGGGCACGGGCGAAAAGCACCGCGGCCGCCACCAGCGCGATCGGGATGGCGTAGGGCAGGTACTCGGTGCGGGCGTTGGAGATATTGCCGAAGAGCCGGGCGGTGAGCACGTCGAACTCACTCGGCGTCAACATGCGCTGGAGGAAGTTCGACACCGAGCCGAGCGTCCCGCCGATCACCACGCCGACCAGCAGCATGATGTGCACGTTCGAGAAGCGGCCACTGAGCAGCCAGGTGTAGAGCGCGGTGGCCAGCACCATCATCAGTGCCATCTGCAGGAAGAACTGCGGCACGCCCACCAGCATGACCACACCGGCCATGCCGAAGAGGTAGACGAACACGGTCTGGATCGCGGTGTAGAGCGAGCCGAAGCCCATGATGCCAGGCGTGAGGATCCGGTTGTTCACCCCGGTCTGGAAGGCGATGGTGGCCACCGAATGGCACAGCGCCACCACGCCGATCGTGAGCAGCGAGTCGCGGCGCATGCCCAGGATGGTCCACCAGCCGGCGGAGCCAGCCGGCATCGGGTTGTTCCAGAACAGGATGCCGAGGGTGGCGGCGAGCGAGACCAGGCCAAGCACCGCCACCGCGAGAAGGTAGCTGCGTCGGTGACGGCGGCCGGTGATCGGGCGGGAGTGCCGCTCCTCGCGCGCCATGAGACGCTCCGGCAGTGGCGGGGTCATCCGCTGCTGATCGGGCGGGGCCTGCTCACGCGGCAATTCCGCGCCACTGACCGAGGTGCCGGTACGGATGCTCATGCTGCGACCAGCCCGCCCTTCTTGCGCTGGCGCATGAGCAGGCCGACGAAGACCACCCCGCCGAGGACGCCGAGCACCATGGAGATCGGGATCTCGAAGGGCGCGATGATCAGGCGGCCGATCAGGTCACACACGGTCACGGTGCAGATGCCCACCACGCAGACCCAGGGCAGATTCGAGCGCAGATCATCCCCGCGGAAGAGCGAGACGATGTTCGGCACCACGAGTCCGAGGAAGGGCAGTGTGCCCACCACGGTGGCGGTGACACCGGTGGCCACCGCCACCATCGCGGTGCCCAGGAAGACCACGGCACCGTAGTTCAAGCCCACATTGGTAGCCATGTCCTTGCCTAGGCCGGCCACGGTGAAACGGTCGGCGACGAAGAAGACAGCCAGCGTGACCAGCGCGACGATCCACATCAGCTCGTAGCGTCCCTCGATCACCCGGGTGAAGGAGCCGGCGAACCAGATGCCCAGGGTCTGCAGCTGGTCGAACTGCAGCGCCAGGTAGGTGGTGAAGGACGAGACCACTGCGCCGAGCATGATGCCGATGATCGGCACGATCAGGCTGGACTTCAGCGACACCCGGCGCAAGAAGGCAAAGAAGACCATGGTGCCGATGAAGGCCATGATGACGGCGCCCACCATGCGCTGGAAGAAGGTGGGCTGCGGGACGAGCCACATCACCAGGACCAGCCCGAGACCGGCCCACTCGGTGGTGCCCGTGGTCGTGGGTTCTACGAAGCGGTTCTGGGTCAGCAGCTGCATGATCACACCGCACATCGCCATGGAACCGCCTGCCAGTACCAGCGCCACCGTGCGCGGAACGCGGGTGACGCCGAACATCCAGAAGTTCTCCCCGTCGCCACCGAAGACATCGAACTGGCCGACGAGGAGCGAGGCGCTCAACAGGGCGAGGGTGAGAGCGATGGCGATCCCGAAAGCGGGCGTCCAGAGCCGGCGGTGCCGGCGCGTACGTGCATCCTCAGCGAGGAGTTCACGCGAGGTGTGCGCGATATCGAGGCGAAGACTGCCGCTCATGACCGTGGGCTTCCGATGTCGAGGACTTCGTCAGGGGTGGGACCCGCGCCGCGGGGCCGCACGTCAGCAGACGCGCGGCCCCGCGGCTCTCATCACTCGGCCGATTCGAGGGCTTCGGCCAAGGAGACCAGCAACTCGGTGTAGGCCAGGATGTCTTCCGTCAGGTACATGTTCTGCGGCATGTACACGACCCTGTCTTCCTGAATTGCGGTCACGTCGCGCAGCGCCGGGGACTCAGCGATGAGTTCCTGGGCCGAGGTGTACTCGGGGTCGTTCGGGTCCATGCCGTCTCGGTCCAGCACGATGATCCAGTCCGGATTCGATTGGGCGATGGCCTCGACCGAGATGTCATCGCCCTCGTGGTCGCTGGACTGATCCTCGACCTCCAGGGCGGGCACCAGATCGAACTGCTGGAAGATCGGAGCCACGGCGCGACCCTGGGTGGGGCCCGCGTAGTTGATGTTCCCGCCCGAGGTCAGCAGGCCCATGACGGTCGATGCGCCGTCATAGGCAGCCTCCACCCGGTCCATGGCATCCTGCAGGTCATCGACGAGGGCCTGCGCCTCCTCCTCGGCCTGGAAGAGTTCGCCCAGCACCTCGGTCTGCTCGATCAGGTTCGCGAAGAAGGTGTTCGGGTCGTCGAAGCCCTCATCGAACTGCAGGATCACGGCATCGTCGGAGAGCAGTGCGGCAATGTCGTCGTAGTACTCCGAGTACCGCTGGCCGTTGAGGACCAGGTCGGGATCGGCAGCCACGATCATCTCGAGGTTCGGCTCGCGGTGGAAGCCGGTGTCGAGGATGTCCTCGTTCTCGGCGTAGCCATGAATGTGCGGTTGCATGAGCGAGCGGGCCGCTACGGAGAGCTCGACTCCGAACTCCTCGAGCACGCGGAAGACCCGGTTGTCGAAAGCGCCGATCGACTCGATCGCGGCCAGGTCGATCTCGTGCGTGCCGAAGTCGTCCTCGATGGTGACCGTGCCGGCGGCGCTCTCCTCCGCGTCCTCGCGGTCTTCGGTCCCGTCGGTGCCGGCGGCGCCGGTCTCCTCGACATCGGAATCCCCGGTGCGGTCGACGCTGCCTTCGGCGTCGCCGCCACACGCGGCCAGAGTCAGCGCCAGAGCGAGCCCGGCAGCGATACCGGCGCTACGCCGGGCGAGAGGTCGAGTGGTCACAGTCGCTCCAAGTGAGGTGAGGCTTACCTTGTGTGGCGACTCTAGACAAGAATTACGGCAGAGTCACCTGCGCTTAATCGGTGAGCCGAACCTACGGAACAGACGCGCAGATGCCGACGAAGGAGCCGAGGTGCGGATATCGGCGCCATCATGCGGCAGAAGACCCGCGCAGGATGCTGACATCGGCGCCCCGGCCACAGCATGCGGCCCCGAGAATGTGACGCGCGCTACGGCAGCCGGCGAGCGGCGCGGCGCAGCGATCCGAGCGTGCGCTGACCCGCGCCACTGAGGTTCTGCGGGAGGTCGCGCGCCCCGCTCAGCGCGGAGCGCAAGCCATGGCGCGCGGTGCGAGCCGCACCGAGCGCGCGGTAGAGCGCCGGTCGGGCGGGGATGTCGCGGGCTGCCGGATAGGGCACCACGTGTTCGTTGAACTTCGTCTTGAACTGAGTGAGGTTGTTCAGGCCCGGGTAACGCTCGGAGCCCGCACCGCCCATGTCGAAGGTGCGCACCCCGGCTGCGTTCAAGGTGGTCAGGATCAACCAGACCATGGCGTCAGCGGCCAACGCGGACCGTCCCTCAGCATTCGAGGCCGCCCAGGAGTAGGCGGCGAACTCGCCGTGAACTGTGACCAGACCCCAGGAGAGCGGGCGCCCGTCGCGACGAGTGACGAAGAGCCGTGCGTGTCCTGGTCCGAGCGAGTCCATCATGGCGTGGTAGTGCTCGGCCGGGTGGACGCCATAGCCGCCGCGCTCCCCCGTCTCCTCCAGCAGCGTGTAGAGCTCCCGGAAGCCCTCCAGGGAGATACCGGTCTCCTCCGAGACCGTGAGGCTCTCATCGCGCAGCGCCTTGCGCACGTCTCGCCGTCCGCGCTTCTTCAGCGAGGCCATCAGCTCCTCATCGCTGACCCCGAGGGTGACCACGACGGTCTGGTCATAGGTGATGCCGCGCATCATGGGCAGCACATCGCCGGCGTCGTGCTGGACGTGCATCCGGGCGAAGACCACGCGTGGGTCGGTGCGGCGCAGTGCGGCCACCAGGAGGCGGCGCAGGTCCGCCTCCTGCTCGGCCGTGGGCTCCTGCCGCCACACCGGTCCGAGCTTGGCCCAGAGGAAAGCGAGACCGCCGGGCAGGTCAAGACGGGTGAAGGACACCAACGCATCAGGGCGATCGCCAGAGACGTTCTGTGCCGAGTAGAAGGCCAGGCGCCCCCACGGCCTGCGGTCGGCCACCGCAGTGTCGAATCGATCCCACACGGGTGCCTGTTCCGCGGGCAGGGGGAATCCCTCGGCGAGACGCAGGTACTCCTCGTCATCGGTTACCGGCACCAGGCGAGCGGTCACATCAACTCCATCATCAACAGCAGGTCACAGTGAGACTAACCAGCCCAGCGGCTCCGGGCGTCCCGGCGCGCGGGATGGACCGCCGGGAGCGCCCGCATGCGCCCCTGTCCAGAGCCCGGGACCGGGCAGGGCAGGCCGGGGCGGCACTCGGGGCTGGGCGGCTAGAAGCTGGTGGGCGTGGGCGCGGGATAGTGCCGCCGGAAGTCGCGCCGGAGGTTGGCCGCGGCGGCCACGCGGTAGGCCAGACGGCGAGGATGACGATCAGCGGCATAGGCCAGGGGGTGCACCAGACCGCGGCGCCGCCGCGCGACCTTGACCCGATCGAGAAGTCCGGGCTCGAGGTAGCGTCGCAACAGGGTCCAGGGCACATAGGAGTAGAGGCCCACCGCGCGTGCCTCCTCGCGCGGGAGATCCTCGGCATAGCCGAGTTCCTCCGCATAGTCTGCCACCAGGGCGCGCACCGGGTTCACCCCGGCCACGTTGGCGTAGTAGTGCGAGCGACCGATGCGCGTATTGAGGTCAAGCACGTGCGCGACGCCGTTGCGCGGATCGACGCGGAAGTCGAAGTTGGCCAGCCCTCGGTAGTCCAGTGCCTCGAGGATCGCGGCGGCCTGCGTCTCGAGTTCGGGCTGCGGTTCCGTCAGGATGGCCGCCCCGTTGCCGACCAGCATCGGGCTGTGCAGGCCCAGAAGCACCTGTCCTGAGGCCATGGCGGTGATCCGCCCGGCACGGTCGCGGTAGCACGTGACCACGCGCGAGGCGGTGTCGTCCCCCGGAATGAGCTCCTGGACCAGGACCTCACCGGTGACCCCCTGTGCGACGAGGAGTCGAAGGATGCGCTCGAGCTCCGCACGGTCCTGGGCCGCGTAGACCTTGCGCTGACCGGGGAAGTTGCGCAACAGGTAGTCACCGGCCTCAGCCATCTTGACCACCACCGGCAGCCGGAGCTCGGCAGCGTGCTCCAGCCCCGCCGATCCGGTGGCCAAGGACTCGAGCGCGATGCCGACGGTGCGCGGTGAAGCGACGCCCAGCTGCTGGCAGACCGCTGCCAGCGCGGCTTTGTCCTGGCCCCGGGCGAGCACCTCGTTCGGGGGGTAGGGCAGCACGTATCCGCGGGCGAGGCGCTCGCGGTGGGCTCGGATCATGCCGAGCTCGTGCTCGGAGTTGACCATCAGGAGCAGACGCGAGCCGCTGTGTTGCTCCGGGAGACGATCAAGAACCTCTAGGGTCTGCTCCTGGGTGGCGCCGCGGCCGACCAGCACCTGATCGAGGATCCGCGAGTCATTGATCGGGCCGCGCGGCGAGTTGGACACCACCAGGGAGCGCACACCGCAAGCCTCGTGGAAGGAGCGCGCCATGGAGTAGACGCCGAGGTCGGTTCCCAGGATCACCGGGCGGAAAGGGTCAGTCACGGCGACCAGACTACGGCGGGCCCGCCCCGCACCGCTCAACCGACCCATCCCAGTTCGTGACGGCGTCCCCGGCGTGGCAGTTCTTCGCGGTGACCCGCCGCGCCATAGCCTTGCGCCATGGCGACGAGCGGGCATCCCAGCGGTCGCGGTGCCGGTTCCGAGGTGCCCGCGGACTTCCATGCAGCGCTGGAATCTCTACGCGACCACAGTGGCGAACTCCGCCCAGAGCTGCACCTCGAAGAGGTTCCGCCTCCCACGCGCATGGCGCCCTACTCCCTCGCGCTCACCGGAGAGGTCAACGCTGATCCGCAGCTCGATCCGGACGAACTGCTGGGACACGGCCGTTTCGTGGTACTCCACGACCCAGCAGGTCAGGAGGCCTGGCACGGCCCCTTCCGTGTGATTGTGATGGCGAAGGCGGCCCTGGAGCCAGAGGTGGGGCAGGATCCTCTGCTCGGCGAGGTCGGCTGGTCCTGGCTGATCGACGCCCTGGGCGATGCCGGAGCCGGCTTCCACCACCTCTCCGGCACGGTGACCCGGGTGCTCTCGGAGACCTTCGGCGGGCTGGAACTGCGCTCCGGCGAGGTCGAGATCGAACTGCGCGCCTCCTGGACGCCCACCACGCCCGATCTCGGCCCGCATCTGCAGGCGTGGGCCCAGGCGGCCTGCGCCGCCGCCGGCCTGGAGCCTCTGCCCGAGAACGTCGCTGCCCTAGGGAGAAGACGGTGACCCACTCACCCCAGGCCACGGGCTCCCCGGATGCCGTTGAGGTGCCCGCAGTGGAGGATGCCGGGCCTGCCCTGACGCCACTCACGGAGCCGGCTGCCGGCGTTCCGCCCCTGACCGATTCGCCCGCGCGCCTGGCGGAGGCCGTAGCCTCGCTGGCTGCGGGTTCAGGCCCGATCGCAGTGGATGCCGAGCGCGCCTCGGGTTTCCGCTATGGCCAGCGGGCCTACCTGATTCAGTTGCGCCGCGCCGGTTCTCCGACGGTGCTCATCGACCCTATTGCCGTGCCGGACCTGTCCTCCCTGGCAGCCGTGATCAACGATCAGGAGTGGATTCTGCACGCGGCCGATCAGGATCTGGGCTGCCTGCGCGAGCTCGGCCTCGATCCGGCGGCATTGTTCGACACTGAACTTGCCTCGCGGTTGCTGGGGCGTGCGAAGGTGGGCCTGGCGGCAGTGGTCGCCGAGAACATGGGCTTCGAGCTGGCCAAGGAGCATTCTGCGGCGGACTGGTCAACCCGACCCTTGCCGGACTCGTGGTTGCGCTACGCCGCGCTCGACGTGGAGCTCCTGGTGGAACTGCGCGAGATTCTCATCCGAGATCTTGAGGCCGCCGGAAAGCTGGAGTGGGCGCGTCAGGAGTTCGACCATGTGCGCGACGCTCCCCCGGCGCCCCCGCGCACCGAGCCCTGGCGCCGCGTGTCTGGTCTGCAGCAGATCAAGGACCTGCGTGGTCTGGCCGTGGCGCGCGAGCTCTTCACCGCCCGGGAGGACCTGGCCCAGGAGATCGACCGCGCTCCCGGGCGGGTGCTCTCCGCCTATGCGATCGTGGCTGCGGCCCGGAGCAAGCCGGGCAGCGTCGAGGAACTCGGACAGCTGAAGGAGTTCTCCGGCAAACGGGTACGCCGCAGCTACTGGTATGCAGCCATCGCCCGCGCGCTGGCGCTCCCGGAGAGCGAGCTGCCCTCCCGGCGGGCGGCCCGGCAGCCGGGCACGCTGCCGCCACCGCGTTCCTGGCAGGATCGCAACCCGTTGGCGGCGGCCCGTCTGGAGGTCGTGAAGACCACGGTTCGGGCCCGTGCCGAGGAGATCACCCTGCCCCAGGAGAACCTGCTCTCGCCAGCCCTGCAGCGACGGCTTGCCTGGGAGCTTCCCGAGCACGCCCCGGCCGAGGCCATCGAGTCAGCACTGCGCGGCTTCGGCGCCCGGCCCTGGCAGATCGAGCAGCTCGCTCCCAGGTTGGCCGCGGCACTGGCCACTTAGTCCCCGACCAGGGAACCCGGGCCTACGGAACTTGAGCGCGCATGCGGATGTGGCGGTTCCCGATCAGGGCTCGGTGCCCTCCGGCACGGGGTCGGTCGCCCAGAGCGCAGCGGCCGCGGCCAGTGTCTCCCGCGCGATGTCCTGACCGCGCAGCGAGAAGGCGTCGATCAGTTCCGCGCGGGAACTGTGCTCCAGGAAGGCGTGCGGGATGCCGTGGCTGCGCACGGGCACATCCGTGCCTGCCGCGGCCAGCGCGTCGCGCAGCGCGGAGCCGATGCCGTTGGTGACCAGGCCGTCCTCGACCGTGACCACCAGGTCGTAGTCGGCGGCGAGCTCCGTCAGCTCCGCGCTGATCGGCAAGACCCATCGTGGGTCGACCACCATGGAGCCGACGCCGTGTGCGTCGAGGGACTCCGCAGCGTCGATGGCCGTGCGTGCCATCGCGCCAATGCCGACGAGCAGCACCCGCGGAGAGCCGGAGTGACGGCGCAGCACATCGATGGATCCGTGACGAGCCACGGCGGGCAGCGGATCGGGCACGGAACCCTTGGGGTAGCGCACCACGGTGGGTGCGTCGTCCACTTCGACGGCTTCGTTGACCGCGGCCCGCAGTGTGACTTCGTCGCGCGGGGCGGCCAGGCGCAGGCCTGGCACGCTGCGCAAGAGGGCCATGTCCCACATGCCGTTGTGGGAGGCGCCGTCATCACCGGTCAGTCCCGAGCGGTCGAGCATGAAGGTCACACCGGCCCGGTGGAGCGCCACATCCATGAGAACCTGGTCGAAGGCGCGGTTGAGGAACGTGGCGTACAGGGCCACGACGGGGTGCATTCCGGCGTAGGCCAGGCCGGCGGCGGCGGTGGTGGCGTGCTGCTCGGCGATGCCGACGTCGATGACGCGCTCCGGAAACTCCTCCGCCAGCAGCTTCAGCCCCACCGGCTCGAGCATGGCCGCAGTCAGGGCCACCACGTCACTGCGTCGGCGGGCCACGCTGCGGATCTCGTCGGCGAAGACGGCCGTCCAGCCGAAGCGTGAGGGCGCCACCGGCAGGCCGGTCTCGGGATGGATCGCGCCCACGGCGTGGAAGCGGTCGGCCACATCCTCTTCGGCCGGGGTGTAGCCGCGCCCCTTCTCGGTGATGGCGTGCACGATCACCGGTCCGCCATAGCGCTTGGCCCGCTTCAGCGCGGTCTCCATGGCCAGGACGTCGTGGCCGTCGATGGGACCGAGGTACTTCATCCCGAGGTCTTCGAAGAGGCCCTGCGGCGCGACGGCGTCCTTGAGGCCCTTCTTCATGCCGTGCAGTGCTTCGAAGGCGAAGCGTCCAGGAGGGCCCCCGGCCTGCAGTGCCCGCCGGCCCCAGGAAAGCACCTTCTCGTAGGACCGGGTGGCGCGCAGCGCATCGAGGTGGAGGGCGATCCCACCGATGGTCGGAGCGTAGGACCGGCCGTTGTCGTTGACCACGATCACCAGCGAGCGATCGGTGCCGCCGGCGATGTTGTTGACCGCCTCCCAGGCCATCCCTCCGGTGAGTGCTCCGTCGCCGATCACTGCCACCACCGGGCGGTCATCTCCGCGCAGCTGGTTGGCGCGGGCGATGCCGTCTGCCCAGCTCAACGCTGTGGAGGCGTGGGAGTTCTCCACCACGTCGTGGTCGGATTCCGCGCGGGCGGGGTATCCGGACAGCCCGCCGGACTTGCGCAGCCGGGAGAAGTCCGCGCGCCCGGTGAGCAGTTTGTGCACGTAGGACTGGTGGCCGGTGTCGAAGACGATGTGCTCGGCCGGGGAATCGAAGACCCGGTGCAGCGCGATCGTCAGTTCGACCACTCCGAGGTTCGGGCCGAGGTGCCCTCCGGTCTTGGCCACCTCGGCGACCAGGAAGTCGCGGATCTCCTTGGCCAGCACGTCGAGTTCGCTGCCGTGCAGGTCGCGGACGTCCGCAGGCTTGCGGATGCGCTCCAGGTAGGTCATCGGCTCCTCGTCTCGTTTACGGATGCCAGGATACGGCCCCGGCCCCGCACCCGCGCGGAGGATCAGCCCTGCGCGCTCGGGTCGTTGATCACGGCGAGGAACAGTGGCCATCCGGTCTCGGTGTGCACGATCCGCACCAGGTAGGGGCGGTCGATGAGCATGTCCACCTCCGGAGGCGCCGGCGCTGAGGTCACGCCGATGCCGAGTTCGGTCACGGCGGCGGCCACGGTGCCCTCCTCGTCGACGTTGAGCACGGCCTGGTGCTCGGCTTGGCCGATGAAGAGCTCCTCGCCGTCGCCCGCGTGCTGGGTCATCCCGGTCAGATCAGCCGTCTCCGCCTCGAAGAGATCACCGAGCCCGAGGTCAGAGAGAGGATCGGTCAGCCCGAGCTCGGTCCGCACCTCGAGCTGGGGAAGCCCCAGGTTCACCTCGCTCTGCTGGTCGCCTCCCACGGCGCTCCCGAGTTCGTCCCACGCGCTCGCGTCGAGAGCAGCCGGATCACTTCCCGGCGCCGGGAAGTAGACATCCATGGCGAATCCCGAGCTGTAGGGCAGGCGAAGGGCCTGGCCCTGATCGTCCTCGGCGTAGGGCGCGACCACCGTTTGGTGCATCCGCTCGACCTCCACCTCCTCGCCCGTTCCGGTGGTGAACGGGACCAGGTGGGTGTTGGAGTCCTCGAAGGGCATCTGCCACCGGGCGGCGAGCACGATGGCGTTCTGCAGCACCAGCGCCAGGGTCGGGTCAGGCTCGATCGCCGATTCCTCGATCAGGCCACCGGTGTGCTCCTCCACCCACGCATCCAGAACGTCCTTGCCGGCATCGGAGCCGAGGTCGGCCACGGCGGTGCCGGCATCGAAGTGGCGGGCGAGGGAATCCAAGAAGTCACTGGAGACCAGCGTTTCGAAGTCGTCATCGAGAGCGATGCGGTTCGCAAGGTGGAGGACCGGGTCCTCGGGGAGTTCGTCCTCCTGCACCACGGCGGGGTCTCCGTCGTAGGCAAGGACCGCGGCCTGCAGAGCACCGAAGGTTTCGGCTCGCTCGGTCCCACTGGCACCGAGCACCTCCTCGAGTGCTTCGAGGCTCTCCCCGTCGGCGCCCTCGGCGAGCATGGCCAGCGCCACCGCGACCGAGGCCGGCGAGACCACCCGGTTCTCAGCCACGTCGGTGCTGCTGACCAACCCGGTCCCCAATGCGGAGGTGGCGGCCACGGCGTCCTCGAGCGCGGGGGCGGCCGAGACGTCGGCCGGCTCGTAGGGCTCCTCGGAACGCAGCTCTTCCGCGCCGCTGGCGGCACTGCCGCAGGCAGCCAGGGCGAGAACCGCCAGCGGGGCGATGATACGGGTGGGACGAACAGGCATGGTGACTCCTTCTCCGGGCTCCCTCTGGAACCTCCTGACCGGCCTGTGTCGCCAGCGGTCTGAGGCTTGCAGCGGCGGGTTGTCCCGAAAGGTCCTGAAGCGCCCGGTCCGTGACGGAATCGCGTCAGACGTGGTCGCGCCAGCTGTGCTGCGGCTCGTACCCGAGCAATCGGCGGGCCTTGTCGATCGAGAGCATCGTCTCGTGCTCACCGAGCTCCTTGACGACCTCCACGCCCGGATAGACCTCCGCGGCCAGCTCGGCCGAGGAGCGTGTCATCACTGTGTCCGCATTCGCGATGACGAAGGCCTCGAAGCCCGGTTGTGCCCGCTCTAGGGCGCGCGCCACAGCCTGGGCGCCGTCCCGTCCGTCGATATAGGACCACAGGTTCCAGCGCCGCAGCATCGGGTCGGCATCGAAGGCGGGGAACTGCACGTAATCCGCCACGTCCATCACGTTCGAGAATCTCAGCGCGGTGATGCTGAGGTCCGGGTCCCACCGGGTCAGTTGGACCGCCATCTGCTCCTCGAGGTGCTTGACCAGGGAGTAGGTGCTCTCCGGACGTGCCGGGTATTCCTCGTTGACCGGGATGTACGGCGGGGGTGTGTCGAAGGGTAAGCCCAGCACCGTCTCGCTGGAGGCGTAGACGATGCGCCGGACACCCGCCCGGCGTGCCGCCTGGAACACGTGGTAGGTGGACAGGATGTTGTTGCCGAACGTCGCGGAGTCCGGGTGCAGGCCAGGGGCCGGGATGGCCGCGAGGTGCACGAGAGCGTCGAGGCCCCCGTGACGCTCTTCTACGCCCAGGACTGCGTCGAGCACTTGCCCGTAATCGGTCAGGTCGACCCTGATGAGCCCGGGATCACGGACCCCCTCACGATCCAGGTTCAGCACCTCGTGGCCGTCGGCCCGCAGCCGGGTCATCACGTGACGGCCGAGCTTGCCGCTGCCGCCGGTGACGGCGATCCGCATGGTCATCTTCGACGCCTCTCCTCGGGGGTTCGACGAATGGTACTGCTCCGCGCCCGCATGGGCCCGACACGGCAAGCCCTGGCACAGAAGTGCCCCCTCCCAGCGGGGAGGGGGCACTTCGTGAGCCGAACCGACTTAGCTCACGCCGCGATCTGGCGCAGCACGTACTGCAGGATGCCGCCGTTGCGGAAGTAATCCGCCTCTCCGGGGGTGTCGATGCGCACCACGGCGTCGAACTCCACCGGCTCACCGCCGTCCTTCGTGGCGGTGACGTGGACGGTCTTCGGAATGCCGCCCTCGTTCAGCGCGGTCACCCCAGTGATGTCGAAGGTCTCCGTGCCATCCAGGCCGAGCGAGTCCGCAGACTCGCCCTGGGGGAACTGCAGGGGCAGCACGCCCATGCCGATCAGGTTCGAGCGGTGGATCCTCTCGAAGGACTCAGTGATCACCGCGCGCACGCCCAGCAAGCGCGTGCCCTTGGCCGCCCAGTCACGGGAGGAACCGGAACCGTACTCCTTGCCACCGAGCACGACCAGCGGAATCCCCTGCTCCTGGTAGGCGCTGGAGGCATCGAAGATCGACTCCTGCTCGCCGGTGAGGAAGTTCTTGGTGAAACCACCCTCCACGCCGTCGAGCAACTGATTGCGCAAGCGGATGTTCGCGAAGGTCCCGCGGATCATCACCTCGTGGTTCCCGCGGCGCGAGCCGTAGGAGTTGAAGTCGCGGCGGGCCACACCCTTCTCAGCCAGGTACCGCCCCGCCGGAGAGTCCGGCTTGATCGAACCGGCCGGGGAGATGTGGTCGGTGGTCACCGAGTCGCCGAGCTTGGCGAGCACCCGGGCGCCGGAGATGTCTTCCACCGGGGTGAGATCGAAGCTCATGCCGTCGAAGTACGGGGGCTTGCGCACGTAGGTGGAATCGGCGTCCCACTCGAAGGTGTCGCCCTCGGGGGTGTCGAGCGACTTCCAGCGCTCGTCGCCGGTGAAGACGTCGGCGTAGTCCTTGGTGAACATCTCCGAGTCGATCGCCCCGGCGATGGTCTTGTCCACCTCGTCCGGCGTCGGCCAGATGTCCTTGAGGTAGACGTCCTGACCCTCGGAGTCGGTGCCCAAGGGCTCGTTCTCGAAGTCGAAGTCCATGGAGCCGGCCAGGCCGTAGGCGATGACCAGCGGCGGTGAGGCCAGGTAGTTCATCTTCACGTCCGGGTTGATCCGGCCCTCGAAGTTGCGGTTACCGGAGAGCACCGAGGCCACCGAGAGGTCGTGAGCGTTCACGGCCTCGGAAATCTCGTCGGGCAGCGGGCCGGAGTTACCGATGCAGGTGGTGCAGCCGTAACCGACCAGGTGGTAGCCCAGCTTTTCCAGGTAGGGCCACAGCTCCGCCTTCTCGTAGTAGTTGGTCACCACCTTCGAGCCAGGGGCCATGGAGGTCTTCACCCAGGGCTTGACCTCCAGGCCCTTCTCCACGGCGTTCTTGGCCAGCAGGCCGGCGGCCATCATCACCGAGGGGTTGGAGGTGTTGGTGCAGGAGGTGATCGAGGAGATCACGACGGCGCCGTGGTCGAGGGTGGTCTCCCGGCCGTCCGCCATGGTGACGGGCACCTGCTTGACGGCGCGGCGCGGGGCGGAGGCCACGGTGGAGCGGCTCGGTGCGCCTGCCGGGGAGGAGTCACGCGTGGCGTCGTGCGTGGGGGCGTCCGAAGCCGGGAAGGTGTCGGCGAGTTCGTCGTCCAGCTCGGACTTCTCGATGCCGTTGCCCTCGACCACGTAGTTCTTCAGGTCGGCGGCGAACTGCTTCTTGGCCTCGGAGACCGCGATGCGATCCTGCGGGCGCTTCGGCCCGGCGATCGAGGGCACCACGGTGGACAGATCGAGCTCGAGGTACTCGGAGAAGACCGGCTCCACGTAGTCCGGGTGGGACGGGTCGAGCCACATCCCCTGTTCCTTGGCGTAGCTCTCCACGAGCTTGACCTGATCGGCCGGGCGGCCGGTGAGGCGCAGGTAGTCCAGCGTGACGCCGTCGATGGGGAAGATCGCCGCAGTGGAGCCGAACTCCGGCGACATGTTGCCGATGGTGGCGCGGTTGGCCAGCGGCACCTGAGCCACCCCCTCGCCGTAGAACTCCACGAACTTGCCCACCACGCCGTGCTTGCGCAGCATCTCGGTGATGGTCAGCACCACGTCGGTGGCGGTCGCGCCGGTGGGGATCGACCCGGAGAGCTTGAAGCCCACCACCTTCGGGATCAGCATGGAGATCGGCTGGCCGAGCATGGCGGCCTCGGCCTCGATGCCGCCCACGCCCCAGCCCAGCACACCCAGGCCGTTGACCATGGTGGTGTGTGAGTCGGTGCCCACGCAGGTGTCGGGGTAGGCGCGGACCGGGCTGCCCTCGACGCCGGGCTCGGCCGCCCGGGTCATCACGGTGCGGGCCAGGTACTCGATGTTGACCTGGTGGACGATGCCGGTGCCCGGGGGAACGACCTTGAAGTCGTCGAAGGCGGTCTGGCCCCAGCGGAGGAACTGATAGCGCTCATGGTTGCGCTCGTACTCGATCTCGACGTTGCGCTCGAAGGCGTCGGAGCGGCCGAAGACGTCGATGACCACCGAGTGGTCGATGACCAGCTCAGCAGGGGCAAGCGGATTGACCTTCTCGGGATCTCCGCCGAGCTCGGCGACGGCCTCACGCATGGTGGCCAGGTCGACCACGCAGGGCACGCCGGTGAAGTCCTGCATCACCACGCGTGCCGGGGTGAACTGGATCTCCGTGCTGGGCTCGCTGGTGGGATCCCAGTGTGCGAGGGCCTGGACATGCTCGGCGGTGACGTTCTTGCCATCCTCGGTCCGCAGCAGGTTCTCGGCGAGGATCTTCAGGCTGTAGGGCAGCTTCTCCAGGCCCTTGACCGCGCTGAGGCGGAAGATCTCGTACTCTGTGCCGTCAACGTCAAGCGTCCCCTTGGACGCGAAGCTGTCAGTGCTCACTGGTGACTCCCTCGATTCTGGGATGGTCACTCGCCGCAGATACGACCGACCATCCAGGTTTCCTGGGAGCAATGCTCCCACGCACCGGGCCGCCAAGCAGGATCGGCGACATTGCACCAGCCCACCATCAGCGCGGTATCTCGATATCAAGATACTTTGCCGCGGGCCGCACTGTCCACTCGGCACGCGGGCGGCGCGAGGGGCGCTCCACCACAGTCAGCGCGGTGCCAGCAGACAGTTCTCAGCGCACGAGCGTCGTGACAACCTCGACGTGATGGGTATGCGGGAAGAAGTCCAGCGGCACCATCCGCTCCACCCGGTAGCCGCGGCCCAGCGCGTCGGCCGCGTCACGAGCCAGTGCAGCCGGATCGCAGGAGACGAGCACGACTCGGCGGGCCCGCACCGCGGCGATCGCCGCCATGACCTCCGCACCGGCGCCGGCGCGCGGCGGGTCGAGCACCACCACGTCGGGCGCACCACCGAACTCAGCTGCCGCCTCGCGGACCGTACCGGCGTCAATACGCGCCTGTCCGAGCGTGACCTGATTCTGGCCGGCCAGGTTGCGACGGGCGTCCTGGACGGCGCTGGCTGCACCCTCGACCGTCATGACGGCACCGCTCGCACCCACGGCGTGAGCGAGGGGCAGGGTCAGCAGTCCAGCCCCGGCGTAGAGCTCCAGGATCTGGGCGCCGGCAAGAGCGTTCGCCGTGTCGCCTCCAGCCGCAGCGGCGGCAAGAACCTCCTCGGCCAGGACGGCGGGGGCCTGGCGATGGACCTGCCAGAAGCCGGCTGTGTCCACGCGGTAGTCGAGGGGACCGACAGCGGTGCTCACCCGTTCGCGCACACTCCGGCGCGGACGACGGCGGCCTGGTAACGAGGCGGGTTTGCCATCGATCAGGAGAAGAGGCTCATCGGCCGAGGGTGCCACCGCGGTCAACCGCGCGCCGGGGTGCCACAGTGACCGCCAAGGGCTCTCCGGCCCCAGGAGATCGAGATCCGCGATCCCCGGGGCCGCCAGGGGCATGCCGCCGAGCGAGCGGACCTCGTGCCCGCGGTGGGCATGCATGCCAGCGGTGCCGTCCTGCGCCACGGTCAGGCTCACCCTGGTGCGATAGCCGAGGCCTCCGGCCTCGTCATCACCGGGCAGCGCCCGTGGCTCGGGGACCTCCCCCGCCTGCTCCGCGAGTTCGGGCCCGCCGATCCGGCGCAGGGTCTCGGCCAGCACGTGCTGCTTCCACCGGCGTTGTGCGGGCAGGCTCGCGTGCGCGAGTTCACCGCCCCCCACGCCCCCGGCGCCGGCCTCCGGCCAGGGCGAATCCACGCGGTCCGCCGAGGGCTCGAGGATCTCGACGGCCTCGCCGCGCAGGAAGCTCGAGCGATGTTCGGTGATCGTCACACGCACCCGCTCACCGGGCAGCGCGTGGCGCACGAACACCACACGCTCCCCCTCGCCGTCGGGGACACGCGCCACGCAATGCCCGCCGTGGGCCGGCTGGCCCACGAGCAGCTCTGTGAACGGCATCAGTCGCGTGAGGAGTCGTCGATGATCACGGGCGCCGGCTCGGTGGCCGCGGCGCTCTCGGTCGCCTCCGGGGTGGCTGGTTCGCGCACCAGCAACCAGGTCAGATACAGCACCAGGGCCCACAGCGGTATCCCCATGGCCAGTCGGGCGGTGCCGAGCCAGGCCACCGCAGCACTGAGGTACAGCGGAACCTGCACGGCCAGACGTAGGGCGAACATCCCCACCCACACCCAGGTGGCCTGGGTGAAACGGCGGCGACGCAGGCTCTGCTCGGGATCGGTGCGCCAGGCGAAGCCATCGCCACGTAGCAGCGCCACCACCACACCCACCACAGGCCAGCGCACCAGGATCGAGAGGAGCACAGCGAGCAGGTAGGCCGCATTGATCACCAGGCCCATGACGAAGAAGTCCTCGGGCTCGCCGGTGACCAGGGCCCACACCACGCCGATCGCGACACCGACGAGCCCGCTGAGTGCCTGGGAGACCGGGGTGCGCTGGATCAGGCGCACGAGCGTCAGCACCGCCGCGACCGAGAGCGAGGCGATGAGCGGCGGCATGAGATCCCGCGTGATGATGAAAGCGACGACGAAGACCGCGCCCGGGAGCACCGACTCGACCATCCCGCGCACGCCGCCGATGGCTTCCTTGACCGAGTACTGCTCGGCATTCAGCTGCCGGAACTTCGATCGGGCAGCTGCCTCCCGGACCGCCTCGGCCGGCTCCTCATGCGGGGTACTCACGGGCGCACCGCGGTGCCATCTGTTGCGGTGGTCTCCACCTCTTCATCCGCCGCGTCTCCGGGGTGACGCAGCACCAGCACCTCGCGGGGTGCGTGGGCCTCGGGGCCGCGCACCACCACCACGCCGCGCAAGATGTCGAGATAGGGAGCGGCGGCGGCTTCGTCGACCGCTGCGCGGCCCGCAAGCATCGCGCGCAGGAACCATCGCGGCCCGTCGACCCCGATGAACCGTGCCGGGCGGTGCCCGACTCCCCCCTGTGGTGTGCGCACGGGAATACGGGTGAGCAGCTCATGGCCGAACTCGCCCTCCACGTCCTCGCTGGTACCACGCTGGGTGGTGATCGACTCGGCGATCTCCTCGCGGAGCTCGTCCCACAGCCCCGCCGACCGCGGGGCGGCAAAGACCTGCAACTGCAGCGATGAGCCATTGCCGGCGAGCGTCGCCGCGACGATGTTGCGGGACTTGCGTTCCATGTCCAGGCGCAGGCGCATCCCCGGGCGCACCGGCACACGCAGAGCACCCAGATCCGCTCGGGCGCCGAGGTCCGGCAACTCGGAGATGTCGTAGGGGCCGGGGTGGTCCGGGATGATCGGTCCGGCGGGCGTGGCCTCGTCGGTCTCGGCGGTGCGGCGCTTTCGGCGCGAGAACCAGCTCATGACGTTCGGTGATGCTCCTTGGTTGGTGGTGGCCGGACGGCGCCCTTGATGCTACTAGCGCATGGCACAGTGGTGGGGTGCGCTACTCGGAACGACTCGTCCCCGGCCCGGGCTTCCACCTGATCTCCGTGCTCTGCGGTGGCGCTGCGGCCTTGGTCTTCTCGCTGTGGGGCCCGCTTGCCGCCACGATGGCGGGGGTTGCGACGGTGGCGGCCTTCTCCCTGCTCGGCATCATCACCGCGCCGCAGGTCCGCGTCATCGATGGTGGGGATTGCGCCGATGGCGGCACTGCGGACGAGGCCCGTCTCCGTGCCGGTGGCGCCACGATCCCCCTGAGCGCCCTCGGTGAGATCGAGAGACTCGACGAGGCCGGTCTGAAGGAGTGGATGGGCACGCGCGCGGACGCCCGTGCACACACTTGCCATCGGGCGTGGGTGCGCACGGGCGTGCGAATTGCCGTAGCCGATGCGCGTGACGCCACACCGTACTGGTTGGTGTGCACGCGGCGGCCCGAGGAACTGGAGGCCGTGCTGTCCGAGGCCCGCCGTCAGGCGGCGCACTCGGAGCAGACGAGCTGACCGGCCTCCTCGTAGGCGAGCTGACTGCGGTGATGGACGAGGAAACACCGGGAACAGGTGAACTCGTCAGCTTGACGCGGAAGCACTCGTACGGAGAGCTCCTCGCCTGACAGGTCGGCGCCCGGGAGCTCAAAGCCCTCGGCCGC
The DNA here is from genome assembly GCF_003752405.1 of Bogoriella caseilytica. Taxonomy (NCBI): domain Bacteria; kingdom Bacillati; phylum Actinomycetota; class Actinomycetes; order Allobogoriellales; family Allobogoriellaceae; genus Allobogoriella; species Allobogoriella caseilytica. The sequence continues at coordinate 2,980,348 of NZ_RKHK01000001.1, read as the reverse complement.
CTCGGCCTCGTCCTCGTCTACCGCAGGTTGCGCATTCTCAGAGCGTCGTGCCTTGAGCTCTTCGATGGAGTCCTCGTTGAGGTCCTCTTCGTTCTTGCGCGGTGCGTCGTAATCGGTCGCCATGCGGGCGTCACGCTCCGGATCTTCTGGTTGGCGTGAGGAGGAGGATTCCTTCTCACGCACGGTGTGGGGAGTTCTGCCGGGAACAACGTGTGGGGCTGGGGATTGTTCCCGCGAACACGGGATTGTGCCCCACCCGACGCCTGATAGCGACCGGGTCTTAACGGGAGGGCGCCGGACGTGACGCAGATCATGCGATCTTCCTGCCGATCCGCACGTCGAGGGAGGCCCCCCGGTCATGCACGGCAGACCGGTCAGCGAATCGCCGCGAGTCCTCCCGCGGGTGGCAGCTCGGCGGTGGCACGCTCGTGACATGGATGAGCTGACGCTGCTCGGTCCGGCCGGAGACGGTGAGCACCTCACTCTCGTCGACGCCGCAGGCCAGCGCTACCGCCTCGCCGTCAACGGCGCACTGCGCTCTGCCGTGCGCGAGAGCCGACCGGCCGGCGGTCCGGACGACGCCCCGACGATGAGCCCGAAGGACATCCAGGCATCTCTGCGCGCCGGCGCCACAGTCGAAGAGGTCTCGGAGAGCACCGGCGTCGACGACGAACGCATCCGGCGCTATCTGGGCCCGGTGCTCGCTGAGCGCGAGTGGGTGGTGCAGCAGGCACAGAGTCTGCGTGTGGGCCGGGACCACGAGGCACCCCAACTCGGTGACCTGGCACTGGATCGCCTTGCGACTCGAGGCGCCGATATCGACGAACTCAGCTGGTCGGCCACGCGTCGGGCCGGGCGACCCTGGGAGGTCACGGTTCGCTTCGTGGCCGGCGGCAAGGAACGCGCGGCCACCTGGAGCGTCGAGCTGTCCTCACGCACCCTGGAGGCCATCGACGACGAAGCGCGCTGGCTCTCCGAGACCGATCTGAGCGCCCCGGCGCGCCCCTCGCGCTTCTCCCCGGCAGCGCTCAGTCCCCTCACCCCCATGACCGCAGCCTCTCCCGGCCTCGCCGCTGGGAACGCGGAGATCCCGGCCGGTCAGGACCCGCAGGAGGATGAGGCCGACGGCGGCACCGAGGCGCTTCTCGATGATCTGGCCGCCCATCGCGGCAGCCGGCAGGACCTCCAACCCGAGCTTGAACTCGAGGATGAGGACGCACCACTGTGGGGTGCGCACCCGCCGGCATCGCAACCTGAACTTGCGCGCGACGCCCACGTCCTGACCCTGCCCAAACGGCGGAAGGAACCAGCGGCACCGGAGCAGGCGCAGCCTGACACGGAGACGTCCCCGAGTCAGCCAGAGGAGAGCCTCCGCGCCGAGGATCCCACAAGCCAGGAGTCCGACGACGACTCCAAGCCGCCCGAGCGGCGCGCACGCCGCCGCGACCGGCGCTCAGTCCCCAGCTGGGACGAGATCGTCTTCGGCGCCCGGCCGGACTGAAACCCGGCTGAGAGCACGGTCGCCGTGGCGCGGGATCTCCGGTCGCGCGCGCCGCTGATCAGCTGATCAGCTCGGCCAGGAGGGGAACCTCGAGCTCTTCAGGGCTCAGGCCACCGTGGACGCCCTTCATGGCCAGAGCTCTCGCAGGCTGGCTGCGAGAGTCCACAATGCCCCAGCCGAGTGCGGGAATCGCGACGAGGTCACCGGCGACGCTCAACCGTGAGAGATCCGAGCCCACCAACCCGGAGGCGCCCAGCTCAGCACGGGAGAGCACCTGAGCACGATCGCCCAGTACCGCACGCCAGCGCGCCGTGACCGACTCGGCCTCGCCCGCCTGGCAGTAGACGTGGGCAAAGCGCTCCTCGCCCGCCACGAGCTTCACGCCGGCGGTGAGCCTGGGGTCCTCGGCCACGTCGATGCGCTCCCCGGCATCGACCATGCCGTGGTCTGCAGTGACCAGCAGCAGCGTGCCACGCGGGAGCCGACGAGCGAGCACGGCGAGTTCGGCGTCGACCCGCTCGACCTCCTCGCCCCACTCCGTAGAGCGCCAGCCGTGCGCATGACCGACGTGGTCCACTTCGCTCCAATAGAGGTAGGCCACCCTGGTGCCACCACGAAGCACCCGGACGGCTGCCTCCACGCGATCGGACATCGACTCCGCAGCCACGTACTCCATGCCCCGGAAGGCGCACAACGTCAGCCCTGAGGAGGCGAACTTCGCCGGTCCGATCTGGGCCACTGCCATGGAGCCGCCTTCGCTGCGCTGCTCACGAAGCTGCTCCGCCAGGGTCGGTCGTGGCTGCCAGGTACGAGGGTCGAGGGTGGTATCGCGCCAGCCCACCAGCGAGACGGCACTCGGGCGGTGGGACGGTGACATGGGGTCGAGCAGGCTGTATCCCAGCATGCCCGTGGCGCCACCGAGTTCGCCGGTTCCGAGCGCGGTCAGGGCGGTGGCCGTGGTCGAGGGAGTGGTGGTGCTCAGGGTCTGAGTCTGTGGCAAGCGAGAACGCAGGAAAGGCGCGTGCCCGCTGCGTTCGGCCAGCTGCCGCAGGCCCAGTCCGTCAATGAGCACGACGCACACCGAGGTGGCTTCCGGCAGGCCCAGATCCGCGCGATCCCGCGCTGAGTCGCGGTCGGCGGAGGAGGTGGTGACTCCGGTCGCGTCGAGCGCAGCCGGCAGCACCGCGCGCAGCTGGCGCCCCGGGTGTGGCACCGGCAGTTCGCTCGGGGCCATCACGTCAGCGCCGCGCGGTCGCAGCCGAGAGCTCACGGGCGAAGGCGATCGCCGCGTGGAGGGCCTTCTCGCCCTCCGCCGGAGCCGCCACGCGCAGTTCCACGCCCTCGGGCGCCAGGGCCCCGGTGTAGCCATGGTCGGCCTCGCAATCGGGATCGCCGCAGCCCGCTGGTGCCAGGTCCACGGATTGGCTGGCGCCCCACGTGACCGAGAGGGTGAGTTCTTGAGTGCGGGCGGCGCGAGCCTGCTCGGGGTCGGACACGCCGTGGGTGAGGCTCACGGAGCGGATGTGGTGCAAGCCGACCGCCTCGGTGGTGGCCAAGGCGGCGGGGGGCGCATCGGGGTTCGATCCCGGGGCGTCATCCACATGGCCGATGATCAGGCGGCTCTGCGTGAGCACCATGGCAGTCAGATGCCGGAAAACCTCGGTGTGGTCGAAGGTCGTCTCCGGGTGCACCAGGAAGGCATGCACCTCCTCTTCGGCCACAGCTACGTCCAGCACCCCAGCGACCAGCTCCGGGTAGTACCCGGCCCGGTCGAGTTCGGCGCGCAGTCGTTTGGCGTAGTCGGTCAGCACGCTTCCAGTCTCCCACGAGGCGCCCACATCGCATTCAGGCCGGGGCGTGATGCGGGGACGGCAGTGCCCGCCGCCCGGCGTCCTGGCGGGCCGGGCGCGCGATGCGCACCGTGAACCCGGCCACCTGGGCACCTCCTGGGCCGGCAATCACCGGGTTGAGGGAGACCTCGGCGATCTCAGGCAGGTCATCAGTGAGCAAGGAGACCCGCGAGAGCAGGTCCGCCACCGCGTCGAGGTCGGCGCGCGGCAGCCCGCGCTGACCCATCAGCCGTGGTGCGGCGCGCACCGAGTGGATCATGGAGGTCACATCTGCTGCGGTGAGCGGTGGCACCCGGTAGCTGACGTCACCGAGCAGCTCCGAGGCATCGCCGGACAGGCCGAAGGAGACGACGGGACCATAGAGATCGTCCTCGCTGCCACGGATGATGCAGGCCACACCTGGCGGAGCCTGTGGCTGCACCGCCACCGCGACCTCCCGGCCGAGCAACTCCCGGCTCCGTTCGGCCAGGCGATCGAAGGCCTCGCGCACCTCGTCGTCGCTTCCCAGGTCCAGGCGGACACCGCCGAGATCCGCGCGATGGCGGAGCGCATCGCTCACAGTCTTGAGCACCACGGGATAGCCGCAGGTGCGCGCGGCCGCCACCGCTTCCTCAGCGTCGGCGACCACCGTCGAGCGAAGCACTGCGATGCCGTAGCTGGCCAACACCGCGGCCGCCTCCTCGTCTTCGAGCGTCACGCGCCCGCCCGGGCTGAGGTCCTGAAGGCGGTCTGCGATGATCCCTCGGGCTGCTGCTGGATCGATGCCGGGCAGGTCGAGGAACGGATCCTCCGCCCGGGCGCGCCAACGCGCATGACCCAATGCCCCGGCCAGAGAACGCACGGCATCCTCGATGGTGGCCAGTGCCGGGACCGTGCGTTCGCCACTCATCGCCGCTTCCGCCGTCAACGTGGGGTCGAGGCCGTGCAGGCCGGGTGCGACCATCACCCACGGGCGTTCGTCCCTGGCAGCCGCCGTGGCCACGGCTCTCGCGATTGCTGGATCCGTCTCGCCCACCGGCGGGGCGTGGGCGATCACGACGGCATCCCAGTCCGCGCGGGCACCGAGGTCCTCCAGCGCGCGGGCGTAGTCCGCGGCGGTGGCGAAGGAGCCGAGCAGGATCGGCGCACCCGCCGGCTCCAGATCGTGCGCCGAGGCGATGTCCCTGAGCTGGCTCGCGAGTGCACCGGAGGTGGAGACGACGGCCAGCCGTGGTCCCCGAGGGAGAGGCTGGGCCAGCAAGAGCCCCGCGACGTCGAGCATCTCCCGGAGACTGCGCGCACGGACGATTCCCGCCTGGCGCAGCAACTCGGTGAGGACGCTCTGGGGTTGCTGGGAGGTACGGACGGCGTGCCCAGGAGGGGTCGCCTGGCCGGTCTGGCCGGAGACCACAGCCACCAGTGGCTTGTCGGCCGCCAGCCGGCGCGCAATCCGGGAGAACTTCCGCGGATTGCCGATCGACTCCAGGTAGACCGCGCCCACCGCCGTCGGATCGTGCGTGGACCAGAACTGCATGCTGTCATTGCCGGAGACGTCGGCTCGCAGCCCGGAGGAAAGGAAGCTGGCCAGGGGAAGGCCGCGCCTCGCGGCCGTGGTGAGCAGCATGCGCCCCCCGGGGGCAGACTGGCAGAACAGCCCGATGCCTCGCTCGACGGAGTCCTCAGCCACTGCCCCGTTGTCGAAGAGCGTGAGGTCATACCGGCCGGCCTCGCCAGCGCCGATCACCCCGTAGGAGGCTGGACCGACCAGGCGGATCCCGGCGGCTCGGACCGCGCGGAGCAGCTGACCCTGTCGCGCCATGCCCGCAGCGCCCGCCTCACCGAATCCGTCGGAGACCACCACCATCGCGCGCACGCCCAGGGCCGCCAGGCGGGGCACCGCCTCGACCACATCGGCGGGCTGCCCGGCCACCACGGCGATCTCGGCACTCACGTGCGAGGCGGAGAGTTCCGTGAGCGACTCCGCCTGAACCGAAGCCGGTGTGGGCCGGTGCCATGCCGGCAGACCCACCAGATGAATCGGGCCGGTGAAGATCCCGGCCTCGGCCTGGGCGAGCAGCCCTGCGGCCGCGGCCCCGGCGAGCGACCTGCCGTGGTCGCCGTCCTGACCGGCGCTCAACCGCACCACCACGACGGAGGACGCTGCGAGCACTGCCTTCATGGAAAGGGCTTCGGCGTGCCGCTCCCGCTCGGCCATCACCCGCCAGGACCGTTCGGTCTCCGCAGTGGAGAAGCTCACCGAGATGACGCCGTCCTCCAAATGCTGGGAGATCTCGTAGCCCGCGTCGGTGAAGACGCGGATCATCCGGGCATTGGCCGGCAGCACATCCGCGAGGAAGGTGAAGACCCCGCGTTCTCGCGCAGCCGCCGTGAGGTGTTCCAGGAGCACGGAGCCCAGGCCCCGCCCCTGCTCGGTGTCCGCCACGTTGAAGGCCACTTCGGCGGTGCCCGGTGCCACGACGTCGAACCGGCCCACCGCACGGATCTCCTCGTCCTCCCCCGTGAGCACGAGCGCGACGCGGTCCACATGGTCCACGTGGGTGAAGCGGTGCAGGTCGCGGTCGGAGAGCCGCTCCATGGGGGCGAAGTACCGGAAGTACCGGGACTGCTCGGACTGAGCCATGTGCATCCGCTGGAGTGCCTCGGAATCCTCGGGCCGGATCGGGCGGATATGCATGGGTGTCCCATCGCGGAGGACAACATCGGCCTCCCAGTGGGGGTAGTGCACCATGGTCCAAGACTAGGACGCCCGGAGCGGATCCCGGAGCGCTTACGGCAGAGTGGTGGCATGACTCTCGCCGCAACCGCCGCACCACTGGAGGCCGAGCTCGGCCTGACGGCCTTCGTTCACGCCCGCGACCTGGACTCCGACGCCCAGGTGGGCCTGCGTTCCGAGGATCTCGTGGTGACCGCCTCGGTGTTCAAGATCCCGGTGCTGCTGGAGGTGTGCCGGCAGGTCGCGGCCGGTGAGCGTGCGGCCACCGACCGGATCGATCTCGGTGCCGAGGACTTCCAGGTGCTCGGCGGCACCGGAATCGCGGCCTTCTCCGACCCGATCTCGCTGTCCCTGCGAGACCTGTACCTGTCGATGATGAATGTCTCCGACAACCGCGCGACCGACGTGGTGATGGACCTCGTGGGCTGGGATCGGATCGCGGCCACGCTGGCCGAACTCGGTATGACTCAGACGGTGCTCGAGGGTGACACCGCGGCGCTCTTCGCCTCCATGCGTGACGACCTCGGCATCGAGCCGGGCGGGTCCATGGACGGTGTGGCCAAGAACCGCACCCGGGAGTACCGGGCCATCCGCGCGCAGGATCCCCGGCACTCCCACCGCTCCACCCCGGAGGAGACCACCCGGCTGCTGGGACGGATCTGGAATGCCGATGGCATCGATGCCAGCGCCTGCGCCGAGGTGCGCCGCGTGATGGGCATGCAGGTCTACGGCCACCGCCTGCGCACCGGCTTCCCGGGCTCGGTCTCGGTTGCGGGGAAGACCGGGACACTCTCCTTCATCCGCAACGAGGCGGGTGTGGTCACCTTTCCCGATGGCCGTCGCTATGCCGTGGCGGTCTTCCTGCGCCACCGCACTGCGGACTCGGTGGCTCCCGACCTGGACCGCGCCATCGGTACGCTCGGCGCCGCCGCGGTCGGTGAGCTCCGCGGCGAGGAGATCGTCCTGGAGGGCCCGCTGGACTCCGACATGCTGTGATGCGCGCCCCGCACAGGCCGGGGCGGCGCGCCCCGCCCGGTCGCTCGGGCAACGTCAGGGACAATAGCGGGCATGCCGCGCCGGAACAGCTCCGCCACTCCCCCGCCTGACATCGCGGAGAAGATCGTCGACATCGATGTCTCCCAGGAGATGCAGGGTTCTTTCCTGGAGTACGCCTACTCGGTGATCTACTCACGGGCCCTGCCCGATGCCCGCGATGGGCTCAAGCCGGTGCAGCGCCGGATCCTCTACCAAATGGACCAGATGGGCCTGCGTCCTGATCGAGGGCACGTCAAGTCCGCGCGCGTGGTCGGTGAAGTCATGGGACGGCTCCACCCCCACGGTGACGGCGCCATTTACGACGCGATGGTCCGCATGGCCCAGCCCTTCGCCCTGCGCCTGCCGATGGTCGACGGTCACGGGAACTTTGGCTCCCTGGACGATGGTCCCGCAGCCTCGCGCTACACCGAGGCCCGCCTGGCCGCCGCTGCGCTGGCGATGACCGCCGACCTCGACGAAGACGTCGTCGATCTCGTCCCGAACTACGACAATCAGCTCACCCAGCCCGAGGTGCTGCCCTCGGCCATCCCTAATCTGCTGGTCAACGGCGCCTCCGGGATTGCCGTCGGCATGGCCACCAACATGCCGCCGCACAATCTCGGCGAGGTCGTGGCCGCAGTCCGGCAACTCATCGCCGCTCCCGAGACGAGCCTCGATGAGCTCATGCGCTTCATCCCCGGGCCCGACCTGCCCGAGGGCGGCAAGATCGTGGGGCTGGAGGGCGTCCGGGAGGCCTACGCCACCGGCCGGGGCTCCTTCCGCACCCGAGCGACCACACGCGTCGAGAGCATCACGGCCCGCAAGAAGGGCATCGTGGTCACCGAACTGCCCTACATGGTGGGCGCGGAGCGAGTGATCGAGAAGATCAAGGACGCCGTCGGAGCCCGCAAGCTCCAAGGCGTGACGAACGTGCAGAACCTGACCGACCGGCACCACGGCCTGCGGTTGGTCATCGAGATCAAGAGCGGATTCAACCCCGAGGCCGTGCTGGAGCAGCTCTTCAAGCACACCCCGATGGAGGAGTCCTTCGGGATCAACAACGTGGCGCTGGTCGACGGACAGCCGCGCACCCTGGGGCTGCGTGAGCTCCTGCAGGTCTACGTCGCCCACCGCCTTGAGGTGGTGCGCCGGCGCACGGCCTACCGCCTGGCGCGAGCCACCGAGCGCGCGCACCTCGTGGCAGGCCTGTTGATCGCCATCGCGGACATCGACGAGGTCATCCAGGTGATCCGCAGCTCCGATGACGCCGAGACCGCACGTGCCCGGCTGATGAGTGTCTTCGAGCTGGATGAGCCGCAAGCGGAGTACATCCTTCAGCTGCGGCTGCGTCGCTTGACCAAGTTCTCCCGCCTCGAACTCGAAGCCGAGCAGGACGAACTGGCCCGGCGTATCCAGGAACTCACCGACATCCTCGATTCCGACGAGCGTCTGCGCGAGGTGGTGTCCGAGGAGCTGGCCGCCATCGCCGCCGAGCACGCCGATCCGCGGCGCACCGTCCTGCTCGAGCGCCCCGGTGGTGAGGCCGTGGGAGCCTCCGCCGGCAAAGCCAGCGGCAAGGCCGGTTCCGTGCCGTTGGAGATCCCGGACGACCCTTGCCGCGTGCTGCTCTCCGGCACAGGGCTGGTGGCTCGCACCGCCGAAGCTGAGGCGCCGATGCGCTCCGGCGGCCGCGTCGCGCACGATGCGCTCACCGGGGAGGTTCCGGCCACCGCGCGCGGGCACGTGGGCGTGGTGACCTCCACCGGGCGCCTGGTGCGCATGGAGGTCATCGACATTCCCGGCCTACCTCCCACTTCTGGCCCGCCCAGCCTGTCCGGGGGCATCCCGCTGAGTGAGCTCGTCGCCCTCGACGCCGGCGAGCACGCAGTCGGCCTGGCACGGCTCGAGGACGACGCCGCACCCCTGACCCTGGCAACAGCGCGCGGCACCATCAAGCGGGTCCGCCCCGGTGATCGGCCTGGAAACAAGGAGTCCTGGACGGTCATCTCGCTGGAGGAAGGCGACCGGGTGATCGGCGCCCTGCACTCCGGAGATGAGGATCAGCTCGTGTTGATCTCCTCCGGCGCGCACCTGTTGCGCTTCTCCGCCTCACTTGTGCGGCCCCAGGGCCGTTCCGGGCAGGGCGTAGCCGGCATGAAGCTCGGCGACGGTGTCGAGGTGCTCCACCTGGCTGCCGTGGCTGAGGCGGAACTCTCCGCCGCCGTGGTCGTCACGGTGGCCGGCACCTCCGCGGCGCTGCCGGGCACCACGGCGGGCAGCGCCAAGGTCACACCCTTGGATCGCTACCCCGGCAAGGGGCGTGCCACCAGCGGGGTGCGCGCTCAGCGCTTCCTGCGGGGCGAAGACGCACTGGTGCTCGCCTGGGCGGGCCCGGAGCCCGCCCGCGCCGTGGGTTCGGGTGGACAGCCCGTCGAACTGCCAGAGATCGATGAGCGGCGCGACGGCTCAGGCCGGCCGTTGAGCGCCCCGGTGGCCGCCGTGGGGTGAGCGGGTCTCCCTTCCCACCCCGCGGTCCTCAGACCTCGAACTCATGGTCGGCGTTCCTCAGCTCCGCTGCGGGCGGGCGCTCGTCCCTCGCTCCCACCTTCCGCTGCGCAGTCGTCACACCTCGAACTCATGGTCGGCGTTTCTCAGCTCCGCTGCGGGCGGGCGCTCGTTCCTCGCTCCCACCTTCCGCTGCACAGTCGTCACACCTCGACGGTGTAGACGGCCGAGCCGCGCACCCGCTCGAAACCGAGCCTTTCGAACAGACCGATGGCTCCGGTGGGGTTGTCGGAGTCCACGTCCATGCCGGCGTACTGCATACCGTCATGCCGGTAGGCCTCCATGGCGCGGGTGAGTAGCGCCGTCGCCACGTGCCGGCCCCGCCACGCCGGCAGCACTCCGAGGTTCTCGATGTATCCCTCGGTCCAGCCCAGAGCGGGCCAGTCCTGCTCATAGCGTCCGGAGATCAGGTAGCCCGCGACCTGGGCCCGGTCGCTGCTGCGATCCAAGGCGACGAAGCTCCACTCGGGCGCGTGATGGGTGCGTTCCTGCTGCCATGCCTGCGGGGTCAGCGGTTGGCTGCCCCAGAGGTCCCGGAACGCGGTGTTGTGCGCTCGCCGGACGGCGTCGTCGAGTGCCTCGGTCCACGGTTCCACGGTCACGCTGCGCTCGAGGCTGATCGTCGGTAGCGGCTGGGAGAGGTCCCGTCGCAGCTGACTGTAGGTCCGCCGCGGGGTGAAACCGCGGGAGGTCAGCAACTGGGTGAAGTCCTCGCGGTCGTCGTCCACGTGCGCCACGATCCGCGCGGCGACATCCTCCTCGGCCTCGGCGCATTCGGCGAGGAGCTGGCGGGCACGGCCGAGCTGCCAGTCCATCAGAGGGGAGCCCATGCCGCGGTCGCGGAAGGTGGGAGCCACCCCACCGGAGACGAAGACGCGCTTGACCTGCCGGTCGGCCTGAGAGAGGCGAACAAAGCCGTAGGCTTGCATGAGCTCGCCCTGGTCATCGTCGGCGAAGCCGCCGATGCCCGCAGTGTCGTAACCCGGAGCGAAGTAGTCCTCCACTTCCTCCACGGTGGTGCGATAGGGGGGGTGGTCAGCCTCCTCGATGCGCCCGATGACCTCCACCAGTGCCGGGATGTCCGCGCGCGTCAGCTCGCGCCAGGACACCTCGGCGGCATCCGGTAGCGGTAGCTCCGACGGCGCCTGGGCGCGCGACCGCAAGGGTCCGCGCGGGGCGCTGTCGGGCGTCATCGGGGTCTCGGGCACGTCCGCACCCTACGGCGTCCCCCGGTTGCCGTGCAGGGTAGGACGCGCCCGTGTGTGTGAACTCTCAGCGCGCCGGTGCGCCGGAACTACGCGTCGATCCGGTCCATGTCGATGCGCTGCGCACCGTCGATGATGAAGTCCTTGCGCGGTGCAACATCGCTGCCCATCAGCAGCTCGAAGACCCGCTCCGCTTCGGTGACGGCGGCCTCGTCGGCCATGGAGATCCGGCGCAGCGTCCGCCGGCTCGGGTCCATCGTGGTCTCGGCGAGCTGATGGGCATCCATCTCGCCCAGGCCCTTGTAACGCTGAATCGGGTGCTTGAACCGCCTGCCGGTGCGCTCTAGCTTCTTCAGCAGGGCGTTCAGCTCGGCCTCGGAGTACGTGTAGACGACCTCACCCTTCTTTCCCCCCGAGCCGACGATGTCCACGCGGTGCAGCGGCGGCACGGCAGCGAACACCCGGCCCGCTTCCACCAGAGGCCGCATGTGGCGATAGAACAGGGTCAGCAGCAGGGTGCGGATATGCGCTCCATCGACATCCGCGTCGGTCATGAGCACGATCTTGCCGTACCGGGCCTGACTGAGATCGAAGGTGCGCCCCGACCCCGCGCCGATCACTTGGATGATCGACGCGACCTCCGCGTTCTTGAGGATCTCCCCGGCAGCCGCCTTCTGCACATTCAGGATCTTTCCGCGCAGGGGCAGCAGCGCCTGGAAGTCGCTGGAGCGTGCCAGCTTGGCGGTGCCGAGCGCGGAGTCACCCTCGACGAGGAAGAGCTCCGACGAGTCCACGTCATTCGTGCGGCAATCGGCGAGCTTGGCCGGCAGCGAGGAGGACTCCAGGGCGTTCTTCCGCCGCGAGATCTCCTTGGTGAGCCGCGCCTGCACGCGCGCACGCATCTCGCCGACGACCTTCTCCATCACGGCGGTGGCCTGCGTCTTGGCGTCACGCTTGGGCGAGGTGAGGCGCTCGGTCAGGCCGTCGGAGACCACCTTGGCCACGATGGCGCGGACCGGGGCGGTGCCCAGCACCTCCTTGGTCTGACCCTCGAACTGCGGTTCGGGCAGGCGCACGGTCACCACAGCGGTCATCCCGGCCAGGACGTCGTCCTTCTCGATCTTGGGATCCTTGGCACTGACCTTCAGCCGCCGGGCGTTGGTCTCGATCTGCTTGCGCAGGGTGCGCAGCAGTCCCTGTTCGAAACCGGTCTCGTGGGTGCCTCCCTTGGGGGTGGCGATGATGTTCACGAAGCTGCGCAGGGTGGTGTCGTAACCGATCCCCCATCGCAGGGCGACCTCCACCTCACAGGTGCGCTCGACCTCCTCGGGGGCGAGGTGGCCACGTGCGTCGAGGCGCTGAACGGTCTCGGTGAAGGTGCCGGAGCCGGTGAGGTGCCAGACATCCGAGACGGCTCCGTCCGTGGCGAGGTGCTCGGCGAAGTCGACCACGCCGCCGTCGTGCCGGAAGACCTCTTCGACGGGCCCCTCGGCTCCTGGGGTGCCGGCCAGGCCACGCTCGTCGCGGACCACGAGCGTCAGGCCCGGGACGAGGAAACTGGTCTGCCGCGTGCGCTGGATCAGTTCGTCATAGCCGAAAGCCGCAGTGGCCGGGAAGATCTGGCGATCCGCCCAGTAGCGCACCCGGGTGCCGGTGCGCTTCCTGGGCACCTTGCCCACGACGGCAAGCTCGGACCGGGAGGTGAAGGGGGCGAAGTCGTTCTCGGGCGATGGGCCGGCCGTGCCGGCGTCGCTGAACTCTCCCGGTTCGCCCCGCCGGAAGGTCATGCGATGGGTCTTCCCGCCGCGATCGACCTCGACATCAAGCCGTGCTGAGAGCGCGTTCACCACGGAGGCACCCACGCCGTGCAGACCGCCGGAGGCCGCGTAGGAGCCACCGCCGAACTTGCCACCGGCATGCAGCTTGGTGAAGACCACCTCGACACCCGAGAGGCCCACGGACTCAACCGTGTCCACCGGGATGCCTCGACCGTCATCGCGCACTTCCACCGACCCGTCCGGGTGCAGGATGATCCGCACCTCCTGGGCGTGCCCTTCCAGCGCCTCGTCGACGGCGTTGTCGATGATCTCCCACAGGCAGTGCATGAGTCCGCGGGAATCGGTGGAGCCGATGTACATTCCGGGCCGCTTGCGGACCGCCTCCAGGCCTTCGAGAACCGAGAGATGGCGGGCGGTGTAGCTGTCTGCGCGCGTGGTGGGTACTGACACGTAGCGATGGTAGGCGCCGGCCAGGCGCTACGCCGGGAGCGAACCGCCGGGCTTGCGCAAGCGGGGCGCGGGGCCGGGGTGGTTGTATGGGGCCCGTGACCACAGCGACTGAAGCCCCCACCATGACCGCCCAGGACCGTTGCGATGCGTGCGGCGCGCAGGCATACGTGCGGGTCCAGCTCGAGGCCGGCGAGTTGCTCTTCTGCGCACACCACGCGCGCCGGCACTCCGAGGCCCTGCAGAAGGTCGCCACCGACATTCACGACGAGACCGAACGGCTGCACGCCGAGGAACGTCCCACCGAGGACTAGATCACCCGATCTCCCTCACCCTGCGGGCCCGTTCCGCGCGGTGCCAAGACCACCACAGGCCGCCCTCCTCGCGGGAGGACGGCCTGTGGTGTGTTCGCCGCTGTACGTTCAGCGCTGGAAGGTGCCGGTCAGCGTGGCGCGCGCAATGGAGTGGAAGGCGCACAGGAAGTGCGCCTTCGCGGGCGTGTCATCCTCCGAGAGTTCCAAGGTCTCTGTGTCCAGAGCGTGAACGGCGAACACGTAGCGGTGGGCTCGGTCGCCCTGCGGGGGCGCGGAGCCGACGTAGGAGTGGGCGCCGCCGTCATTGCGCAGATGGAAGGCCGCACCGGGCAACATCAGATCGGACTCGCCCTCGCCGGCCTCCAATGAGGTGACATCCGCCGAGAGGTCGACCACCGTCCAGTGCCAGAACCCCGAGGGCGTGGGTGCGTCCGGGTCGAAACACGAGAGCACGAAGCCCTTGGTCTCGGCCGGGAAACCCGACCAGGAGAGCTGCGGCGAGCGGTTCTCACCGTCCTGCGACAGTTCCACCGGCAGGGCATCGCCCTCCGTGAAGTCCGCCGAGCTGAGCGAGAACCCCGGCAGGGCGGGAAGCTTGTCGTAGGGATGCTGGGCTTCGGGTCGTTCGAGGCTCACTGGCTGTCCTTTCCGGATCGGATGACCGACACCCTCACGCTACGCGGCCTCCTCGCCGCCGCCACCGCGCCACGCGTCACAGCGATGAGGTCCGCGGTGCGAAGATCTCGTCCAGGGCGGCTTCGTCCTCGGCCGTGGGTGTCCAGGAGACAGCCGCGGCATTCTGGCGCACCTGCTCCGGGCTCGTGGCACCGGCGATCACCGAGGCCACCTCCGGGCGGGAGGCGAGCCAGGAGAAGGCGACCTCGACCTCCGTCAGGTCGCGCTGATGGGCGAAATCACCGAAGTCACGAAGTCGGGTCATCAGGTCCTCGTTCTCCAGCATCTCCGTCCGGCTGCGAGTGAGCCGCGAGCCTTCTGGCGCCGTGCCGTGGGAGTACTTCCCGGTCAGCAGACCGTTCGCGAGCGGGAAGAAGGGCAGCAGCCCCAGCCCGTAGCGCTCACAAGCTGGAACAACCTCCTCCTCCACGCGGCGTTCGGCCAGGCTGTAGTGGTTCTGTGCCGAGATGAAGGGCGTGGCTCCGGTCTCAGCCGCGGTGTGCGCAGCCTCGGCGATCTGCCAGCCGGCAAAGTTCGAGTGGCCCACGTAGCGCACTTTCCCGGAGCGGACCAGGTCATCCAGGGCTGACAGCGTCTCCTCAATCGGGGTGAGCGAATCGGGCCGATGAATCTGATAGAGATCGATGTACTCGGTACCGAGCCGCCGCAGCGAGGCCTCGGCCGCCTTGACGATGTACCGCCGCGAACCGCGCGCGGCAAAGTCCTCGCCGTTCGCGCCCTTCATGTCCATCCCGAACTTGGTGGCCAGCACCACCTCGTCCCGGCGACCGGCCAGGGCTCGGCCGAGCAGTTCCTCGCTCAGACCGGGCCGGCCGCCGTAGACGTCCGCGACATCGAAGAGGGTGATGCCCGCCTCGATCGCGGCGTGCACGACGGCGGCCGCTCCCTCGGCGGACTCGGTGGCGGTTCCGGGCCGGCCCAGGTTGTTGCACCCGAGTCCGACGGTCGAGACGGCGAGGCCGGACTGGCCGAGGCGAACAGTGTCCATGACCTCGAGCATAATCGGCGGCCTCAGCTCCCGCTCCCCTGGGCCCACGGGCGCACCGGCGTGGGCCCAGCGGCCCTGGTGGTCCGAAGCGTCCCACGGCATCATGGCCGGGAGGACCGCACTCTGGGGGGATCACGTGGGACGCCAGCAACACGCCATCGCACCGCATGGTGCTCGCACGGCCGCGTTGCGGTCCGAGCGCGGCGCCGCCGGCATCGAGACCATGGGCATCGTGGTCGTCGCCGCGATCCTGCTCGCCGTGGTGGTCGCCGCGGCGTCGCCGTGGGGAAGCTCGATCGCCTCGGGCATCGACGCCGCGATCTGTCGAGTCACGCAAGGCGAATGCTCGGGCAGCGAAGGAGAGGAGGCCGTCTCCGACAGCGGGCCCGCCGCCGAGCCCGCTGGCAGCGGGACCGAGCCCACGCCTCAGGAGCGTCTCGCCGAGATCGCGGACATGGACGGCGAGGAACTCGCCGACTACCTGGAGCGGTTGCCCGCGCATGAGCGGGAGGCACTGCTCGAGGCGGCCCGCCGGACTCAGCTCGACAACAGTGTGTCCCAGGACGAGCGCGTCGGCGCGGCTCAACTGCTGATCGCCGAGGCCGCGCCACAGGTGCGCGCCTCGGCGGACGATTACGGCATCTGGGAGGAGTGGGCCACGGTCATGAGCGATCCCGGCCAGGCCCAGCGCCGCCAGGAACTCGAGAGACTCATCGCCGAGGCGCCGGACGGGTCACTGCTGGCGGATCTACGCGACGGCAGCATCCACTTCAACGCCGAGCCCACACCGGAGCAGTTCGATCGCGCGGTCGCCCGCGCCGAGGAGGGCCGCTTCGCCCAGGAGATCGCCGGCAACTTCGCCGGCTGGCTGGGCACCGACCGCAACTTCGTCCATTTTGAGGTGGACCTCGAGAACCAATCCATCCGGGCCGCCGAGCTGACCGGCGGGAATCTGGACACCGCCGAGCACGTGGCCGTCACGATTCCTGGCACTCTGATGGGTGATGGCATGGGCGAATACATCGACGGCTACACCCGTGGCCACGGCAACGCGCTGTACAACAGCTTGAGCGACATCGGCGTCGACAATACGGCCGTGATCTCCTGCGTCTGTTACGACCCCCCGCGAGGCCTGGTGAACGCCGTCAGCGGCTCGCACGCCGAGACCAGTGATCTCGCCGCCGTCGTCGACGCCCTACCGAGCGGGAACTCCCCCGATCTGCACATCCTCGGCCACTCCTACGGCGGCGTGGCGGTCGGCCATGACGTGGTGAATCACGGGCTCGAGGCCGCCAACCTCATCTGCCTGGGTTGTCCGGGCTTCGGCGGCGGCGTCACCGGCCCCGGTGATCTCCCGGGCGCCGCGACTGTCTGGGGCATCCGGCATCCGCAGGATCCCATCCAGGTGTCCGTGGGTGTCCACGGCACCCAGCCGGAGGCTCCCCGATTCGGGGGCGAGAGCTACGACTACGGTTCCGGCTGGGGCTGGAGCCCCGGTTCACACAGCACCTACTACACGGACGCCGTCTCGGTGCAGAACCTCGCGTACATCGTCTCGGGCCAGGAGGACCTGGTCACCGGACGGCGCTGAGGCACCGATAGAGTGATCACGATGCGCAGACAGCAGCAGTGGGTCCTCGCCCTCGCCACCATCACTGTGCTGGGCGCCTGTCAGAGCGGTGACCTGCCCACCGGCGCCGCCACCCTCGACGAGGCGGTGGCCGAGGCGAACGATCTCATCACGGACCTCATCGGCGCCGTCCCGGCCGAGCTCGTCCAGGAGAACGACCCCATCTACTCCCCGTGCCTCGTGGATGACGGACCGCGCGAGGAGACCGCACAGGTCTCCCAGCGCGTCAGTTTCGCAGCCGAGGACGCAGAACGCGTCCTCACCGACGCTCAGGAGTACCTCGCAGAGCGCGGGACGCAGGGGCTGCAGGTGACGGGCGCCGAGACCGACACTCCGCTCCTGGTCGGCGTCTTCGGGGACCAGGCCTGGCAGGTGGCGGTGCGGATGAACCGCGGAGCCGGGGTGGGCGGAGTGCTGGTCAATACGCCGTGCCTGCCCCACGGAGACCGCGAGGACTGATCGCCGGTGGGTGGCTGAGGCGCGGGTAGTCCGGGTCGGCAACCTGCGATGATGGGCGACGTGTTCCACGTCGTCTTCTACGAGCCACGCATCCCGCCGAACACCGGCAACACCATCCGGACCACCGCCTGCACCGGGACCAGCTTGCATCTGGTCGAACCGCTGGGTTTCCAGATGACCGATGCGCACTTGCGCCGTGCCGGCCTGGACTATCACGACCTCGCCCACGTCGAGATCCATCCCGATCTGGATACCGCGCTCGAAGCGCTGCCGGGCCGAGTCTTCGCCTTCACCGGGCATGCCTCGACCTTCTTCACCGAGATCAGCTACGAACCGGGTGACGCCCTGCTCTTCGGTCCGGAGCCCGACGGTCTACCCGAGCACGTCATGAGCCATCCGCGCATCACACAACGACTGCGCATCCCCATGCGCCCGGGAGTGCGCTCGCTCAACCTCGCGAACTCGGCAGCACTGGCCACCTACGAGGCCTGGCGCCAGCACGACTACGCCGGTGGCGTCTGACCTGTCACCCGGGTGGCCCAGAAGGCGACGGCGCTCGCGGCGGCGACGTTGAGCGAATCGACCTCGCCGGACATCGGGATCCGCACGGCGATGTCCGCAGCGTCGACCGTGCCCCGCTTGAGGCCGTCGCCCTCTGTTCCGAGCACCAGTGCCACACGCGAGCCTGGCCCGGCCACGCTCTGCGCGAACGCGTCGAGATCGACGGCGTCCTCCCGTAGCGCCAGAGCCGCGACAGTGAAACCCAGACCCTGCAGGGCGCTCACACCTGCGGGCCACTCGGGCACGCGGGTCCACGGCACCTGGAAGACCGTGCCCATCGAGACCCGCACCGCGCGCCGGTAGAGCGGGTCGGCGCAGCTCGGCGAGACCAGCACGGCATCCACACCCAGAGCGGCTGCGGATCGGAAGACGGCCCCGACGTTCGTGTGATCCACGATGTCCTCCAGCACCGCGACGCGGCGTGCGCCGGCTCCCCCGCGCGCGGCACCCAGGATCTTGGACATCGGCGCCAGATGCGGCCGGTGCATGGCCGCCAGCGCCCCGCGGTGCAGGTGGAAGCCGGTGATGGCCTCGAGTACCGGCTCCTCCGCCACGTAGACCGGCGTTGCTCCCCCGTCGGCGCTCCCGCACGAGGCTGCGATCGCCGGCTCCATGACCGGGAGCCAGCGCGGCGCCATGAGGAAGGAGCGTGGGCGGTGACCGGCGGCGATGGCGCGCATGATCACCTGCGTCGACTCGGCCATGTACAGGCCCTGCTCCGGCTCGAGCCGCGTGCGCAAGCGGACATCGGTCAGACGGGTGTAATCGGCCAGCTCCTCGGCCCGGGCATCGGTCACCGACACGATCATGGCCGGCTCCCCTGCGGGAACCGGCCATGGTCGCTGGTTGAGTTCAGGCTCACTGAGGCGGCTGCCCGGGCTCGCCACCGTCGCCCTGCTGCTCCCCGGCCGGGGGACCGAAGCGCGTGGCGTCCTCGGCCTCCGGCACGGGCGGCACGGCAGACTCCGCCTGCGGTGCGGCGCCGCCGGCCTCGCGCTTCTTCACGCGCGAGGAACTGGTCCGGTCACTGGCCTTCTCCGCGACGTCGGCAGCATCTTGCGCCTCGCCCTGGGCTCGCTTGAGCGCCGCGTCGGGGTCCTCCAGTGTGGCCTCGGCCAGCGCGGTGGCCATCGCCGGGCTCTCGTGCTCGCCGAACTCCACATTGGGGTGCTCGTAGTCCCCCCCGGAGTCACCGGAATCCCCGAAGGAACTGTTCGAGGAGCCCCCGCCGAAGCCCTGGGTGATGCCGTTCAGGGCTGCGGTGAACTCGGTGGGCACGATCCACATCTTCGAGGATTCACCATTGGCGATCTCAGGAAGCTTCTGCAGGTATTGGTACGCGAGCAGACGCGGGTCGGGCTTGCCGCGGTGAATGGCGTCGAAGACCTGCAGGATGGCCCGGGACTCACCCTGGGCACGCAGAATGGCCGCCTGCGCCTCACCTTCGGCGGTCAGGATCGCGGCCTGCTTCTCACCCTCAGCCGTGAGGATCTGGGACTGCTTGACACCTTCGGCGGTGAGGATCGCAGCACGCCGGTCGCGCTCGGCGCGCATCTGCTGCTCCATCGAGCCCTGGATGCTCTGCGGCGGGTCGATGGACTTCAGCTCCACGCGGTTCACGCGGATGCCCCAGCGGCCGGTGGCCTCATCGAGCACGCCACGGAGCTGACCGTTGATCTGGTCACGGCTGGTCAGGGTCTGCTCGAGGTCCATCGAGCCGATGACGTTACGCAGCGTGGTCACCGTGAGCTGTTCGATACCGGTGATGTAGTTGGCGATCTCGTACGTCGCGGCCTTGGGGTCGGTGACCTGGAAGTACAGCACCGTGTCGATGCTCACCACCAGGTTGTCCGAGGTGATCACCGGCTGCGGTGGGAAGGAGACGACCTGCTCACGCAGGTCGACGCCGGCGCGCACCTTGTCCACGAAAGGAATCAGGACGTGCAGGCCGGCGTGGAAAGTGGTCTGGTAGCGGCCGAGACGTTCCACGATCAGTGCCACGGTCTGCGGGACGATCCGCACAGCGCGCCAGATCGTGACCGCCGCAAAGATGACAAGCAGGATGGCGACGATCGTAAGAACCGGCCCTCCGATTCCGTTCATAGGTCCTCGCTTCTTGGTTGGACCACCCCGGAGCCACGACGGTGCGCGGCGAGGTGATCAGTAGGTGGGGTACGGGTTCTGGGGATCGTTCGGTGAGGCGGGCAAGGGCTTGACGATGGCAGTGGCACCATCAATGGCGGCCACCACCACGGTGCTGCCCGGGGCAAGCGGCGGCCCGGGCTCTTCCATGCGCGCCGACCAGATCTCGCCGGCGAGCTTGACCCGGCCATCGATTCCGGTGACCTCTGCCTCCACGATGGCCTGGCGGCCGGCCAGGGCGTCCACATTGGTGTTGGTGCGCGGCACGGTCCGCTCCACCCAGCCCTTGACGTAGGGGCGCGCACCCCAGAGCAGCAGCATCGACACCAGTGCCACCGTGGCGAACTGCGCCCAGAGCGGGGCGTCGAAGGCCGCCAGCAGGGCACCGGCCAGGGCCCCGATCGCGAGCATGAAGAAGACGTAGGACAGCGTCAGCATCTCGATGACGCCGAAGATCAGCGCGGCGCCGATCCACCACAACCAACCCATGGACCCGTCCCCCTCTCAGTGATCTGTCTCTCAGGGCAGCTTAACCCGGCCGGATAGCGCTCAGCGCACAGCAGCGCGAGCCGTGTAGCGACCACGATGCCGCTCGACCTCGAGCTCCAGCCCGAAGGCGTTCGAGAGATGTTGCGGGGTGAGCACGTCACCGAGCTCACCGGCCGTGACCACTTCACCATCGCGCAAGAGCAGGCCGTGCGTAAAGCCGGGAGGGATCTCCTCCACATGGTGCGTCACCATGACGCTCACCGGAGAGCGGGCGTCGCCGGCCAACTCGCTCAAGGCGGCCATCAGTTCTTCGCGGCCACCGAGATCCAGTCCGGCGGCAGGTTCGTCGAGCAGGAGCAGTTCCGGATCGGGCATGAGTGCGCGCGCCACCTGAACGCGCTGGCGTTCACCGGAGGACAAGGTGCCATAGGTGCGCTGTGCGAGGTGGGCGACGCCGAAGGCGTGCAGCAGTGCCTCGGCCCGCTCGATGTCCTCGCTGTCGTACTCCTCGCGCCACCGGCCGGTCTGGCCGTAGGACGCGGTCAACACGATGTCGAGAGCCCGTTCGCCCGGCGGGAGACGATCCGCCAAGGCGGCCGAGGTGAGGCCCACGAGCGTGCGCAGGTCTGCGAGGTCGGTGCGACCGAGCTGTTCACCGACCACCGTCACGGTGCCGGAGGTGGGGTGCATGCGACCGGCAGCCAGCTGGACCACTGTGGTCTTCCCGGCACCGTTCGGGCCCAAGATCACCCAGCGTTCACCGTCGTCCACCGACCAGTCCACGTGGTCGAGGATGGTGGTTCCGCCGCGGCGGACGAAGACGTCATCGAACTCGAGCACTTCACCCATGCCTCGACTCTATCGTCCGGCGGCCCACCCCATGACGGCGGGCGCACACAACCCCGTCCGCCTCCTAGGTGTACCCGGTCATCACGTTGGTGACAGGCGGCTGATCGGGGGCTTGCCTCCGAGTGAGCTATGGCGGCGTTCAGTGTTGTAGTGCTCGAGCCAGGGTGCAAGGGCGGCGGATCGGGAGGTGCTGGTGGTGAAGTTCTGCCGGTAGGCCCACTCGGTGGCGAGGGTGCGGTTGAGTCGTTCTACCTTCCCGTTCTGCCAGGGGCAGTGAGGCTTGATGAACTTCTGCGTGGCTCCTAGCTCGGCGCAGGCCTGCTTGACGTCGTTGGAGTGCCGGTAGGCGAACGCGTTGTCCGTCATGACGCGCTCGATCCTGGTGATGCCCTTTGCGGCGAAGTAGGCCGCAGCCCGTCTGAGGAATCCGGCGCAGGTGGCGCCCTTCTCGTCGGGCAGGATCTCGCAGTAGGCCAGCCGGGAGTGATCGTCCACCAGTGAGTGGACGTAGTCGTAGCCGATCTTGCCGCGTCTCATCTTCGCCGCCTGGGTCGCGGCGCGGCCGTTGGCGCGCCAGCCGCCGCCGTCGGGGATCCTGCCGAGCTTCTTGACGTCCATGTGGACCAGCTCGCCGGGGCGCTGGCGCTCGTAGCGGGTTGCGGTGTGTTTCGAGGAGCGGATCACCTCGCCGGTCATGGGGTCGCACTCACGCAGGTAGGGCACGCGGTGGCGGCGCAGGATGCGTGACACCGTCCGTGGCGCGACGCCGACTTTGGGGCTCAGCACGTCAGGGCCCTGGCGATGCTCGGCCCGAGCGGTGAGCACCGTCTGCTCGACCTCTTGCGGCGTCTTGGTCGGCATCGTGTGCGGCCGCGAGGAGCGGGTCTGAAGCCCTGGCTCGCCCTCGGTGGCGTACCGGTCGATCCAGGTCTTGACGCATTTGCGTGAGACGCCCATGGCGGCGGCGATGTGGGCTTGCTTCCAGCCGGCCTGGTAGCGCTGGACGATCAGCAGGCGGCCGTGGACGGTGAGACGGGCACTACGGTGGGACACGAGAACCTCTGGGTTGGAGTGGGCCTTCGACAAGCCACATCCCACCCGGAGGTTCTCCATCGTTCAAACCACCACGCTGCTACCAACCTCATGACCGGGTACACCTAGGCTGGCGTCATGTCCGCCGGCACACCCTCTCTGGAGCTACCCCTCTCCGTGCTCGTGGCCCTCTGGCTTCCCACCGTGCGGGACGAGGTCTCCGCGCGCCGCGCTGCCGAGAGCATCCGCGCGGGCGAGCATCCGCCACGAGTCCATCACAGCCATGGAAGCGAGTTCCCGGAGACCTCCGACAGCACCCAGGCTCTTGCCACAATGCTGCACGCGCTTGCCCCGGCTCAGCAGGTGGCGGCGGTACTCCCCCGACCGGGAGACCTGATGGGCTCGCCCGCGACCTGCTCCGCGGACCTCCTCGAGGCCGGGGAGGGCGTCGTGGTTCTCGGCGCAGCAGGTGCCGAAGCCCGGGTGGCCATACCCCATATCGAGGTCTTCGGCAGTGCGCTGGAGAGCGGGGAGATTGTGCACTGGCGATTCCACCGCCTCCATGCGGAGCCCGCCAGCGCGAGCCGGATCCTCGGGGGCATCGAATCTGTTGCTCATGCTCGTCGTGAGATCACGCGTGCTCTCACCGACGCGGTGGAGATTCTCGAGGCTCTCGATGTGGCCCGTGAGCGGCCCGACCTCGCGGACGATGTCCTCGACCTGTCCCTGGCGCACCTCGATGCGCAACTGATGCCACCGGATCTGGACACCCGGACCCTCGATCTGCTTGAACGCTCGGCCCGGCTCCTCGGGATCGTCGAACTCGCCCAGAGCGACACGGGTGCTGCCGTGACGGCCGTGAGCATCGACACCCGGGCGGGAGCGCTCGGGGAGATCGCCCGCCAAGCCCGCCACGCACTGGCTGCCGCCAGCGCGCACCGCGTCTAACCGGACCCGCGCGAACTAGCCCAGGACCGCGCGGTAGACCTCCAGCGTGCGCTCTGCGACTGCTTGCCACGAGAAGTGGTCCTCCACCCGGCGGCGCGACGCCCGACCCATTTGTTCGGCAGTGGCGGTGTCGGCGACAACCTCGGTCAGCGCCTGAGCGAGGTCGGCTTCGAAACGATCCGGGTCCGTCGGGGTACCGGTGCCATCGGTGTGCTGCTCGATCGGCACCAGCAACCCAGTGACGCCGTCCTCGACCACCTCGGGAATGCCTCCGGTGGCCGTGCCCACCACGGGCAGGCCCACCGCCATCGCCTCGAGGTTCACGATGCCCAACGGCTCGTAGACCGAGGGGCACACGAACACGGTGGCGGCGTCCAGCACCGCAACGAGTTCGTGCCGTGGCAGCATCTCGTCGATCCACAGCACCGGTGCCGTGCGCACCTGGCGGAGCTCCTCAACCAGCCCGGTGACTTCCTGGGCGATCTCCGGGGTGTCCGGGGCGCCCGCGCACAACACGAGCTGCACATCGTCTGGCAGGAGCCGAGCAGCGCGCAGGAGGTGCGGTAGGCCCTTCTGACGCGTGATCCGCCCGACGAAGACCACGGTCGGCCGGTCCGGGGCGATGTCGAGGCGCTGCACGGTCGCGGCGGACGCCTCGCGCTCGTCCTCGCGAGGCGCCCGCCACCCGTCGAGGTCGATGCCGTTGTGGACCACGTGCACGCGCGCCGGGTCGAGGTCGTAGGACCGCAGAATATCCGCGCGCATCCCAGCGGAGACGGCGATGATGCCGTCGGCGTGAGCGTAGGACGTGGCCTCAGCCCAGCTGGAGACTCGGTAGCCGCCGCCGAGTTGCTCGGCCTTCCAGGGCCGCAACGGTTCGAGGGAGTGTGCGGTGAGCACGTGGGGAGCTCCGGTGAGCTGAGCGCTGAGGTGCCCCGCGAGGTTGGCATACCAGGTGTGGGAGTGGATGAGGAGGTCGTCGCTGCCCAGCTCGGCCACGTCTGCGGCTATCGCGAGATCGACACCGAGCGTGCGCAGCGCGGCGTTCGCCGAGGCCAGCTCCGGCGGTGCGGCGTATCCGCTCACTGGCACCTCGCCCTCCGGCAGGTCACCGCGCGGCCCGTCGAAGGCCCGGACATGGACGTCGACTCCAGGAAGGCCGTGGAGCACCCTCGCGAGTTCGGACACATGGACGCCGGCTCCGCCGTAGATGTGTGGCGGGTACTCCCGCGACAGCATTTCCACCCTCATGGGCCTCAGCATGCCAGGCCCACTCGCCCTCGGCGAGCCTTCCGTGTGATCCAGGTAATAGAGTGTGCGCATGGCAGCACCACGAGTACTCGCGATCGTCTTAGCCGGCGGAGAAGGCAAGCGGCTGATGCCCTTGACGATGGACCGCGCCAAGCCCGCCGTCACCTTCGG
Source organism: Bogoriella caseilytica (assembly GCF_003752405.1). Lineage (NCBI taxonomy): Bacteria > Bacillati > Actinomycetota > Actinomycetes > Allobogoriellales > Allobogoriellaceae > Allobogoriella > Allobogoriella caseilytica. The sequence continues at coordinate 2,955,724 of NZ_RKHK01000001.1, read as the reverse complement.
TGGCATCTACCGGCTCATCGACTTTGCCCTGTCCAACATCGTGAACTCCGGGTATCTGCGGATCGTGGCGCTCACGCAGTACAAGTCCCACAGCCTGAACCGCCACATCTCCACCACCTGGCGCATGTCCACCCTGCTGGGCAACTACGTCACCCCGGTACCGGCCCAGCAGCGGCGCGGCAAGAACTGGTTCCTGGGTTCGGCTGACGCGATCTACCAGTCGCTCAACCTGATCGACGACGAGCGCCCCGACGTCGTGGTGATCGTGGGTGCCGACAACATCTACCGCATGGACTTCTCCCAGATGGTGCAGCAGCACATGGACTCGGGGTTGCCTCTGACCGTCGCGGGGATCCGCCAGCCACTGGAGGAGGCCGACCAGTTCGGCGTCATCCAGCCGGACAAGCACGACCCGCAGCGCATCGGTGAGTTCCTGGAGAAGCCCACGGATGCCGTGGGCATCCCTGACTCGCCCCACGAGGTGCTCGCCTCGATGGGCAACTACGTCTTCGACACCGCAGCGCTGGTCGACGCGGTCACCAATGACGCCGCCGACTCCTCCTCCAGCCACGACATGGGCGGCTCGATCGTCCCGCGTTTCGTGGAGGCCGGGCTCGCCGGCCTGTACGACTTCACCTTCAACGACGTCCCCGGCTCCACCGACCGTGACCGCAACTACTGGCGCGACGTCGGCACGGTGGACGCCTACTACGACGCCACCCTCGATCTCATCTCCGTCAATCCGGTCTTCAACCTCTACAACGACCTCTGGCCGCTGCACACGGGCTACACCGGCCTCGCGCCGGCCAAGTTCGTGCACTCCGAAGAACGCCGCCTCGGTCACGCCCTCGATTCACTGATCTCCCCGGGGGTGATCGTCTCCGGCGGTGAGGTGAACCATTCGGTTGTCTCACCCTTCTGCCGCGTGAACTCCTGGTCCACCGTCCACGAGTCCGTGCTCTTCGACGGTGTCGAGGTCGGCCGTAACGCCACCGTGCGCAAGGCGATCCTGGACAAGCACGTCATCGTCGAGCCCGGCGCTCAGGTGGGCATGAACGAGGAACACGACCGCGCCCGCGGTTACTGGGTCACCCCCGGCGGGGTGACCGTGGTGCCCAAGGGCTGGGTCGTGCGCGGCGACTGAGCCACGTCCACCTAGGCTGGGCGCTTGTGACCTCGCTTCGACTGAGCCTGATCTCCCCGCGCCCGCTCCCGGAGACACTGGCCGCGCACGCCTACGACCTCATGAGCGAGGTCGTCTCTGGCGATCTCCAGCACTCGTCGTCGAACACCGACTTCTCCGCGATGGCCATCAGTGGCCAGGCACGCCCTGGCGTGGACCTGGACACGCTCCGCGCCGAACTGCGCTCGCCCGCCATCGCGGTCGGCGTCGATGCCGCCGTTGTCTCCGGAGAGCTGGCGACAGCTCCGCCGTCGCTGGTGATCACGGACGTGGATTCCACCCTGATCACCGCCGAGGTGATCGAACTGCTTGCTGAGCATGCGGGAAGGCGGGCCGAGGTGGCGGAGGTGACCGAGCGAGCGATGCGCGGGGAACTTGACTTCGCCGCAAGCCTGCGTGAGCGCGTGGCGGCCCTCGCCGGCCTGCCCGTGCGCACGGTCGACCAGGTGCGCGCCGCGGTCCAGCTGATGCCGGGGGCACGTGAACTCCTCAGCGCGGTGCGGGCCACGGGCGGGCGTTTCGGTGTGGTCTCAGGTGGCTTCATGGAGCTCCTCGAGCCCTTGGCCGCCGAGCTCGGCATCGATCATGTGGCGGCCAACCGCCTCGAGGTCGCCGACGGCGTGCTGACCGGCCGGGTACGCGGCCCGATCGTGGACCGGGCCGCCAAGGCGGAGTACCTGCGCGCCTGGGCACAGGCCGATGGCATTCCCGTGGCGCGCACCATGGCCATCGGCGATGGCGCCAATGATCTCGACATGCTGCATGCTGCCGGTCTCGGCGTGGCGTTCTGCGCCAAGCCCGTTGTCGTGGCCCAGGCACCGGCAGCGGTGACCTTCCCGCGGCTCGATGCCGCGCTTGCCTTCACTGGCGCTGTCTCCGGCACCTGAGCTCAGACTCCGGCGCGCAGCACCTGGGTCATCGTGGCTCCGCCACGGTCCAGCTCCGCCCACGGCGCCTGCACCTCCAGGATGCAGGCGGTCGCGGTGGGCACACCCAGCGCGACCTGGGAGCCGAGCTGGTCCCGCCCACCGTGCAGATGTAAGGCCGTGGCCGAGATCGTCGGCTCATGCCCCACCACCAGCACGTGGCCCGCGCGCGGGTCTACCCCCCGGATCGCCTTGACCACGTTCTCGACGTCGGCTTCGTAGAGATCATCGAGGAACTCGTGTGCTCCGACATCGACCTGCTGTGCCAGCAACCGGAAGGTCTCCCGGGTGCGCAGGGCCGTCGAGACCAGAGCGAGATCGAAGTCCCCCAGACCGTCCTTGAGGCTCTGACCGATCACCGTGGCCTGGTCGCGCCCGCGCGTGGCCAGTGCCCGGGCGGCATCATCCAACGCGCCACGGGGTTCGGCCTTGGCGTGGCGGAGGAGGACCAGGCGGCGCTGGGTCACTCTCGACCTCATACGCCCATTGCGTGCACGCCGCCGTCGACGTGGACGATCTCGGCCGTGGTCTTGGGGAACCAGTCCGAGCACAGGGCCACCACGGCGCGGGCCGTGGGATCGGCGTCGCTGACCTCCCATCCCAGGGGCGCACGCTCCCCCCAGCCACCCTCGACCTGTTCGAAGCCGGGAATCGAGGTCGCCGCCGTGGTCTTCACCGGCCCGGCGGAGACGAGGTTCACCCGGATGCCGTCCGGGCCGAGGTCACGTGCGAGATAACGAGCCGTCGACTCGAAGGCGGCCTTGGCCACGCCCATCCAGTCGTACACCGGCCAGGCGAAGCTCGCGTCGAAGGTCAGTCCCACCAGTGCTGAGCCCTCACCCATGAGCGGCTTGGCAGCCACGGCGAGGGCCTTGAGCGAGTAGGCCGAGATCTGGATGGCGGTGGCGACGTCCTCCCACTCCCCCGCCAGGAAGTTTCCACCCATCACCGACTGCGGTGCGAAGCCCACCGAGTGCACCACACCGTCGAGCCTCTCCCCCTCACCGAGGTGCTCGCTGACGCGTCCAGCAAGCGCGTCGAGGTCCTCGGCCGAGGTGACGTCGAGCTGCACCACCGGCGCCGCATCAGGAAGGCGACGAGCAGTGATCTCGGTGAGCCGGAACTGGCGGCCGAAGGACGTCAGGATGACGCGCGCCCCCTGTTCCTGCGCCAGACGCGCCACGTGGAAGGCGATCGAGTTGTCCTTGAGCACGCCGGTGACGAGCAGTGTCTTTCCCTCGAGCAGTCCCATGGGTCTCCTTGCAGGTCGGTGGCGCGAGAGCGCCGCTGGATGGGGTCAGTGGCCCATACCGAGGCCGCCATCAACGGGGATGACAGCGCCGGAAATGTAGGCGGCCGCGGGTGAGGCGAGGAACTCCACAGCACCGGCAACGTCATCGACGCCACCGAACCGGCCTGCGGGGATAGCAGCGAGGTAGGCCTCCTGCTGCTTGTCGGGCAGCGCCTGAGTCATGGCGGTGTCGATGAACCCGGGAGCCACGACGTTGGCCGTGATACCCCGGCCGCCGAGTTCCCGGGTGATGGAGCGGGCCATACCGACTAGCCCGGACTTCGAGGCCGAGTAGTTCACCTGGCCGGGCCCGCCGTACAGGCCCACCACCGAGGAGATGAAGATGAGGCGACCACGACGGGCGCGGATCATGGCCTTCGAGGCGCGGCGCGCCACCTTGAAGGCGCCGGCGAGGTTGGTGTCGATCACGGTCTCGAAGTCATCGTCGCTCATGCGCATCAGCAGCTGGTCGCGTGTCACTCCGGCATTGGCGATGACCACCTCGACGGGACCGTGTGCTGCCTCGACCTCACTGAAGGCCGCGTCCACCGCCTGGGTGTCACGGACGTCGGCGGTGACGCCGAGCACGCCCTCGGGGAGATCGCCGGAGCGATAGATCGTGGCGACCTTGTCGCCGGCGGCAAGGAATCTCTCGGCGATCGCCCGGCCGATGCCTCGGTTGGCTCCGGTGACCAGTACGCTGCGGGCCTCGCTCACCTGTGTCTCCTTCGAGTCGTCATCACTGCTGCCTCGGGTTCTGGCTCTGCCGCGCAGGGCAAAGCCGAGCCTGGCACCGCACGTCACCCAGAGGACACTCCGCGGAAACCGTAGCCGACTCTAGTGCCGCGGCGGAAACGCGTGCTGTGCAGCACAACGCGCGACCAGCAGTAGCCGGCGGCGCGCGCGTACCCTAGCGAGGTGAGTGCTGCCGGCCGCGAAGGTTCTCGATACGCCTTCCTCATCTCGCGCCGCTGGGCCGGCCTGAGCGCGCTGATTGCCGGCTTCGTCGCGCTGAGCGTCGTGCTCGGATTCTGGCAGTGGGACCGGTTCGAGACCCGGCTGGCCGACGCCAGGAACGTCGAGGAGGCCTTCGATGCCGCTCCCGCCACGCTCGAGGAACTCTTCGGCCCGGACTTCACGGTCGCCACGGCCAATGAGTGGCGCCCGGTGGAGCTGACCGGCCGCTACCTGGATGAGGCGGACGGGCTCGCGCACCACACGGTCCTGCTGCGCAACCGCCCCGTGGACGGCACCGCAGCTGTCCACCTGATCGCGATGTTCGAAGCCGAACACCCGGACGGCCGGATGCTGATCCCGGTGAACCGCGGGTGGCTGGCGGATGCGAGTGTGGACTCACCACATTCACTGCCGGCGCCGCCCGCCGGGCCCGCACAGGTGGTGGTGCGCCTGCGCCCTGCTGAGCCACCACGGGTCCAGGAGCGCCCGGAAGGGCAGATCTACGCCTTGGATCCTGAGGGTGTGCTGGAGGCCCTCGGCGCCACCGATACCGCGACCGATGCCATCGTGCTCCATGGCTACGGCATCGCGGTCTCCGAGAGCCCGGAAGCAGGCGTTCAGCTCGGCACCGTGGACCGGCCTGCGGCGCGCTGGGGACTGAATCTCTCGTATGCCATCCAGTGGTGGATCTTTGCTGCGGGAGCGCTCGTGGCACTGGTGGTGCTCGCGCGCAGAGAGGCCGCAGAGCGCGCCGCCGAGCAGGATCCCGGAGCCGGGGACTCCGGCCTCCCGGGCTCGATGCGAACCGCGCGGGCGCCGAAGCGTCGGTGCAGCGCCGAAGAAGAAGAGGACGCGCTGATCGACGCCCAGCTGAACAGCTGAGGCGCGCTACTTCTTGGCGGCGCGCACCACGCCGCGAAGCGCTCGTCCGGTGACCCACACCAGAGGGATCGCCACGGCGACCAGGGCGACCGTGTTCGGCTCGAAATGCACCGCTCCGTGGCGCTGCACATAGGCACCCAGGGGCACCGACAGCCCGCCGCCACCGCCCCCCTCATGGAGTTCCCCAGCCGAACCGCCACCAAATCCGGTGATGCTCACCGCCACTGGCGTCACCTCATCGGCCGCCAGGCGCTGCGGTTCGCCGATCGTGTTCTTCACCCCGAGGGTGCTCACGAGCTTGCCTAGTTGAAGTGCGAAGTCAGCCACACCGCCACGCTAGTGCCTCGAGTGCACGTGGAGTGACACCCGCCTCAGACGAACCACATGCCGAGAAGGAGACCGAGCACCCCGGCGAGGAAGCCAAGGACGAGCTGGATGGTCAGCGCACTGAAGGCTCGCCCGGGGCGCCGGTTCCGCAGTTCGTCGGCCACGCTCACCATGAGGGTGCCGAAGGTGGTCAATCCCCCGCACAGGCCTCCGGCCACCATGAGAGGCACGACCGCCGGGAGGATCGGGGCGGCACCGAAGGCCAGGCCGGCGATGAAGGAACCCACGCAGTTCACCGCCAGCACGGCGTGATCGATCAGCCGTACTCGTGTCACCATCGTGCGGTCCGCACGTGCCCGGCGCCCGGCCTGCCAGCTGACCACGCTCCACCGCATGACGGCGCCGAGCGCACCGGCGACGGCCGCCAGGACGATAGCCACGAGGTCACCACCGGACAAGGCGATCATGAGGCACCTCGTGACTGGCCGAGGCTTCCGAGAACCAGCCCGCCCAGAGCCGCGGCGATGCCGAGGACTACTGAGAGACCGAGTTCGGCTCCCGCTTCGAGCAGCCTCCCGGCGAGGAGGTGACCGCCGGCGTCCATCGCCAATGCGGAGAACGAGGTGAAGGAGCCCAGCAGCCCGGCACCGAGGCCGGCACGCAACCATTCCGGGCGTTCGGGACGGCTGAGCACTCGGCCGGTGACGAGCCCGAGGATGAAGGATCCGAGCACGTTGGCGACCAGGGTGGACAGTGCCAGGGGCCCTCCGGTGGGAAGAGCGAGATCCAGACCCAGGCGCAGGCTGGTTCCGAGTACCCCACCAAGGAAGACGGCGGCGATGGTGAGGAGCATGGTGATCATGGTGCCAGGCCAGCGCGGCTGGCCGGACCGCGTCACCGGAGCATCATCCCGGCGAGCACGGCGATCAGTGCTGCCCACACGTAGCTCGCCAGGGTTCCGATGATGAATCGCTCGGCAGCCGGCCCACGTTGGTCGGCATCGGTGGCGCGCAGTTCGGGATAGCGGCCGAGACCCTTGATGGCGATGATCACCGCCACGGCCTCGGGCACTCCGCCCAGGATGGCGCCGGTGATGGCGACACGTTCCAGGATGCCGATCCACGTGCCACCGCGCAGCAGTCCGGGCAGCGCCGGGTCGGGCTCGATCACGCGCAGGAGCAGTGCCACCACCGCCCAGCCGGCCAGCGCCGAGACCAGAAGAGCTCCGACCACCACGGCGGTATTGAGCAGCAGGTCCATCACCTCTCCTCCTCGTTCTGCACGGATGCCGGCCCGGCGGCGGTCGTCACGAGTGCTGCGGCCACCGGCCGCGCGCGACGTTCTTCCTCGATCATGGCCGCGCGGACCCGCTGGCTGACCGCCTGCTCGGAGATCTTCAGTGCGCCCGCTGCCTCGCGTCGGCTGCGGCCCGCGCTCAAGAGATCGGCCACCTCCCAGCCCCCCGCGGTACGGCGTCTGAGCACCGAGGCGAGCAACTGCAGGATCGCTGTGGCCTGCGTGGCGGACTCACGGTTGCTCCCGTAGACCACCAGAGGGACTGGCTCCGTGCGCGTCTTGGCGCGCTCCACGGCATGGCGCGCATGGAGGAACGCCGGGCCAGTGCTGGCGCGCGCCGTCTCTGCGAGCGGCTCCTCCACTGCGCCCGCACCGATGCCGATCGCCCACTCGCCGGAGCGGCACAGCCACAGGGCGAGATCAACCGCCGCCTCGGCGGTGCCCAGCAGAGCCTGGACCTCATCACCTACTGTGCGTTCCATCGGGAGGACCACTGACCGCTGCGCCTCATCGCTCCACTGGGCAAAGCTCTGCAGCAGACCGTCGACCAAATCTGGCCTGCCGGTGCTGCCACGCTGATCGGCGGTCACCACGAACATGGTGCAAGGCTATGCCCTTGATACTCGAAGATCAAGGTCCAAACCTTGACTACTGTAGCAGCGCCACGATGCCAGTCGCCAGCGACAACAACGCCCCGATGACCGCGATACCCACCACGATACGACTCGCTGTCAGTGTGGACAGACGCCGCCCGACTCGTCTGCCGATCCGTAGGCCTCCGAGCGTCAAGGGCAGACAGGCCAGCCACCCCCACCAGGGCAGGGTGGGGAACTCCTCCCGGGAGAAGAGCAGCTTGGAACCGAGCCCACAGATCGACAGCGTGATCCACACCGGCTGCACCGAGGCGGCGAAGGCGCGCGGATCCCAGCCGGAGAGCACCTGATAGAAGGCCATGGCCGGTCCACCAACGCCGGCGAGTACCGTGCCCGCTCCCGCTCCGACGCCGGTGAGAATCCGCACCGCCGGCCCGTCGGCTCGTCGCCCCAGACGGGAGAGGAAGACCGCCAGGGTCAAGCCCGCTAGCACCAGGCAGGAGACGATGATGTACAAGGGCCCGCCGGGAGAGCGCGCGGCGATCCAGCTCGCCAGCGGCATCACGAGCACCGCAGCGGGGATCAGCAGCGTCAGCCGCCGCCATTCGATCCTGCGCCAGACACTGGCGAGCATCACCGCGGAGATGCAGCCGGCGAGGACATTGGTGAGCATCACCCCGCCGTGCGGTCCCAGCATCACCACCAGGAAGGGCGCCATCATCATGGCGGCACCCATCCCGGTGATCCGCTGCAGCACGGAAGCGAGCAGCACCAGCACCAGAATGGCCAGCGCCGTCATCACACTCACGCCATGGACACCAGGTCGCGGTAGGAGTCGTTCCAGAGATCCTCGTCCGCATCGGGCAGGAGCAGCACGCGCTCCGGGTCGAGAGCATCTACTGCGCCCTCGTCGTGCGTCACCAGCACCACGGCGCCCTTAAAGGTGCGCAGGGCGCCGAGAATCTCCTCCCGCGACGCCGGGTCGAGGTTGTTCGTCGGCTCGTCCAGCAGCAGCACATTCGCCGACGAGACCACCAGGACCGCCAGGGCCAGGCGGGTCTTCTCCCCGCCGGAGAGCACACGCGCCGGCTTATCGGCGTCATCACCGGAAAAAAGGAAGGAGCCGAGCACCGAACGCACCCGCGTATCATCCAGATCCGGCGCCGCCGTGCGCAGGTTCTCCACCACCGTGCGATTGAGGTCGAGGGTCTCGTGCTCCTGGGCGTAGTACCCGATCTTCAGGCCGTGCCCGGGCAGGATCTGGCCGGAGTCCGCCTCCTCGACATGCCCCAGAATGCGCAGAAGCGTGGTCTTCCCGGCACCGTTGAGCCCGAGGATGACCACGCGTGAGCCGCGGTCGATGGCCAGATCCACCCCGGAGAACACCTCGAGCGAGCCGTAGGACTTCGACAGTCCTTCGGCCATCAGCGGAGTCTTGCCGCACGGCGCAGGATCTGGGAAGCGCAGATTGGCCACCCGATCGGTCTGCCGTTCCCCCTCGAGGCCGGAGACCATGCGATCGGCACGCTTGAGCATGTTCTGCGCCGCCACGGCCTTGCTGGCCTTGGCACGCATCTTCTCCGCCTGCTTGCGCAGCGTGTCGGCCTTCTTCTCCGCGTTGGCTCGCTCGCGGCGGCGGCGGCGCTCATCGGTCTCACGCTGGGTCTGGTAGCGGTCCCAGTCCAATGCGTAGACATCGAGGCTGGCGCGGTTCGCGTCGAGATACCACACGTGGTTCACCACCTCACGCAGCAGCTCCACGTCGTGGGAGATGACCACCAGGCCCCCGGTGTAGCTGCGCAGGTACTCCCGCAGCCACACGATCGAGTCGTGGTCCAGGTGGTTGGTGGGCTCATCGAGCAGCAGGGTCTCCGCGCCGGAGAAGAGAATGCGCGCCAGCTCGACCCGGCGGCGCTGACCACCCGAGAGCGTCTCGAGCGGCTGATCGAGCACCCGGGTGGGCAGGGAGAGATTGGAGGTGATCGTCGCTGCCTCGGAATCGGCCGCCCAGCCGCCCAGGGCATCGAACTCCGCGTCCAGGCGGGCGTAGCGATCCATTGCCTTGGCCTGCTTGTCGCCGATCTCCTTGGCCATGGCCTCCTCGGCCTTCCGGATCCGCTGGCGCAGGGTGTCCAGGCCACGAGCGGAGAGCACACGGTCGCGCGCGGTGACGTGCAGGTCGCCGGTGCGCGGGTCCTGCGGCAGGTAGCCGATCTCGCCCGACCGGGTGATCTGTCCCGTGTGGTGGACCACCGAGGCGGTGGCGTCCTGGCCGGAGAGCAACTTGGTCAGCGTCGTCTTACCTGCGCCGTTGCGCCCCACCAAACCGATGCGCATGCCGGTGTCGATACGGAAGGAGGCCTCAGAGAGCAGCTCCCGGGCACCGATGCGGAGGGAGAGTTGGGATGCGGTGATCACCTGCGATCAGACGTTGAAGCCGATAGCACGCAGCTGCTCACGCCCGATGGGGGTGATCTTCTCCGGTCCCCACGGCGGCATCCAGACCCAGTTGATCCTGGCGCTGGCCACCAGACCCTCGAGGGCCTGGTTGGTCTGGTCTTCGATGACGTCAGTCAGCGGACAGGCTGCCGAGGTGAGCGTCATGTCGATGACCGCCTCGTTGTTCTGGTCGACGGTGACGCCGTAGACCAGCCCGAGGTCGACCACATTGATACCGAGTTCGGGGTCGATGACGTCGCGCATCGCCTCCTCGACATCCGCGGCCGTGGTCGGTGAGGGGCTGTGCGGACTCTGTGTCTCGCTCATTGGTCCTCTTCCTGGAGTGCGCCGCTGGTCGCGGCGCCGTCGTGGTTCGTAGCGGGTGTGGTCAGTGCGTGGGCGAGGGCGTCGCGGAGCGCCATCCAGCCGAGCAGCGCACACTTGATACGGGCAGGGTAGCGCGCCACACCCACGAAGGCGGTGGCGTCCTGCAAAGCATCCTGCTTGGCCGGCTCGAGCTCCTGACCGCGTCCGTGCATGAGCTCACGGAAGGTCTCCCCCAGCTCCTCACTGCGGGCGACATCCTGACCAGCCACGAGATCGTGGAGCACCGAGAGTGAAGCCTGGGAGATCGAGCATCCTCGTCCCATCCAGCCGAGCTCGGCCAGCCTGGCCACCGATCCGTCCCACTCGAGGCGAACCCGCAGGCGCACCTCGTCTCCGCAGGTGGGATTGACCTGGAAGGACTCCGCCGAGTAGGGCTCGATCTCACCGTGGCCGTGCCGTGCCCGGGAGTGGTCGAGAATCACCTGTTGGTAGAGCTGCTGCAGATCAGACATGACTGCCTCCGAAGAACTCACGGACCCGGTGCAGTCCGGCAATGAAGCTCTCGACCTCCGCGGCACTGGTGTAGAGACCGGCCGACGCCCTGGCCGAGGAGTGCGCACCCAGTGCGCGGTGCACCGGCTGGGCACAGTGATGGCCCACGCGCACCGCAATGCCGTCGTCGTCGAGGACCTGACCCACATCGTGCGGGTGGATGCCCTCCACCTCGAAGGCCACCACGGCCAGTCGCTCGCGGGTGTCGGCGGGACCAAGCACCCGCACGCCGGGCACCGAAGCCACCCCATCGAGCAACAGCCCGGTGAGCTCTGCCTCATGCGCCGCGAGGCGATCCATCCCGAGCTCGGCAAGGTAACCCACCGCTGCGGCGAAGCCCACAGCCTGAGCCACCATCTGCGTGCCGGCCTCGAAGCGCTGCGGGGGCGCGGCGAAGGTCGTGGATTCCATGGTCACGGTCTCGACCATTGAACCACCCATGAGCACCGGCGGCATCGCAGCGAGAAGCTCGCGCCGTCCGTAGAGCGCACCGACACCAGTGGGCCCGAGCATCTTGTGCGCCGAGACTGCGGCGAAGTCCACGTCCAGGGCCGTCAGGTCCAGCGGCAGGTGCGCTGCTGACTGGCAGGCGTCGAGCACCACGAGGGCAGGAGCGGAACTTCCTGCCGTCGCCTCGCGTGCCCGGCGCACGACCTCGGTCACGGGCGAGATCGCGCCGGTGACGTTGGAGGCGTGGGTGAGCGCCACGATGCGCGTTCGTTCGGTGATGACAGAGAAGCTGGCCGGATCGAGCCGTCCGTCGTCGGTCACCGTGATCCAGCGCAGGCGGGCGCCGGTTCGCGCAGCCAGCTCCTGCCAGGGCACGAGGTTGGCGTGGTGCTCGGCCTCGGTGATGACGATCTCATCGCCCTCGGCCAAGGTGAACCGCTCCCTGGCGAGGTCGGCACCCCGCCCCAAGCGCGCATCGAGTGTGGCGTTCAGGAACCCATAGGCCACCAGGTTCAGCGCCTCCGTGGCGTTCTTGGTCCAGACCAGTTCGTCGGCACCCACCCCGACGAAGGCCGCCACCGCAGCGCGGGCCGACTCGAAGGCCTCGGTCGCCTCCTCGGCCACCTGGTGCGCCCCGCGATGGACACCAGCGTTGCATCGCTCGTAGAAGTCCTGCTCGGCTTCCCACACGCAGGCCGGCTTCTGGGCCGTGGCGGCCGTGTCGAGGTAGACCAGGGGCCGGCCGTCTCGCACCGTGCGCTGCAGCAGGGGGAAGTCGGCGCGCACGGCCGCCAGCTCCGCCGCGGTCAGTGGCACGCCCGTGGGCTGCACTGGAGCGACGGAGCCGGTAGCCGATGCGGTGGAGGAGGTCATCGGCTCAGGCGCTGACCGGGGCGTACTTGTCGTAGCCCTCAGCCTCGAGCGTGGCCGCCAGCTCGGGGCCACCGCTCTCGGCCACGCGTCCGCCGATGAAGACGTGCACGTGGTCGGGCTTGATGTAGTTGAGGATCCGCGTGTAGTGCGTGATCAGCACGACGCCGAGCCCGGTGTCCTGGTGGACCCGGTTCACGCCGTCCGAGACCACGCGCAGAGCGTCCACGTCCAGGCCGGAGTCGGTCTCGTCCAGCACCGCGAACTTCGGCTGCAGGAGCTCCATCTGCAGGATCTCGTGCCGCTTCTTCTCACCACCGGAGAAACCGTGGTTGACGTCGCGCTGGGCGAAGTCGGGATCCATGCGGAGCTTGTCCATGGCGGTCTTGACGTCACCCACCCACTGGCGCAGCGGCGGAGCCTCACCGGTCAGGGCGGTCTTCGCGGTGCGCAGGAAGTTCGAGACGCTCACGCCGGGGACCTCGACCGGGTACTGCATGGCCAGGAACAAGCCGGCCTGGGCGCGCTCGTCGGCGGACATCTCCACCACGTTCTCACCGTCGACGAGAATCTCGCCCTCAGTGATCTGGTACTTGGGGTGGCCGGCCACCGCATAGGCCAGCGTGGACTTGCCGGAGCCATTGGGGCCCATGATGGCGTGGATCTCACCCGAAGCAATCGTCAGGTCGACGCCGTGCAGGATCGACTTCGGGCCGTCGGTGGTTTCCACCGACACATGGAGGTTCTTGATTTCGAGGGTGGACATCCTCTTGGTCTCTTCTCTCTCGCTGTGGGGTATGAGCTGGGCCCGCGCAGCGGGCCCGGTATTCACGGGGCAGGACAGGTCAGTCAGTACCGTCGACATCGACCAAGACGTTCTGGCCGTCGATGGTGACGGGATAGACCGGCACCGGCTGGGTGGCGGGCAACGCCGTCGGGCGTCCGCTGGCAAGGTCGAAAGCCGAGCCGTGCAGCCAGCACTCGATGGTGCTGCCCTCCACCTCGCCTTCGGACAGGCTCACCTGGCCGTGGGAACAGATGTCGGAGACGGCATGGAACGTGCCATCCTCGGCTCGCACGAGGGCGAGGGCGACGAGGGCGCCGTCCGGGCCGTCGAGCTCGAGGCGCATCGCCTCGCCGGGCTCGAGGTCGGTGACGTCGGCGACGTGCTGCATCATGAGGCGGGCAGTTCCTTCTCCAGTTCGGCTTCGATGGCGCCGAGCAGACGCTCGACCACCACGGGGACCCCGATCTGGTTGATGAGCTCGGCGAAGAAGCCGCGAACGACCAGGCGGCGGGCCTCGATCTCGGGGATGCCGCGCGAGCGGAGGTAGAAGAGCTGCTCGTCGTCGAAGCGGCCGGTGGCCGAGGCGTGGCCGGCCCCCTCGATCTCGCCGGTCTCGATCTCCAGGTTCGGGACCGAATCGGCACGCGCGCCCTCGGTGAGCAGGAGGTTGCGGTTGAGCTCGTAGGTGTCTGTGCCCTCGGCTTCCTTCCGGATGAGCACGTCACCGACCCACACCGCGTGCGCTCCGGCGCCCTGCAGCGCGCCCTTGTAGGTCACGTTAGAGGTGCAGTGCGGAACGGCATGATCCACGAACAGCCGGTGTTCCTGATGCTGGCCGGCATCGGTGAAGTAGAGGCCGATCATCTCGACCTCACCACCAGGAGCGGTGAACTCGGCATCCGGCGTCACGCGCACGACGTCGCCGCCGAGCGTGACCACGATGTGCTTGAGCTTGGCATCGCGCCCGATCTTGGCCCGGTGCGAGGCCACGTGCACGGCGCCTTCGGACCAGTCCTGGATCGAGACCACGGTGAGCTTCGCTCCGTCGCGGACGTCGATCTCCACGGTCTGCGTCAGGTGCGCGCCCCCGCGATGATCCAGCAACACGAGGGACTCGCTCAGTTCCTCAGCCACCACGAGCACGTGCTGCGCGGCCGGGGCGCCAGTGGAGGCGTCCTGGCTGCCGGTGAGGTTCAGCGTGGTGGGTGTGCTGGTGTCCGAGACGTGGTTCTTCGGCACAGTGACCACCGTGGCCTCGGAGAAGCCCGCCCAGGCGGCGGCCGCCGCACGGTCGCCGGGTGCACCGGCGGCGCCGAGACGAGCGTCGTCACGTGGTACGGATTCCACGGTGACAGCCTCGTGCGTGTCCGCGGTGACGTCCGGGGCCGCACCGCCCAGCTCGCCGGCGAAGATCTGCTGCAGCCGGTCAACCGGGGTGAAGCGCCAGTCCTCCTCGCGTCCGTTCGGCACGGCGAAGTCGGCCAGCTCGAAGGAGGTGGCGCGATCGGCGCGCGAGCCGGAGGGAACGTCGCCGTGAGTGTGGGCGTCATCCGCGGTGGCGCGGGTGTGGTCGGTCATCAGACCGGATTCGGTATTGGTGGTGGCGGTCATCAGCCGACAGAACCTTCCATCTGCAGTTCAATGAGGCGGTTGAGTTCGAGCGCGTACTCCATGGGGAGCTCGCGCGCGATGGGCTCGACGAAACCGCGCACGATCATGGCCATCGCTTCGGTCTCGTCCATCCCGCGGGACATGAGGTAGAAGAGCTGGTCCTCGGAGACCTTCGAGACGGTCGCCTCGTGCCCCATCTCCACATCGTCGACGCGCACATCCACGTACGGGTACGTGTCCGAGCGGGAGATGGTGTCGACCAGCAGAGCGTCACACAGCACGTTGGACTTCGAGTGCGCGGCGCCCTCAAGGACCTGGACCAGGCCGCGGTAGGAGGCTCGACCACCCGAGCGGGCCACCGACTTCGAGACGATGGAGCTGGAGGTGTGCGGCGCCATGTGCACCATCTTGGAGCCGGTGTCCTGGTGCTGACCCTCGCCGGCGAAGGCGATGGACAGGGTCTCGCCACGGGCGTGCTCGCCCATCAGGTAGACAGCCGGGTACTTCATGGTGACCTTGGAGCCGATGTTCCCGTCGACCCACTCCATCGTGCCGCCGGCGTCGACCGTGGCGCGCTTGGTGACCAGGTTGTACACGTTGTTCGACCAGTTCTGGATGGTCGTGTACCGCACGCGCGCATCCTTCTTCACCACGATCTCCACCACGGCGGAGTGCAGGGAGTCGGACTTGTAGATCGGCGCGGTGCAGCCCTCGACGTAGTGCACGTACGAGCCCTCGTCGGCGATGATCAGGGTGCGCTCGAACTGGCCCATGTTCTCGGTGTTGATCCGGAAGTAGGCCTGCAGCGGGATCTCCACGTGGACGCCCTTGGGGACGTAGACGAAGGAGCCACCCGACCACACAGCGGTGTTCAGGGCCGCGAACTTGTTGTCACCGGAGGGGATCACCGTGCCGAAGTACTCCTCGAAGATCTCGGGGTACTCACGCAGCGCGGTGTCGGTGTCGAGGAAGAGCACGCCCTGGCGCTCGAGCTCCTCGTTGATCTGGTGGTAGACCACCTCGGACTCGTACTGCGCGGCCACTCCGGCCACGAGCCGTTCCTTCTCGGCCTCGGGGATGCCGAGCTTGTCGTAGGTGTTCTTGATGTCTTCGGGCAGGTCTTCCCACGAGGTGGCCTGCTTCTCCGAGGCGCGCACGAAGTACTTGATCTGGTCGAAGTCGATTCCGGAGAGGTCAGCGCCCCACGACGGCATCGGCTTCTTGCCGAAGAGGTTCAGCGCGCGCATCCGGCGCTTGTACATCCACTCCGGCTCGTCCTTCAGTGCGGAGATCTCGGAGACGACGTCCTCGCTCAGACCACGCCTGGCGGTGGCGCCGGCGATGTCGGGGTCGGCCCAGCCGTAGCTGTAATTGCCGGTCGAGGCGATGATCTCGTCCTGGGTCATGGGCTCCGACGCGCCCTTGACCTCCTGGGTCGGTGACGTCATGAATTTCCTTCCTCTGCGTCGCTCAAGAGCGACGTACTGGGCTGCTTCGCTCGAATGGTCGTGGATGCGGCTCCCGGCCGCAGTCCCGGGACGGCGAGCGGGATGTGCGTGGTGCACACGTGTCCGCCTGCCGCCAGGGTGGAGAGTCGCTGGACGTGGACGTCCAGCAACTGGGAGAAGGCTTGGGCCTCGGCCTCGCACAACTGCGGGAACTGGCTGGCCACGTCCTGGACCGGGCAGTGCCCCTGGCAGAGCTGCAGGGCGATGGCCTGGCTTCCGATGCTGCGGGTGGTCGCCGCGTAGCCGTCCGCCGTGAGCGCCTCAGCGAGTGCCTCCACGCGGGCGGCCCGGGAGTCTCCCGCCTGCTCGACCACGGGCCGGTAGCGCCGCTCGAGCTCCTTGACGCGATCGGCGGCGAAGGCCTCCATCGCAGACTCGCCACCGATGTGCTGCAAGAAATCCAGCACGTGAGTGGCGAGATCGGAGTAGGAGTCGGTCAACCCAGCACGGCCGGCATCAGTCGCCACGTAGTAACGCGCCGGGCGACCGCGGCGCCGCGCGCCCCGGCCGGCGGGCTCGTGCACCACGATCTGGCCTGCCTCTTCGAGGTAGCCCAGATGGCGGCGCACCGCGGCCGGGGTCAGGTCGAGATTCTTGGCGAGCATCGCTGCCGAGACCGGGCCGCGTTCCACGATGAGCTCCAGCACCCGTTCGCGTGTGGACGCTTCGACGTCATGGACGGGCTGGCCGACCATGGCTGGCCTCGTGGACATCGCACACCCCTCCTCGGCTGGGATCGAACGGATTTCGCTGCTCGGCGGCCGATGCTGATTTACGCAACAACCTGTGATCCAATTGTCTGCCTCGCACGATGCTGGCGCAAGCAAGGCGAGGCTAACCTCTCTGGAACTATTCCAGTTTAGCCCGAGTATCCGCTCAGCCGTGCCGCTCGAAGTGGCCGCCGAGACACGCACCACAGTCCACGCACCGCGCACTGAGGCACCCGGTTCGCACTCCGGCGGCGTCTACGCTGACTCACGTGCCAGCTCCCGCCAGTGACCAGCCCGCCCTGCGGGCGCGCGAACTCCGGAAGAGCTATGGCGGCCGCGACGTCGTGCGCGGGCTGAGCTTCTCGGCTCTCCCGGGAGCCGTCACAGCGATCCTGGGACCCAACGGCGCCGGCAAGACCACCACCATCGAGTGTTGCGAGGGCTTGCGCCGTCCGGACGCCGGCACCATCGAGGTGCTGGGCGAGAGCGTGGGCCCGCGCGGTTACCCGCTGGGCCTGCGCCACCGCGTGGGCGTCATGCTGCAGGACGGCGGACTCCCCATGGCGCCGAAGGCCGGGTCCGTCCTGCAGCACTTCGCCCGGCTGCACGACGAGCCGGCGCGTCCCGAGGAGTTGCTCGAACGCCTGGGGATTACCGCAGTGGCCGGCACCTCGGTCCGCCGGCTCTCGGGTGGGCAACGCCAGCGCCTCGCGCTCGCGACAGCACTGATCGGCCGGCCAGAACTCGTCTTCCTCGATGAGCCCTCGGCCGGCCTGGACCCGCAGTCGCGCCTGGCCACCTGGGATCTCCTCCGTGAGCAGCGAACAGCCGGAGTGACCATGCTGCTGACCACGCACCTCATGAGCGAGGCCGAAGAGCTGGCCGACCACGTGGTCATCGTTGACGACGGCGCCGTGGTCGCCGAGGGGACGCCGGCCGAGCTCACCGGCGAGGACGAGGTGCGAGTGACCGCGGCGGCAGACCATCCGGATCCCGCGGGTGTTGTGGCGGCGCTCAGCGCTCGACTCGGAGACTCCTTCACGATCGTGGCCCGTGCGGACCACGTGGCGCTGCTCGGTGGCACACCGGACGCCCGCACCCTCGGGGCGATCGGGAGTGCTCTGGACGAGGTCGGATACGGCACGGCCTCCGTTGTCAGCCACCGGCGGAGTCTGGAGGACGTCTTCCTCGAGCTCACCGGGCGGCGCCTGCGCGAGGAGAGCACCCCATGAATCAGGCGCAAGGAAGCACCACCGCCGCCCACTCCCCCGGCTGGCGGCGCGTACTCGCCCAGACGCGGTTCGAGACCGCGGCAGTGATGCGCAACGGCGAGCAGTTGCTCCTCACGGTCATCCTGCCGGTGATCGCCCTGGTGGTGATGACGAAGACGAGCTTCATCCCCCTGCCTGAGCCCCGCCCCGCGGCAGCCCTGGCCGGGGCGCTGGCCCTGGCGGTCGCCGCCCAGTTCACCTCGCAGGCCATCTCGCTGGCCTTCGACCGGCGCTGGGGCGTCCTCCGGCTCCTGGCCACCACTCCGCTGGGCGCGCGAGGGCTGCTGACCGGTCGGCTCGGCGCCGTCCTGGGTGTTCTCACCGTCCAGGTCCTCGTCCTCGTCCTGGCCGCCGTGGCGCTGGGTTGGCGCCCCGGCAGCGTCGATCTCCTGCTGGTGGCAGGGGCCGCCCTCCTGCTTCTGCTCGGAGCCGCAGCCTTCGTGGCGCTGGCCTTCGCCATGGGTGGGGCGCTGCGCACTGAGGCGGTGCTGGCCGGCGCGAACCTGCTGTGGATTCTGCTCGCCGCCGGCGGTGGCCTGGTGGTGCCGGCCGACTCTCTGCCCCAGCCTGCCGACACCCTGGTGCGCCTGCTCCCCTCCGGCGCGCTGGGCGAGGGTCTGCGCAGCGCCGTCACGGGCAGCGGGCTGGATCTCTTCGCCCTTGCGGTCCTGACGATCTGGGTAGCAGTCGGCACCCGGCTGGCGACCCGGGTCTTCCGCTGGGACTAACCGCGCCTCACCAGTCGTGGACGGTGCCGTCGGCCAGGCGGTTGAAGGGCAGATAAGCGCGCTGGTAGGGATACCTGCCCGCCGCATCCGCATCGAGTTCCACGCCCAAGCCCGGCTCGTTCCCGGGGTGCAGCATGCCGTCGGTCCAGGTGAAGGACTGCCGGAAGACCTCGTTGGTCTTCTCCCCGTGCTTCATGTACTCCAGGATCCCGAAGTTGTGGATCGCCAGGCTCAGGTGCATCTGCGCGGCCATGCCGACGGGCGAGATGTCGGTGGGGCCGTGCATGCCGGACTTGATCTGGTACTGCGCGGCGTAGTCGAGCACCTTCTTCAGGTGCGAGATACCACCGGTGTGCGTGACGGCCGAGCGTACGTAGTCGATGAGCTGCTCGCGGATGATCTGCTGGTAGTCCCACACGGAGTTGAAGATCTCCCCGATCGCCAGGGGCGTGGTGGTGTGCTGGCGCACCAGGCGCAGCGCCTCCTGGTTCTCCGCCGGAGTGCAGTCCTCGAGCCAGAAGAGGTCGAAGGGCTCCAGGGACTTGCCCAGCCTGGCGGCCTGGATCGGGCTCATGCGGTGGTGACCGTCGTGCAGCAGCGGGACCTCGGGGCCGAACTCAGAGCGCACCGCCTCGAAGACCGTGGGCAGATGGCGCAGATAGCTGCGTGTATCCCAGTCCTCCAGGGAAGGCAGGTCACCGCGCTGGGCGGGCTCGTAGTCGTAGCGGACCCCGGAGTTCGCCTCGTAGGTGGCGTTCGAGGCGATGCCATAGATCGACTTCAGCCCGGGCACGCCGGTCTGCACCCGGATGGCTTGGTAACCCTGCTCCTGGTAGCTGCGGATGGAATCGAAGAGCTCGGGCAGCTCTTTGCCCGAGGCGTGCCCGTAGGCCAGCAGGCCTTCCCGCGAGGCGCCGCCGAGGAGCTGATAGACGGGCATTCCGGTGGCCTTGCCCTTGATGTCCCACAGGGCGGTGTCCACCGCGGCGATGGCCGCCATCGTCACCGGACCGCGGCGCCAGTAGGCACTGCGGTAGAGGAACTGCCAGGTGTCCTCGATGCGGTGGGCGTCACGGCCGAGCAGCAAGGGCACCACGTGCTCCTCGAGGTAGGCGACCACGGCGAGTTCACGCCCATTGAGCGTGGCATCTCCCAGACCGGTCAATCCGTCGTCGGTGGTGAGCTTCAACGTGACGAAGTTGCGGTCCGGGCTGGTCACGATGACCTCGGCCTTGTCGATGCGCATGTGCGCCGCCTCCTTGTAATGAGTGGATGGTGTTCAGACTAGGCGATGCGGAAGCGCTTTCGCATCAACCGCGTCCACCATGCCGTCGGGGAGACGACGACGGGCGGCGCCAATGCGGTGCCGCCCGTCGTGATGCTGCTCAGTCGTGCTGTTCAGTCGTAGAACTCGTCACTGCGTGCCTCGTCCACATGCTCATCCGAGCGCGCCTCGGGCACCGTCGCGCGGACCATCGTGCCGTCCTCACGGCGCAGTCCTTCGAGGTCGCGCACGCCGGGAGCACCGATGAGTCGCGGGCCCTGGTCGCCCAGGGGTACGGTCACCGGCTCGGCAGCCGTGACGGTCACTTCCTCGCCACGCACCTCGAGCGTGATCGCCGAGTCCGGCGCGTCCTCGTGTTCGATGCTGAGGGTGATCTCCTCCTGGCGCAGGTCCACCCGCAGCCGAGCGCCATCGATCGTCAGCCGGTAGGTCAGGCCCTCCCAGAGCTCCGGCAACCGGGGGTCAATCGTCAGATGACCGCTGGAGTCACGCACGCCGCCGAAACCGAAGACGAGAGCAGACCAGATGCCACCGGTGGAGGCCACATGCACGCCGTCCGCAGCGTTGGCGTGCAGGTCGGCCAGGTCCACGTACAGCGAATGGCCGAAGTGCTCCAGCGCCAGCTCCTGGTAGCCCACCTCGGCGGCCATGATCGACTGCACTACTCCGGAGAGCGTGGAGTCACCGGTGGTCAGCGGATCGTAGTAGTCGAAGTCGGCGCGCTTCTCCTCCGGGGTGAACTCGTGGCCCTGGAGGAAGAGCGCGAGGACCACGTCGGCCTGCTTGAGCACCTGGAAGCGGTAGATCACCAGCGGGTGGTAGTAGAGCAGCAGGGGCCGGCGCTCCGCCGGCGTGTTCTCCAGGTCCCACATCTCCTTCTCGAGGAACATGGCGTCCTGCGGGTGGATGCCGACCCGCTCGTCGAAGGGGATGTGCATGCCTTCGGCCGCCAGGGCCCAGCCGTCGACCTCCGCAGTGGACAAGTTCAGGCGCTTGACCAGGGCGCGGTGCGCCCCCGGGTCCTTCTCGGCGAGAGCTCGCACCGATTCGGCCCCGGCGCGCAAGTTAAAGCGCGCCATGACGTTGGTATAGAGGTTGTCGTTGACCACGGTGGTGTACTCATCCGGACCGGTCACCCCGTGGATGTGGAAGGTGCCTTGGCCCGGGCGCCCACGCCAGAAGCCCAGATCGGCCCACAGCCTCGCCGTCTGGACGAGCACGTCGATGCCCTCACGGGCGAGGAAGTCCTCGTCCCCCGTGGCCGTGACGTACTGCCGCAGCGCATACGCGATATCGGCGTCGATGTGGTACTGCGCGGTTCCGGCGGCGTAGTAGGCCGAGGCTTCCTCACCGTTGATCGTGCGCCAGGGGAAGAGCGCACCGGTCTGGTTGAGCTCCCCCGCACGGCGGATCGCTGCCTCGAGCATCTGATACCGGAAGCGCAGGGCATTGCGCGCGGCCCTCGGCATGGTGTACGTGAGGAAGGGCAGCACGTAGACCTCGGCGTCCCAGAAGTAGTGCCCGCTGTATCCGGAGCCGCTCACTCCCTTGGCGGGAATGCCGCTGCCCTCGGCGCGCGCCGCTGCCTGCGCGATCTGGAACAGGTTCCAGCGCACGGCCTGCTGGGTGGCGCTCTGCCCGTGGACGACGACGTCGCTGCGCTCCCAGAAAGAGGTCAGCCAGTCGCGTTGGGCGTCGAAGTACCCGTCGACTCCATCGGTCACCACCCGGTTCAGCGTGCCGTAGCACCGGTCCTGCAGTTCACGGGTGGGCACCCCGCGCGAGGTGTGATAGCTGACCACCTTGGTGAGCTTGATCGGCACACCCTGGCGCGCCCGGATGCGGTACACGTGCTTGGCGAGATCCGGCTCGATGTGCCCGGTAACGTGCACCTCGTTCTCAGTCTCCATCTGGTGATCCGCGGCCACGGCCAGCGTCATGCCGGAGTTCCGGCACTGGTAGCCCAGCAGGTACCGGCCGCCGTCGGCGTCCTGGCGGCGTGGCACCAGGACCCGGTCCTCGAAGGCTTTCGCCCGGCGCGGATCGAAACCGGCACCCAGGGCCTCGTCCTTGACGTCGTACTCGTCGCCGCCGTCCTGGCGGTTGAGGATCTGGCTGGAGATCGTCACCGGGGCGTCGGCGTCCAGCATGGTGACCTCATAGGTCATGATCGCCAGGTGACGCTCCGGGATGGAGACCATGCGGCGGGTGGAGATCCGTACGCGCTTGCCCGAGGGAGTACGCCAGTCGATCTCGCGCCGCAGCACTCCATCTCGGTAGTCGATGCTGCGCTCGTAGTGCAGCAGATCGGCCACCGGGAGCAGGAGCGGCTCATCATCGACATAGAGCCGGATGATCTTGGCGTCCGGCACGTTCACGATCGTCTGACCCACCCGCGCGAAGCCGTAGGCCTCCTCGGCGTGCTGGATCGGCCAGGTCTCGTGGAAGCCATTGATGAAGGTGCCGTGCGCGTGCGACTCGCGGCCCTCTTCGACATTGCCCCGCATGCCGAGGTACCCGTTACCCACCGCGAAGAGCGTCTCGGTCGTGCCCTGGTCCTCGCTGGAGAACTGCCTCTCGCGGAGAACCCACTCATCAACGGGGAAGCGCTCTCGGTCCAGGAAGGTGGGCAGGCCGGACTCGTCCCGCCCGGAGTGGCGCGTCGGCAAGCTCATGCCTGGGCCTCCTCGTCCAGCAGTTCGGCCAGATCGGTCACCACGAGATCGGCACCGGCGTCCAGTAGCGTCTGTGCGCCCACGCCACGGTCCACGCCCACGGTGGAGGCAAAGCTGCCGGCAGCGCCGGCCCGAACGCCGGAGACAGCATCCTCAATGACCACGGACTTCTCGTCCGGGACGCCGAGCTGCTTGGCCGCATAGGAGAAGGTGTCGGGCTCGGGCTTGCCGGGCAGGCCCAGCTCAGCGGCCACGGCGCCATCGATGACGACCTCGAAGCGGTCGTCGATGCCAGCGGCACGGAGCACGGCGGGTGCGTTCTTCGAGGACGAGACCACGGCCACGGCCACTCCTCGTGCGATGAGGGAGTCCACCAAGCGCACCGATCCCGGATAGGGCGTGACACCCTCAGCCTCGAGGACCGCGGAGAACTCGGCGTTCTTGCGATTCCCCAGACCGCAGATCGTCTCGGCCTCCGCGCTGTCGGAGGGCTCGCCTTCATCCAGGGTGATCCCCCGCGAGCTCAGCAGCGTGCGAACACCCTCGTACCGGGGCCGGCCGTCAATGTGGGCGAAGTAGTCCTCGTCGGTGTACGGATCGACGCCACGGGCATCGAGGTAGGGCGTGAACAACCGCGACCAGGCACGCATGTGCACCTCGGCCGTGGGCGTCAGCACCCCATCGAGATCAAAGAGGACAGCGTCGACACCGCGAAGAGCCGACGGCGCGGGAGTGGTCATGAAGCTCCTCGAGAGAGGGTGGGCTGGGCGCTCGATAAACGTAGTGGCCAGAAGGCGGAGAGGGAAACCGCAGACTCACCTACGACGGGGCGTAGGACGTAGTCTGTGGGGGTGCAGAAGACGGATCGGCTCACCTGGCGGCTGGCGCTCGCCAATCTCGTGGCTCAGATCGCCATCATCGTCACCGGCGGCGCAGTGCGCCTCACCGGCTCCGGACTGGGCTGCCCGGAGTGGCCGCTGTGCGAGCCTGGATCGTTGATACCGCGCGAGATGAGCTCGATCCACCCCTACGTGGAGTTCGGGAACCGGCTCATGTCCCCCGTGCTCCTGGTGATCACGGTCGCGCTGATCTGGGCCTTCTATCGACGGCCGCCGATGAGGTCACGCCCCCTGCGGCTCAAGCGCCTGCCCTGGCTCGTGCTCGCCGGCATCGCTGTCCAGGCTGTGATCGGTGGCATCTCAGTCTGGACGGATTTGCACTCCACCATCGTGGGCGTGCACATGCTGATCTCCTTGGTGCTGGTCGCCTTCTCGATGTATCTCATGTACCGGCTCGCCTCGCCCGACACGAGGCCGCAGGCACTGCTGAGCAGCGCGAGGCGGTTCCTGCCCTGGGCCCTGGCCGCACTCATCACCGCCGTGGTGGTGCTGGGCACCGTGGTCACCGGGGCGGGCCCGCACTCCGGCGACGCCGAGGCCGGGCACATCTACGACATCGACCCCGTGCTGGCCGCTCGGCTGCATGCGGTCAGCGTCTGGGTCTTCCTCGCGGTGGTGGTCCTCGTCGCCGCAGTGCTCTTCGGTCGCCAGCGCCCGGATCCGCGCCTGAGCGGTGCGCGGCGTGCCTGGTGGTGGGTACTGGCCGCCACCGTCTTCAACGGTGCTGTGGGCTACGTCCAGCATGCGACCGGGCTGCCCGAGCTGTTGGTCGGCCTGCACATGCTCGGTTCTGGCCTGATTGTCGCGGCCACCACCTGGTTGTGCGCGGCGCTGTACTACCGCCCCGAGCACGTTGGCACCACCGGTGAGACGACCGTGCGGGAGCGGCGCGACGCCCACGATGTGGCGATTCAGCACCGTCACTGACGCAAGCCTGGCCGCGGCCGTAGTCTCACTGACATGGCACGCATCTACTCGGACCTCACCGAGCTCGTGGGGAACACGCCCCTGCTCGAGATCAAGCGACTCACCGACCGGCCCCTGCATGGCCGCTTGCTGGCCAAGCTCGAGTTCTACAATCCGGCGTCCTCGGTCAAGGACCGCACCGCGCTGGCCATTGTGCGGGCGGCGGAGAAGGACGGCCGGCTGAAGCCCGGCGGCACGATCCTCGAGGCCACCAGCGGGAACACGGGCGTGGCCTTCGCATGGATCGGGGCCATCCTGGGCTACCGGGTCATGATCGTGATGCCGGACGACGTCTCCACCGAGCGGTACTCGCTCATGCGTGCCCTGGGAGCCGAGGTGCGGTTCACCCCCGGCGCCGAGGGCATGGCCGGCGCGAACCAACTGGCCAACCGGCTCGTGGAAGAGGACCCCTCCCTCTTCCTCTCCGGCCAAGGCGGTAACGCCGCGAACCCCGCAGTGCACGAACGCACCACCGGCCCCGAGATCTGGCAGGACACCGAGGGCCTCGCTGACGTCCTGGTCGGCACCACCGGTACGGGCGGCACCATCTCCGGCACGGGGCGCTTCCTGAAGGGCAAGAAGCCAGGCTTCGAGGTGTACGGCGTGGAGCCGGCCGAGGCCGCGGTGCTCAGCGGACAGGAGTGGCACCCGCACAAGATCCAGGGCATCACCGGAGGAAACGGCGTGCCGCCTGTGACGGACCTGGACGTGATCGACGGGATGCTCACGGTCCCTCAAGACGAGGCGATCGCCATGGCCCGCCACGCCTTCCGCGCCGAGGGACTGATCGTGGGGATCTCCTCAGGTGCCTCGCTCCACGCCGGCCTACAGCTCGCCACCGACGAACGCTATGCCGGGAAGACCATCGTCGCCATCGTCTGCGACACCGGGGAGCGCTATATCTCCAGCGAGCTCTTCGACCACGTGCGCTGACACCCCGGTGCCTCCCCTGGGCCCCTCCTCTGAGCCCTTGCTCTGTGCCCTTCCCCTGAGCCCTTGCTCTGGGCCCCTCCTCTGGGGCTGACTGCCGCCTGAGTCAGCCGATGCCGCGCGCGCACGCGGCAGTATCGGCACCACGCGGCAGTCAGCGACCGGCACCTTCGGCCGGAGAGGTCACTGCAGCCAGGTGGCCTCGACCGAGCGCAGTCCTGCCCACTTCTTGCTCCGCGCCGAGGCCGCGGCCAGGATCCCGATGACGGCAGACGGATTGTGGATGCGACCGGCGTGTACGGCCGCCACCGCCTCATCGAGCGGAACCCAGCAGGAGATCATTTCTGCCTCCTCCTCAACTCGCGTGTGCCGCTCCGGCTCGGGTACCTCGGCCACCTCGCGGGCGAGGTAGATCCGCAGTGACTCGTTCGAGGCTCCCGGTGAGGTGAAGTAATCGGTGAGCACATCCCAGCGCGACGCGGTGAGATCAGCCTCTTCGGCGAGTTCGCGCTGGGCAGCGGCCAGTGGGGCCTCCCCCGCCACGTCAAGAAGCCCGGCCGGCACCTCCCACAGCGCGGCGCGGACCGGATGGCGA
The DNA here is from genome assembly GCF_003752405.1 of Bogoriella caseilytica. Classification (NCBI taxonomy): domain Bacteria; kingdom Bacillati; phylum Actinomycetota; class Actinomycetes; order Allobogoriellales; family Allobogoriellaceae; genus Allobogoriella; species Allobogoriella caseilytica. The sequence goes on along the minus strand of NZ_RKHK01000001.1, from coordinate 2,929,666 downwards.
TACTGCCGGATCAGCAGCACCTCCGGCGCGCCCGATGGCTCGCGCAACGCGACGATCGCGACCGCCCCGGGATGATCGACGAAGTCGCGGCGGATCACGACATCGTCGTCCAGGCGGACCTCCTCGCGCACCAGATCGAAGATCGCGCTCTGGTAGAGGCGCTCGGAGGTGAGCACCTCACGTTCGAGCTTGGCGTCCGTCACCTGGGCCCGGCACCTGGTGCCCGCGGTGCCATCCCCCCTCACGCTCACCACAGGCCTAGTCGTCGAGATCGAGCAGACGCGTGGAACGCTGACGGTCCAAGGCGGCGCCCACCAGGCCGGCGAAGAGCGGATGTGCGCGGGTCGGCCGTGACTTGAACTCCGGGTGTGCCTGGGTGCCCACGTAGTACGGGTGCTGCTCACGATCGAACTCCACGTACTCCACCAACGAGGAGTCCGGAGAGCGACCCGAGATCCGCAGTCCAGCCCCGTGCAGCGCGTCACGGTAGGCGTTGTTCACCTCATAGCGGTGGCGGTGACGCTCGCTGACCCGGGTGGCTCCGCCGTAGATCTCGGAGATCAAGGAGCCCTCCTCGAGCACCGCGTCGTAGCGGCCCAGGCGCATCGTGCCGCCCAGATCGCCACCACCGCCGACGATGGCAAGCTGCTCGGCCATGGTCGCCACCACCGGGTCGGGCGTCTCAGGATGGAACTCCGAGGAGCTGGCCTGCTCCAGGCCCAGCAGGGTCCGGGCGGCCTCGATCACCATCGCCTGCAGGCCGAGGCAGATGCCCAGGGTCGGGATCTGGTTCTCGCGGGCGTGACGCAGTGCCCCGAGCTTGCCGTCGATGCCGCGCACGCCGAAGCCACCGGGCACCAGGACACCGTCGATATCGGCCAGGGCCTTGCGGGCGCCCTCGGGGGTCTCGCAGTCATCCGAGGCAACCCAGCGGATGTGCACCTTCACCCGGTGGTGGAAGCCGCCGGCGCGCAGCGCCTCGGTGACCGAGAGGTAGGCATCCGGAAGATCCACATACTTGCCCACCAGCGCGATCTCGACCTCGGCCTTGGGGTGGCGGACGCGCTGCAGCAGGGCGTCCCACTCGGTCCAGTCGACATCGCGGAAACTCATCCCCAAGCGCCGCACCACGTAGGCATCGAGCCCTTCCCGGTGGAGTACCGCAGGGATCTCGTAGATGGAGGAAGCGTCCGCAGCGGTGACCACGGCCTCCCGGTCGACGTCGCACATCGCGGCGATCTTGTGCTTGACACCTTCGGGGAGTTCACGGTCCGAACGGCACACCACCGCATCGGGCTGGATGCCGATGGAGCGCAGCGCGGCCACGGAATGCTGCGTCGGCTTGGTCTTCAGCTCGCCGGCTGCGCCGAGGTAGGGCACCAGCGAGACATGCAGGAAGAAGACGTTGTCCCGACCGATGTCTTGACGGACCTGCCGGGCGGCCTCGAGGAAGGGCTGGGACTCGATGTCACCGACCGTGCCGCCGATCTCGGTGATGATGACGTCGGGCGCTTCCTCGCCGTCGGCCGGTTCGGCCTGGGCCCGCATACGGGCCTTGATCTCGTCGGTGATGTGCGGGATGACCTGGACGGTGTCACCGAGATACTCGCCGCGGCGTTCCTTGGCGATCACCGTGGAGTAGACCTGCCCGGTGGTGGCGTTGGCCTTGCCGGAGAGCTCGGCGTCCAGGAAGCGCTCATAGTGGCCGATGTCGAGGTCGGTCTCCGCGCCGTCCTCGGTGACGAAGACCTCGCCGTGCTGGAACGGGTTCATCGTTCCCGGATCGACATTGATGTACGGGTCGAGCTTCTGCATCACCACCCGCAAGCCCCGAGAACGGAGAAGACGACCCAGGCTCGAGGCGCTGAGGCCCTTGCCGAGCGAAGATGCCACTCCACCAGTCACGAAGATCTGGCGGGGTACTGATGCCTGGTTCCCGGGCAGCCGGGTCGAAGATGTGACCACGGATTTTGAGGCTATCACTCGTCAGCCTCCGGCAGGCCATCAACGAGAAACTCGGGCAGCGGGCGCTCTGCGTCGTCCCTCACGCCGTAGTGACCACCCTCGCCCTGGGCTTCCGCGGCCACGGCCAGCGGGACCGTCACGCTTGCTGTCATCACACCGAGCGAATCGACAGTGCTCAGCGCGCCGCCGAGCTCGTCACGGACCGCGGTGACTGGATCGTGCTCTCCGCTACCGAGACCGGCGAACACCACATCGGTCACCTCAGCCGCACCCTGAGCGAGAAGAACGTAGGCGCGCAGCACATCCGCAGCGGTCTCGTCCTCACCCGGCGTGGGGTCACTCGAGCCAATGAGCACCACGGCTTCCGCCGGTGCCTCAGGAGCCTCACCCACGTCAATCAGTGGTGTGCCGGCGCCTTCGAGGAGCTCGAGGAGGACCTCGGCGTCCTCGCTGAGTTCCTCCGCGCCGTCCGGGTCGGTCAGGGCCGCGGCCAGCGCGCTGCCCAGGACGAGACTGGAGCCGGCATCGTCCGCGGGCTCCGGATCGATGTACCCGGCGAGCTGCCCGGCCAGGGACTGCCGGAAGGAGTGGACCTGTGGGTCCGACCAGGACTCCGTGAGGCTCACTTCCGCGGTGACCGATGCGCCGGCGAGTTCCAGGTGCTCGCGAATGCTCTCGACATCACCCGGCAGCGCCTCAGGGAGCAGGACCAGCGCCACCCGCTGGTTGCTGAGGGTGCCGGGGAGCAGCGCCCCGGAAGCCTCGGTGAGGAAGGTGTCGCGCTCGGCCAGGAGCTCCTCGGCGTCGGCGAGCTCGGCGCGGAGTTGCTCCCGGTCGGCGCGGAGCTCCTCCGTCTGACCGGTCAGGGTCTGCTCGACGACGTCACGCAGTGGACCGGCGCCCAGCACCAGGCCCACCGTGAGTGCGAGGAAGACGGCGATCAGGGAAACCAGGTGGTAACGGAAGTCGATCATGTCGAACCTTCGGACTCGGTGGACTGGTCGGGCCAGTCGATCAATGACGTCAGCAGTGGTGCCGCGCCTGTGGCCAGGGCGGCCCCGGCGAGGGCCAGGAGGGCGGCCACAATCAGCATCAGGATCGCGGCGGTGGAGATCCGCGGCTTGACCAGATGCGCCGCGGCGGAGGCCGGCACCACCACGCCCCCGGCACGCAGCCGGGTGAGGAAGGTCGAGGCAGTCTCGGCCAAGCCTGCGTCGAGGAGCTCATCGAGGGTGTGAGCGGCTCCAGCGATGACGATGGTCTGCGCGCCGGCGTCCGCGGCCAGCAGAATCGCCGCGTCCAGCGCGGTGCCGTGAGCGGGAAGCACGTGGTGGTCGAGGCCCAGCGCCTTGACACGCTCGCGGCCCGGGATGTCCTCCCCCTGGGAGAGCAGCACCACGTCACCCGCGCGCTTCAGTGCTTCGACGGAGACGCCGCCCAGGTCACCGAGCGCCACATCCGGGCGCCTGCGTGTGGCGTGGAGCACCTCGGCTCCGTCGTCCACCCCGATCACCACGGGCCGGTGCTCACGCTCATAGCGTTGGAGTTCCCGCAGCTCTCGGGCGCCACCCACGCCGCCGGCGACGATCAGCACAGGACGACCAGCCAGGCGTGTGGTGAGTGACGGGAGGTCATCTGCCACGGGCTCCACACGGAGCAGCACATCCTGGTCGCGATGCAGGTAGTCGGCCACCGTGGCTGCGAAGGCATCGAGCCGGGTCGCGGTACCGCTCTGCGCCCGGGTGAGCGATTCCTGAACAGACTCCGGAGTCTGCACCGTGCCCTCGGCGACGAGCGCGCCGCTGGAGTCGCGCACCTCTGCGCCCAGCAGCGTGAGCTCATGACCGTCCTTGACAGCCATGATGTCGCGGCCGAGATCGTCGATGAGGGGGATCCCCGCGTCGACCAGGATGCGCGCTCCCTGATGTGGGTAGCGGCCGGTGAGCGTGGGCGAGGCATTCAGCACCGCTCCTGGCTTCCGGGCAAGCAGAGCCTGAGCGGTCTCGCGGTCGAGATCTTCCTGGTCGATGACCGCGATGTCGCCCGGCTTCAGCGTGGCGTGGAGGTCACGCGTCCGAGCATCGACGCGAGCCGGGCCGCGGAGGGCGGATTCACGGCGCGCGCGTCGTCCCTGGCGGCGACTGGGGTCTGGTGGCACGGGCTCATGCTCGCACGCGGGCCTGCTCGATCAGCTCAGCGGCATGCCGGAGTGCCGTGTCGGATTCCTCATGCCCGGAGAGCATCCGGGCCAGTTCTCGCACCCGATCCTCCTCCTCGACCGCCCGCACCTCCGTGACGGTCTCGTGGTCGTCGGAGTGTTTCGCCACCACCAGGTGACGCTCGGCGAAGGCGGCGACCTGGGCGAGGTGAGTGACCACGACCACCTGGACGGTCTCGGCGAGCCGGGCGAGTCGGCGACCGACCTCCACAGCGGCGCGCCCGCCCACGCCCGCATCGACTTCGTCGAAGACGAAGGTGGCGCGTTCCTCGCTTCCGGCGCCCGCGTGGCTGGATGATGCCGGGCCGCCGGACAGGCGAGTGCTCTGAGCGAGGGCCACCTCCAGGGCGAGCATGACCCGGGAGAGCTCACCGCCGGAAGCGCCCTGGCCGAGGGGGCGCGGCGGCGCGCCGGGGTGGGCGCTGAGCAGAAGCTCCACATCCTCGCCGCCATGCGGGCCGGGCGTCTCCCGAGGGGTCAGCTGGACAGTGAGGTGCGCACCTCCCATGGCGAGGCCGTGCAACTCGGCATCCACGGCCGCTTCGAGCCGCTGAGCGATGGCTTCACGCGATGCCGTGAGTTCGGCGGCCGCGGACTGCAGCTGCTGCTGCGCCAGCGCTGCGGCAGCCTGGAGGCGCTCTGCGGTGTCCTCCGGGGCCTCGAGGTCGGTCAGCCGGGGGCGCGCCTCCTCGGCCCAGGCCAAGGCGGCATCCACGCTGCCGTGGCTGCGTGCGAGGTCCGCGAGGGCCGCGCGGCGCTGATGCACCTGCGCGAGCCGCTCCGGATCGGCGTCGAGGTCCGCGAGGTAGCTGCCGAGTTCTGCGGCGACATCCGAGACCAGGTAGGAGGCCTCGCCGAGTCGCTCGGCCCATCCCGCCAGGGCGGGGTCATGGACGGCGGCCTGGTCGAGGCTGCGCCGCGCGCGCCCGAGCAGGCCGGTGACCGTGGCGGCCTCGTCCTCGCCGGTACTCAGGGCGTGCGCCTGCGCAGCGGCCTCGCGCAGGTCCTCCACGTTCGTTCGGCGCATGGCTTCGGCGCGCAATGCGTCGTCTTCCCCAGGTTCAGGAGACAGCGCCTCAATGCGGTCGAGTTCGGCGCGCAAGGTGGCGGCTTCGGCCTCGCGTGCTCCGACAGTCTCCTGCCAGGTGGCGAGCTCCTCCTCGGCATGGCGCGCCACCCGGAAGGCCGTACGGAAGGCCTCGAGCAGGGCGGCGTGCTCGGGGCCGCCAGCCTCATCGACCACGGTGCGCTGCCGCGCCGGGGACCGCAGGCGACCCTGATCTGCCTGACCATGGACGGTGACCAGTTCGGCGCCGATCTCCCGCAGGACGGCGCGCGGCACGGTGCGGCCTCCCAGGTGTGCGCGCGCACGACCGGTCGAGGGCAGCACCCGGGTGATGATGAGGACGCCGTCCTCGACGCTGGCACCTGCCTCGGCTGCGCGCGCGGCCGCAGGGCCTTCAGCCGCCACGCTCAGCTCCCCTTCCACCACGGCGCGCTCGGCACCGCGACGGATGAGAGCAGGCTCGCCCGCGGCGCCGAGCAGCATGGCAAGGGAGGAAAGGACCATCGTCTTTCCTGCGCCGGTCTCTCCGGTGATGACGGTCAGCCCCGGGCTCAGCTCGAGATCGGCGGCAGCGATGACGCCAAGGTTCTCGATGTGCAGGCGTTCGATCATGCGCGCCGCCCGCGCCAGCCGGTCACCGGGAGGTCGAACTTGGCCACCAGACGGCCAGAGAACGGAGTTCGGTTCAAGCGGGCCAACCGCACCGGCTGACTCCCCCGGCGCACGATGAGCCGGGAACCGGCCGGGACCTCGAAGCGACGACGGCCGTCGCACCACAACACGGCGTCCGCGGCAGGTGCTGCGAGCAGTTCGACCTCGAGCGTGGAGGCGGGCCCGACGACCATGGGGCGAGCGAAGAGCGCGTGCGCCGCGAGCGGAACCATGAGCATCGCCTCGACGTCGGGCCACACGATCGGCCCCCCTCCCGAGAAGGCGTAGGCGGTGGAGCCGGTGGGTGTGGCAAGGATCAGCCCGTCGCAACCGAAGCTCGAGAGTGCCGAGCCGTCCACGCCGATGGTGATCTCCACCATCCGGCCCTGTTCGCCCTTCTCCATGGCGGCCTCGTTCAACGCCCATCCCTGATTGACACTGCCGTCAGGGGCCACCACGCTCACCTCGAGCGTCATGCGCTCCTCAACGTGATAGTCACGATCGACCGCGCGCCGGACCACATCGGGGAGCGCCTCCGGTTCCGCCTCGGCGAGGAAGCCCACATGCCCGAGGTTCACCCCGAGCAGTGGCACGCCCCGGTCATGGGCGAACTCAGCCGCACCAAGAATGGTGCCGTCACCGCCGAGGACCATGACGAGTTCGACGTCGTCCTCGGTCGCGACGTCGTGGATGACCTCGATGCCCTGTTCGGTGAGTGCGGCAGTGACACTCTCGGCAGCGTGGACGGCAGCGGGGCGAGAGAAGTGGGAGACCACGAGGATGCGACGCGTCATGACGTGATCTCCCTGCTGGTGGCGTGCTCGATGGCGGCGCTGAGCTCCGCCTCATCCAGTGCGCGGGGATGATCGCGGCGCATGGCGAGGAAGTACTCGACGTTTCCGGCCGGACCGGGGAGCGGTGAGGGCGTGACCGCCCACACCCCCAGCCCCATGGCCGCCGCGGCCGTGGCGACGGTGCGGATCGCGCCGGCGCGCAGGTCCGGTTCGCGGACCACGCCGCCGGGCCCGACCCGGTCCTTGCCGACCTCGAACTGCGGCTTGACCATGAGGAAGAGGTCGGCGTCCGGAGCAGCCGTCGCCACCAGAGCGGGCAGGACGAGGGTCAGTGAGATGAAAGAGAGGTCGCCGACGACAAGCTCGGGCGGCGCACCAACCTGATCGGCGCTCAGGGTGCGCACATTGGTTCGCTCCAGCACCGTCACGCGTGGGTCGGTGCGCAGGCGCCAGGCGAGCTGGCCATAGCCGACGTCCACCGCAATCACCTCGCTGGCGCCTCGGCGGAGCAGTACGTCGGTGAAACCCCCCGTGGAGGCGCCAGCGTCCAGGCACCGGCGCCCGCGGACCGTGGGCGCGTCGTCCCCCAGTGCGTCCAGGGCACCCGCGAGCTTGTGCGCACCGCGCGAGACGTAGTCATCGGCGGCGTCCTCGCGTACCTGCAGCGCCTGGGCCGGGTTCACCTGCCGTGCGGGCTTCGTCACGGCTTGCCCATCGAGCAGTACCTGACCCGCCGTGAGGAGTTCGGCCGCGTGGGCGCGGGAGCGGGCCATCCCGCGCCGGACGAGTTCCGCGTCGATCCTGGTGAGGCGAGCCACGTGTGCCTCCTAGTTCTCGGTCTCGCGCAGTCGCTGGGCAAGGTGATCGTGGATCTCCTCGAAAGCCTGGGCGCGTTCCGCCAGGGGCAGCTCGGCGATGTGGTCGAGCTGTCGGAGGGGGCCCTCGGCTGAGGGCTCCCGGGGCTCTGGAATCGCTGACACGCTGGCCAGGCTATCGCGGAGCGGAGATGCGCAGCTCAGGCAGCGCGGCTGAGTCGATCGGTGCGCCCGCATCGGCGGCCGACCAGGCGGCTGATGCCAGGCAGCGGTAGTCATCCATTGTCAGATCCGCGGACTCCAGCGGGAGATCGGAGCCGTCGGAACGGAGCTCGAGCGCGCCGTTCACCGAGCGGGCGGCTGATCCCCCACAAGTCCACCAGCCGGCCTCCTCCCGGGGTGCCGGATGGGGTCCGCTGAGAGCGCGGAGATCGGTTCCGAGATAGCTGGGCCGATGATCCGGCGGAGCGAGGAGCACGGCGCGCGCACGGTCCACGCCGGTCAGCACGTGCAGCGCCGGGAATCCTGCCGCCCGTGCGCCCGCGATATCGGTGTCGAGCCGGTCACCGCACACCACCGGGTTGCGGCCCCCCACTCGTTGCAGTGCCTGATGGAAGATCCCGGGAGCGGGCTTTCCTGCGGTGCGCGGGGTCACGCCGGTCGCATTGACCACCGCGGCCACCAGGGAGCCATTGCCGATCATCAAGCCCCGCTCTCGCGGAACGGTGGCATCGAGATTCGGCGCAAAGTACGTGGCGCCGGCCCGGACCGCCAGTGCCGCCTCGGACAACTCAGGCCACCCGATGTCGAGGGCGAGTCCCTGGACGACGGCCGCCGGATGATCCTCCGCGCTGTCCACCACCGTCAAGCCGGTCTCGGAGGTCGCTTCCCGGAGGCCGGGCCCACCGACCACAAGCACTCGGCTTCCGGCAGGAAGCTCCTCGCTCATCAAGCCGGCAATGGCCAGCGCCGAGGTGGTCACCTCACCGGCGCGGGCGGGAATGCCGACCGCCTGAAGCTCGTCTGCGACGGCCGCCGGTGAACGCGAGGCGTTGTTCGTGAGGTATCCGTGACGCACGCCCGTCGCGCTGAGGTCGGTCAGCGCCGCAGCCGCGTGTGGAACGGCACTGTGGCCCAGCAGGAGCACGCCGTCGATATCGAACAGGGCGACATCGTGGGCCTCGGCCAGTGGCGCCACGCTCTCCAGTAGTGCCGCAGGTGCGCCGTCAGATCCGGTCACCGGATATCGTCCTCGTCCTCGGATTCGAGGAAGACGATCTCGTCCTCAGAGGCAGCAGTGGCCGCCGGCTGCTGCGGGCGCACAGCCTTGGCCTCCTCGGTGCGGCCGAGCTCCTCGAGTCGGTCCGCGCGCACACCGTGGAATCGGTCGAGCTGCTCCGCGTTCAGGGCCTTGGTGCGGATCCGGTCCAGCAGCGCGAGACCGGCCTCTGAGGCGCCACGGTCGGCATGCGCACCACTGGCGATGAGAATGAGCTCCAGCCGCGTCTCGAGATCGAGGGTGGAGGTGTCGGTGTCCTTGATGACGTCGAGGGCGTCATCCGGGCGTTGCAGCCCGCGCAGACAGTCCGCCTCGAGGTGGCGTAGGTCCTGGCGCCCGCTCATGCGGCGAAGAGCCCGCAGTTCCCGCAACGCCTCGGCGAAACGCCCGGTGCGGTAGGCGGCGATACCCACCGCCTCACGGACCACGTCGACACGCGCTGCCCGGGAGAAGGCGGCCTTCGCATGGGTGTACGCCGCTTCCGGCTCTTCATCGAGCAACTGGCCTGCCATGACGAGGTGCCGGGCCGTGGCTTCGGCGTTTCCCTCCCCCAGCCCGCGCAACGCACGCTGCACCTCACGGTCGAGCATGGACGCCGTGATCTCGTCCGGGATCTCCGGCCCGGGATCGCGGCGCGGGCGATCATCCTGGCGCCGATCATCCTGGCGACCGCGCACCTGCGCCGGACGCTCGCCGCGTTCGCTACCGGACCCACCGGATCCGCGAGAGCCCGCGCCTGGGGTGCGCCATGAGTCGGGCCGCCTCGACGGCTGGTACCCGCGCCTGTCACCTGAGCGGCGTTCGTTGTTCATGCGGGACGGTCCTCTCACTGTTCAGAAATCCGACTGCACGATCGACACCCCGGCAGCTTCCCTCCATCGTAGTCAGGTGAGCAGACCGCTCATGGCGGAGCCTGACCAGAACTACCGGTTCAGGCTCTCCTCGAGACGTGACAGCGCCAGGTCCCGAGAAACCGGAGAACTCCGGCAGGACAGCAGCCTGGCGATAGGACGAGGGAGCTCCAACCCGCCCCGCGGGCTCGCCGGCGCTCGACAGAACACGGATACCCGTACAAGGCGCCGCCGCGGAGACACTCATGTACGCGTCAAAGCGACACATTTGACCACAATCGTGTGTCGTCACCAAGAATGTGCCTGGGAATGGCGAGAGCCCCGACCGTGGGGTCGGGGCTCTCGCTGTAAGTGAAGTTCGGCGGCGTCCTGCTCTCCCACACCGTCTCCAGTGCAGTACCATCGGCGCTGAGGGGCTTAACTACCAGGTTCGGAATGGATACTGGGTGTTTCCCGCCTCGCTATGACCACCGAAACAGATTTCGGGCTTTTTTGGCCGCTACGGCTGTCAACTCCGTGTCAACACTTCACCTGGGCGTCCGGGCCACGTGGTGTGTGTGTGGTCTGGATGCTTGGTGTGTGTTGTCGGTGTTGTGCCGGGGTGTGTTGCCCGGGAACCGTACAGTGGACGCGTGCGTTTTTCGCAGATTCGTTCTCGTTAGTGTTGCCTTACCACAATGGGTGTTGGTGGTAAGTCTTCGGCCAATTAGTACCGGTCAGCTCCACACCTTGCGGTGCTTCCACATCCGGCCTATCAACCCAGTGGTCTGCTGGGGGCCTCTCCCCACAATGTGGGATGGAAACCTCATCTTGAAGCAGGCTTCCCGCTTAGATGCTTTCAGCGGTTATCCCTTCCGAACGTAGCCAACCAGCCACGCACCTGGCGGTACGACTGGCACACCAGAGGTTCGTCCGTCCCGGTCCTCTCGTACTAGGGACAGCCCTTCTCAAGTTTCCTGCGCGCGCAGCGGATAGGGACCGAACTGTCTCACGACGTTCTAAACCCAGCTCGCGTGCCGCTTTAATGGGCGAACAGCCCAACCCTTGGGACCAACTCCAGCCCCAGGATGCGACGAGCCGACATCGAGGTGCCAAACCATCCCGTCGATATGGACTCTTGGGGAAGATCAGCCTGTTATCCCCGGGGTACCTTTTATCCGTTGAGCGACCACGCTTCCACAAGCCATGGCCGGATCACTAGTTCCGACTTTCGTCCCTGCTCGACCCGTCAGTCTCGCAGTCAAGCTCCCTTGTGCACTTGCACTCGACACCTGATTGCCAACCAGGCTGAGGGAACCTTTGAGCGCCTCCGTTACTCTTTGGGAGGCAACCGCCCCAGTTAAACTACCCACCAGGCACTGTCCCTGAACCAGATCATGGTCCGAGGTTAGATGCGCAATACGACCAGAGTGGTATTTCAACGATGACTCCACACCCGCTGGCGCGGATGCTTCACAGTCTCCCACCTATCCTACACAAGCCGCATCGAGCACCAATACCAAGCTATAGTAAAGGTCCCGGGGTCTTTCCGTCCTGCTGCGCGAAACGAGCATCTTTACTCGTACTGCAATTTCGCCGAGTTCGTGGTGGAGACAGCGGAGAAGTCGTTACGCCATTCGTGCAGGTCGGAACTTACCCGACAAGGAATTTCGCTACCTTAGGATGGTTATAGTTACCACCGCCGTTTACTGGGGCTTAAATTCACCGCTTCGCCAACCAAAGGCTGGCTAACAGGTCCTCTTAACCTTCCAGCACCGGGCAGGCGTCAGTCCGTATACATCGTCTTGCGACTTCGCACGGACCTGTGTTTTTAGTAAACAGTCGCTTCTCCCTGGTCTCTGCGGCCTACACACCCTAGCCCGTATAGGGCTTCAAGTGGTAGGCCCCCCTTCTCCCGAAGTTACGGGGGCATTTTGCCGAGTTCCTTCACCACGATTCTCTCGATCGCCTTGGCATACTCTGCCTGACCACCTGTGTCGGTTTGGGGTACGGGCGGCTAGGACCTCGCGTCGAGGCTTTTCTCGGCAGCATAGGATCACCCTGCTTCCACCATCAAGTGGTGTCACCATCGGGTCTGACCCTCGTGATCCGCGGATTTGCCTACGGATCGGGCTGCTCCCTTGGACGTACCAAGCCACTAGGTACGCGGTGGCTACCTGTCTGCGTCACCCCTCACGCTTACCTACTACCGGTTCGGGTCCCACGCTCACCAACCACCAGTCTCCCGAAGGAGACAACGGCGGCTGGATCGGGTGGTTAGCATCACCGGGCTCGGTATGGGCGGTCCTTCGCCGGTACGGGAATATCAACCCGTTGTCCATCGACTACGCCTGTCGGCCTCGCCTTAGGTCCCGACTTACCCAGGGCGGATGAGCCTGGCCCTGGAACCCTTGGTCAATCGGCGGACGGGATTCTCACCCGTCATTCGCTACTCATGCCTGCATTCTCACTCGTGCCGTCTCCACCACTAGCTCACGCTGCGGCTTCTTCGTCGGCACGACGCTCCCCTACCCAACCACACCCCTGCACACAACCCCTCAAGGAGGTCGCACGAGGGTATCGCATGGTTGCCACGGCTTCGGCGGTGTGCTTGAGCCCCGCTAAATTGTCGGCGCGGAATCACTTGACCAGTGAGCTATTACGCACTCTTTCAAGGGTGGCTGCTTCTAAGCCAACCTCCTGGTTGTCTTCGCAACTCCACATCCTTTCCCACTTAGCACACGCTTAGGGGCCTTAGCCGGTGATCTGGGCTGTTTCCCTCTCGACTACGAACCTTATCGCCCGCAGTCTCACTGCCACGCTCTACCCTGCTGGCATTCGGAGTTTGGTTGACGTCAGTAACCGGGTTGGGCCCATCGGCCATCCAGTAGCTCTACCTCCAGCAGGAAACACGCGACGCTGCACCTAAATGCATTTCGGGGAGAACCAGCTATCACGGAGTTTGATTGGCCTTTCACCCCTACCCACAGTTCATCCCCTCAGTTTTCAACCTAAGTGGGTTCGGTCCTCCACACGCTCTTACACGTGCTTCAACCTGACCATGGGTAGATCACTCCGCTTCGGGTCTAGAACGCGCGACTCAATCGCCCTCTTCGGACTCGCTTTCGCTACGGCTTCCCCACACGGGTTAACCTCGCCACGCGCCACTAACTCGCAGGCTCATTCTTCAAAAGGCACGCCATCACCCCAACTAGGGAGGCTCTGACGGATTGTAAGCGCACGGTTTCAGGTACTATTTCACTCCCCTCCCGGGGTACTTTTCACCTTTCCCTCACGGTACTTGTCCGCTATCGGTCACCAGGTAGTATTTAGGCTTACACAGTGGTCTGTGCAGATTCACACCGGATTTCACGGGCCCGGTGCTACTCGGGTGCCCCACCAAAGGCGCGCGCGATGTTTCGTCTACGGGACTATCACCCACTACGGTCCAGCTTCCCAGCCAGTTCGACTACACCACGACACATCACCTCACCGATCTCGGCAGAGATCAGTCGATAAGGTCCCACAACCCCGCACACGCAACGCCTGCCGGCTTGTCCACGCATACGGTTTAGCCTGATCCGCTTTCGCTCGCCACTACTCACGGAATATCTCTTCCTGCGGGTACTGAGATGTTTCACTTCCCCGCGTTCCCTCTACACACCCTATACATTCAGATGCGAGTGACCCCACATGACTGAGGCCGGGTTCCCCCATTCGGACACCCTCGGATCACAGCTCGTTTGCCAGCTCCCCGAGGCTTATCGCAGGCTACAACGTCCTTCTTCGGCTCCTGGTGCCAAGGCATCCACCGAACGCTCTTAATAACTTACAACCAAGACAAAAAAATCGAAAAGAATCAGCTAAAACTCGAAACAAAACACACAAACCAAAGGCTCATGTCAATTTTTGTTTCAGATGCTCGCGTCCACTGTACAGTTCTCAAACAACACACCAACACCGTCCCCCACCACCACAACGGCAGCAAGGACCCGGGCGGCCTCACGAAGAAACCCCCAACACCCCACCAGCCCCCCATCAGAGAGACCGTCGAAGCGCCAGGCCTGTTCCCTCAGGACCCAACAGCATGCCATCCCACCACCCACCAGTCATACAAACCGGCAGACAACAGGAACGCTTCTTTGATGTTCCACCCATGAGCACCACCACAACTCACAACCCGCATCATGCAGGCCGCTACCACGTGGTGTATCAAATGCTCCTTAGAAAGGAGGTGATCCAGCCGCACCTTCCGGTACGGCTACCTTGTTACGACTTCGTCCCAATCGCCAGTCCCACCTTCGACCACTCCCCCCGGAAGAACCGGTTGGGCCATGAGCTTCGGGTGTTACCGACTTTCGTGACGTGACGGGCGGTGTGTACAAGGCCCGAGAACGTATTCACCGCAGCGTTGCTGATCTGCGATTACTAGCGACTCCGACTTCACAGGGTCGAGTTGCAGACCCTGATCCGAACTGAGACCGGCTTTTTGGGATTCGCTCCACCTCGCGGTATCGCAGCCCTTTGTACCGGCCATTGTAGCATGCGTGAAGCCCAAGACATAAGGGGCATGATGATTTGACGTCATCCCCACCTTCCTCCGAGTTGACCCCGGCAGTCTCCCATGAGTCCCCACCACTACGTGCTGGCAACACAGGACAAGGGTTGCGCTCGTTGCGGGACTTAACCCAACATCTCACGACACGAGCTGACGACAACCATGCACCACCTGTAACCCGGCCCGTAAAGGCACACCCATCTCTGAATGCTTCCAGGTTATGTCAAGCCTTGGTAAGGTTCTTCGCGTTGCATCGAATTAATCCGCATGCTCCGCCGCTTGTGCGGGCCCCCGTCAATTCCTTTGAGTTTTAGCCTTGCGGCCGTACTCCCCAGGCGGGGCACTTAATGCGTTAGCTACGGCGCGGACTCCGTGGAAACAGACCCCACACCTAGTGCCCAACGTTTACGGCATGGACTACCAGGGTATCTAATCCTGTTCGCTCCCCATGCTTTCGCTCCTCAGCGTCAGTAACGGCCCAGAGACCTGCCTTCGCCATCGGTGTTCCTCCTGATATCTGCGCATTCCACCGCTACACCAGGAATTCCAGTCTCCCCTACCGCACTCTAGCCTGCCCGTACCCACTGCAGGCCCGGGGTTGAGCCCCGGGTTTTCACAGCAGACGCGACAAGCCGCCTACGAGCTCTTTACGCCCAATAATTCCGGACAACGCTTGCGCCCTACGTATTACCGCGGCTGCTGGCACGTAGTTAGCCGGCGCTTCTTCTGCAGGTACCCTCACCCGAAGGCTTGTTCCCTACTGAAAGAGGTTTACAACCCGAAGGCCGTCATCCCTCACGCGGCGTCGCTGCATCAGGCTTGCGCCCATTGTGCAATATTCCCCACTGCTGCCTCCCGTAGGAGTCTGGGCCGTGTCTCAGTCCCAGTGTGGCCGGACACCCTCTCAGGCCGGCTACCCGTCGTCGCCTTGGTAGGCCTTCACCCCACCAACAAGCTGATAGGCCGCGAGCCCATCCCCAACCGCATCAAGCTTTCCACCCACACACCATGCGGAGGTAGGTCGTATCCGGTATTAGACGCCGTTTCCAGCGCTTATCCCGAAGTCAGGGGCAGGTTACTCACGTGTTACTCACCCGTTCGCCACTAATCCACCCAGCAAGCTGGGCATCATCGTTCGACTTGCATGTGTTAAGCACGCCGCCAGCGTTCGTCCTGAGCCAGGATCAAACTCTCCGAATAATAAAACACCACAAACCCCCAAAAGAGAGCCTGCGCATCTTCAATACGAAGAACAAACCCAGCTCAACACACCACACCCGAAACGAGGCCGGGCACGGCGCATCAAACCAAAAAACACGAACACCCACCAAAGCAGATGAACGCGCACAAAAAATTGGCATCAAAAAAACTTGGCACACTGTTGAGTTCTCAAGAAACAGACACACACCGATGCACCAGGGTTTAACCCTGGCACATCCGGGGAAGTCTTCCAGCGTCTGAGCAAGGCCGACATCCTGCCGGTTCTCAGTCCTGGGGTGTTCGCTCGGGACCGTCCTGGAGCATCTCAGCTCTTGTCCGTGCCTCCCTGGCGACAAGGAAGACATTACGGCTCGGCACCCACGCCGTCAACTCCAGGTCCGAGACCCTTTCTCGCCTCTGTGGGCGCTTCTCGATGCTCTGACCTGCGGCGATACCCCCAGACGCAGCATGTGATGCTCTGCGGCGGGCGCACGTCACGTTGTTGAGACGTGACGCACAGCGGGCGCCCCGGAGGGCTCGCGGCGCCCGCTGGCCACGTCTACTGCACCGCCACGACCGCGAGATTCCGCCGTCCTTTGCGCAGGAGCGCAACGTTGCCCGGGAGAACATCCTCTGCGGCGAGGATCCGCTCGTCATCCTCGACCTTCTCGTTGTTGAGGTACACACCGCCGGAGCCCAGGGTCCGCTTGGCGGCATTGCGTCCCTTCTCCAACCCGGTGGCCACCAGCAAGTCCGCCACCGCGCTCTGCCCGACAGTGCCCGGTGCCGACGGGAGCTCGGCCACCGCATCACCCAGCGTGGTGGCGTCGAGCTCGCGGAGCTCCTCCCGTCCGAAGAGCGCCTGGGAGGCCTGCCGAACTCTCTCGGTGGCCTCGGCGCCATGCACCAGCGTGGTGACGTCCTCAGCGAGTGCGCGCTGCGCGGCTCGTGCCTGGGGACGGTCCACCACCGCCTGCTCGAGTTCGGCGATCTCCCCTCGGCTCCGGAACGTGAAGACCTTGAGGTAGCGCACCACGTCTGCGTCGTCGGTGTTGAGCCAGAACTGGTAGAAGGCGTACGGACTCATCATGTCCGGCGCGAGCCAGACCGCACCGCCCTCGGTCTTGCCGAACTTGGTCCCGTCCGCCTTGGTGATCAACGGTGTGGTGAGGGCATGAGCGGCGTGGCCATCCGCCTTGCGGATCAGCTCGACGCCCGCGAGGAGATTGCCCCACTGGTCGTTGCCCCCGGTCTGCAGCGTGCAGTCCTTCCGGCGATGCAGTTCCAGGTAGTCCATCCCTTGCAGCACCTGGTAGCTGAACTCGGTGAAGGAGATGCCCTCGGCTGAGCTCAGACGCCGAGCGACGATGTCCTTGGAGAGCATGGTCCCCAGGCGAAAGTGCTTGCCGACCTCGCGCAGGAAGTCGATGGTCGAGAGGCTCTCGGTCCAGTCGAGGTTGTTGACCAGTTCCGCTGCCGCTGGGCCCTCGAAGTCGAGGAAGCGTTCGATCTGGCCGCGCAGGCGCTCGGTCCACTCGGCCACCGTCTCCCGGCTGTTCAGGGTCCGCTCCCCGGACTCCCTCGGGTCGCCGATCATCCCGGTAGCACCACCGACCAGGGCCAGCGGCCGGTGTCCCGCGTTCTGGAGGTGACGCATGAGGACGAGCTGGACGAGGTGACCGTGGTGCAGGCTCGGAGCGGTGGGGTCGAAGCCGGCGTAGTAAGTGACCGGCCCCTGGGTGAGCGCCTCACGTAACGCATCGATGTCGGTGGACTGGGCTACCAGTCCCCGCCATTGGAGCTCGTCGAGAATGTCAGTCACTACTCGGTCCTTTCCTCCGGGGCCCGGGGTGGGCCGCAGACTAGTGTGCCGCGCATCGACGGCAGCCGGGCACTCATGTCGCATCGCGTACCACCGGGCAGCTCATACAACGTGGGCCGCCACGGCCTCGGCCCAGCTCCGCGCCGGGCATCTCGATGACCTCGATGCCGGACTCGCGCAGGTAGGCGTTCGAGGTGGGAGTGCGGTCGTAGGTGATCACCGCGCCCGGCGCGATCGCCAGGGCGTTGCACCCGTCGTCCCACTGTTCGCGTGCCGCGGAGTGCACATCCTGCTGCGCGGTCAGGATGCGCAGCCCGTCCACCCCCAGGGCATCCGCAATGGCATGGTGCGCGCGCCCCGGTCGGTGATCGGCGATGTCGAGCTCGACCTGCTCGCCGCTGCCGCGCGGGGTGATCGTGTAGGACGGCAGATCCCCCAGGCCGGCGTACTCGATGAAGGATCGTTCATCGACCATCGTCATGACCGTGTCGAGATGCATGAACTCGCGGGCACCCGGCAAGTGCAGAGCAACCATGCGGTCGGCCGATCCGGCCGCGAAGAGTCGCTGGGCTAGACGTTCCACACCCTGCGGTGTCGTGCGCTCGCTCATGC